>CP102260.1:15000-349000 GCA_025146925.1 [Bacteroides] pectinophilus | reverse complement strand
TCACGGAGAAGATTATCTTTCCACACAGGAAGGTAAGAATCTTCCTGTTGTTCACTGTGTTAAGGGAACAGAAGGCTGGGAGCTTAACCCTTCTGTTGCAGAGCTGATTGATGAGCCTGCGATTGAGAAGCCTACCTTCGGCAGCGTAAGACTTGGCGAGGTGCTTGCAGCGCTCAGCCGCAAGGCACCTGTTGAAGATATAACACTTATCGGTCTCTGCACTGACATATGTGTAATCTCTAATGCCATGATTGCCAAGGCTTATCTGCCTGAGGTTCCTGTCATTGTTGATGCATCATGCTGTGCAGGCGTAACACCTGCAAGCCATAATAATGCACTTGAAGCCATGAAGGTCTGCCAGATTCAGGTTGTGAATCAGGAGTAATGCTACTCCTGATTCGCCTCCTTAAGCGCCTTATCCATAGGAATCTTTCTGATTCTGTTGAAGTCAAGCACCATGACTATCAGATATCCCATCAGTATAAACACAAACATCTTGGCATAGCCGCTCGGATAGAAGTGGAATGCATACCATCCGCTGTATGAGAACAGCATTACGCGCCATACAGTATTCATTACGATAACACCGAGAATTACGCTGAATATATCTGCAATGACAAGCACTATTGTTGTCGAAAGCATGTACAGCCCGGCAATCTCTTTGTTTTCATAGCCGAGAATCTTGGTCATTGAGATAGCATTTTCGTTTTTCTCGATAATAAGCTTTGTCAGAAGATATATCATTACCGCTGACAGAAGTATGCACAGGTACTGGAAATACGTCATGTACGAGCCCATTGAATGGTCGAGCTGGTCGCACATCTTAGTGATATCGCGTTCTGTAATGACTGTTGCAATATAGTCCTCTGCTATGTCAGTAATCTCCGAATCCGACATGTATCCCGTGAATTCTTCATTATCAAGGCCAAACACGCTGCGGTACTGACCTATCGGTATAAACACTGCAATACTCTGACTCTTGTCATATATTCCCACGACCTTGAAGGTGTACTGCTTATTCTCGTATTTTTCGTCAAGCAGAATGTCATCACCGGCTTTAATACTGTATTTATCTGCAAATGAATCCGAAATATATACTTCATTCCCATTAAGTCTGCCAAGTCCGTCTATCTTAACATAGCGGCTGTTATCTGCGACACCGTATACGGATACTTCCTCATCAAGCTGGTCACCCTTGCGAAGCAGCGATGTCATACTGAACTTCTCCGCATCAGCATTCTCCGTTGATATTACATTGTTATCATCATCTTCATACGATTTGAGGACATACTGATATTTTGTAAACATCATGTCTGCCGCATTTTTCTTGTAGTAGGCAAGTGTATCAGGCATTCCTACCGCCATCGCCAGCATAACTGCGATAAAGAATATTCCGACAAAAAGAACTATGTAGTTCGCCCTGTTCTGAATCATTATTCTGATTCTGAAACGGTTTAAGAAGCTCCAGTCCGGAAGGCGCACTGCCTTGCCTTTTTTTGATTTCTTCATATCATGACGCAGGAACTGAAGCGGCGTATGTCTCATCATTCTCATTATTATAATAAGATTAACGACAAGCATAATTATGACCGGAATAACCGTTGTCTTAACAAATGCCTGTGAATTCCATATCGTTACATATGTCGGAAGGCTGTAGCTGTTATAATACATCGAAACCACTACATTTTTGAATACCGTATATCCCAGAATATTACCTGTAATTGCTGCAAAAAGCGTAACAATGACAGGCATTGAGAGATAGTGCCTTACAAGCTCGCCTCTTGTATAACCTGATGCGCGGAGCGTTCCTATCGTTGAAGCCTCTTTGGTAATCGTGTTGCTTATTGTGATTGCAAATATAAATGCGATAATCACTGTAAGTATATCAAGAAGCACTCCGCCCATTGCCTCATCCGATCCCATGTCATCCGGTGCAAAGTTGATTGCCGGATTGGCATATGCAGGAGTGTAATCCTCAATTTCATTATCTGACGTAACCGCCTGTGTAAGCAGTGCGCGCATGAAGTTATCCGACTGCTGCTTTTCTTCTATATCATCTGCCGGCTTATTGACGTAACGCCATGCATATGCATAATGAATTGTCTTATGAAGTCTTGCAAATCCGCCATCTGTTACCATTGCAACATCAAACTTGATTGCATCAAACATAATATCAGTTGTCTTTTCATGCAGTGTCGAATAATTAACATATGCAATAAGTCCGGTTATCCTGTAGGTCTCCCCGCTTACCGTCACCGTATCACCGACCTTAACACCCACATTATCCGCATGCATACGGTCAATCGCTATCTCATCGGAAGCCTGAGGAAATGCACCCTCAAGCAGGCATGCTTCATTTACATTATCATTGCGCACATATATACGGATTGTTCCGTCCGTGGTGCCGTCATTATTGTAATCTTCTTCCTCATTACGGAAGAAATTCTCATATACATTCACCCGGACTTCCTTAAAATCAGGGTCATCAAGCTTATATTTTTCTTCGGCATCGGCATATTTGTCATCAATCTCGTCCTTTATCTTATTAAGTGCTTCATCATATGCCTCAGGATAAGCCTTTTCATAGGCTTCGCTGTATGCGGTGTCATAGGCTTCATCATGAGCCGTGCTGTATGCTTCATCATATGCAGTCTTATAAGCCTCAGCATACTGTGACTGCTTTGCTGTCTGATATGCCTCCTCATAAGCTGTAGCATATGCCTGCTCATAAGCCTCATCATATGCCTGTTCATAAGCCTGATTGTACATTGACTGGTACAATGGTGACTGGCTGTCCGGCTGCACTCCCGTCATATCCGTAAACTGTTTGTCAAATTCCGCACCAAACTGTGCTCTGAACTGTTCAGCAAATATATCCGGGAACCGGGCATCAAACTGAGCCTTTACCATGATGTCAAACTGTTCATCGAACTTTGCTTTGAACTCAGAATCGAATTGGTCACTGAATTCCTTTTCAAATTCATCATTGAACTTATCGCTGAATTCCTTATTAAATTCGGAATCGAATTTGTCATCAAGCTCCTTTTGTGCCTTGTCAGTATAGTACGCCTTTACATCTGCCTTTTTTCCGGACTCTATCGCATTTATCAGGGACGCATCCGCTTTTTTGTTAAGCTCAAAATGTCCGTCCTCGCGCTTATATTGGTCAACGCCGGTCTTCGCTGCCGTCATCATGCTCTCGTTGGCAACGTACATTCCTGAGACAAAACCGATTGTGAGCACAAGGAATAAAAATACAACCAGATATTTCTTCCAGTCTCCGCGCAGCTCTCTCGGTATTCGTCTGATAAGCGGGTTTCTTACTTTTTTCTTCATAGCCCTCACCCCTTACCACTCAAGATCTGCTGCTGATATCTTATCTGTATTAATCTCATTGTTACGCACTGCCCCGTCACGAAGCCTGACAACATGGTCAGCCATGTTCCGGATTGCTTCATTATGAGTAACCATAATTACCGTATTGCCGTATTTTTTATTAACATCCTCAATCAATTTGAGAATCTCCTTGGATGTATTGTAATCAAGTGCTCCCGTAGGCTCATCACACAACAGTATGTCGGGATTTTTAACGATTGCACGTCCTATCGAAACTCTCTGCTGCTGCCCGCCCGACAACTGGTTCGGCAGCTTGTGTCTGTGCTCATAAAGCCCAAGTGTGTTAAGCAGGTCATCAATATCAAGCGGATTATCTGACAGATATGCTCCAACCTCGATATTCTCCTTTACATTAAGATTACCAATCAGGTTATACATCTGGAATACATATCCGAGATGCTTTCTTCTATACATCGTCAGCTTTTTCTCATTCATCTCCTCCAGCTTATCACCGTTAATGGAAATGTATCCGGAATCGGCATTGTCAATTCCTCCGATAATATTAAGCAGTGTTGACTTGCCTGAACCTGACGGTCCGAGCAGTACGCAGAACTCTCCCTTAGATACCGAGAAATTCATCCCGCGCAGTACCTCCTGTCTTGTATCGCCGCTTCCAAAGCCTTTTTTCAAATCAACTATTTCAAGAAACTTTCTATCTCCCTCTGACATAGCGCCCCTTTCCAGGCATCCTTATAATGCCGCATATATAATTTTAGCGGGTTAGTTATTGCTAACCCGCTAAAATTATAACACAGGCGATTGTAATTACAATTACATAAGCGCTTGTTGAGAATTTTTCACTATTTTCCTATTCTTCTATCACAATCTCCATTATTTTATCTTCGATAACATAAGTATCAGTTCCGGTCAGTATCCGCTTCCACTCAGCGGAATATTTTTTTATATTGCCCGTGTCACTTGTAATAACAGTCTTCCGTGGACTGATTTTCTTCAAAAAATCTTCCGTATAATAAACGTGTCCTTTATCATTTCTCCCATGATGTGACAGCTTCAGGACTTCCACGCCTTTTTCCAGACAATTATCTTCCACATATTGAAAATACAAACCAGAAAAATTCTCCTCAAAACAATCGCCGCAGAACAGGGCAAGCTGTCTTTTACCTTTTGTCAGTAACATAACTGAGCTGTCACCATTAATAAGGCTGCTGTCCTTTGTCAATGTCAGTGCGCTGTCCCTGTTCGGATATATTACAGTCAGCATGTAATCCCCAATTACAAATGACTGATACTTCTGAATGCTGTTGTTGTAATAAATCTTTGTGTGCTGATTTTCAAGATTCATTGCTATCCTGAGAAGGTCAAAATAATCCTCTCTCATCTCAGAATTGTCAATCATCATCCCACGCATAAGCTTCGCGCGGAATGGTAATAGCGCCGTCTCTGTATGCAGTCTCCCGGTCATCTCCGGGATATAGCCTATGTGATCCTGATGCATATGTGTTACGGCTAACAGGCTTATGCTGCTGATATTGTTATCTTCCAGAAAAAGCCTTAATTCATTGCGCCCATGCTTTCTTGTCCCACCATCTATCAGCACATACCTTCTGCCGTTGCCGGTATCAAGCGCCACAACAAAGCAGTCAGCCTGCCCAAACGGAATTGCATATATACAGCTCATATCAGTGCGTACTCCCTGCTCTTTAATACTGCCACCAGACGTTCCTCCGTGTCTATACTCTCTCCTGCCATAATTCCGGTTCTTCCTATGTCTTCCGGTCTGTGGCTGTCACTTCCTGCAGTAGGAATCATCCACGGATGCATAATAAGTATCTTCTGCGTCTTTTCATTACCGCTGTCATGGCGCGGTGATGTGTTAACCGCCTCCATTCCGTGAAGATAATCTATATCGGCAGGATATGAACTGTCCGCGCGGTTCGGATGAGCCTGGATTATAAGCAGCCTGTCCTTATACTTTTCATAGAACGACTGCAGATCCATGTATAACCATCTGTCAGCTTCATTGTACAAAAGCTTCTCTGATAATCCATATATCAGATAATCATTCGGATCCGTCAGGAATCTGAGTTCCATTCCAAGTCCGATATGAAAATCCTTTCCTGCGTCCTTAAGATTTTTTACTGCATCACGGATTGGCTTCAGATAAAAATCTATCTTTTTATTCCAGTCCATTCCCTCTGTTAATTCAAGAAATTCCCTATGAAAATGGTTAGTAATCCAGATACCGTCATAACCGCTTTCCATATAAGCATTAACAACTTCTTCAACGCTCATCCTGCCACAGGGACTTACCTCCCTGGTGTGAACGTGCATATCATATTTCCACATTTTTTCTTTTTTTAATTCTGACTCCATACATTTCCCCCTGTCTGACTTCTTCATCTGCGCAGGCAAATACCTGCAGATGATTATTATCCTGCATTTCCAATATTATTTTATTCTGAAATCCCTGAAATTCAACCTCTTTTACAATCCCTCTGAAATGTGACTCATCCCGGCCTACTATCTCAAGTCCGTCGGCCTTGACCGGATACAGGTTTTCGGCTTTGAAGGAATCATTCACCTCATAATCTGTAATCTTTTCACCCTCTCCGTATGTGAATTCATCGCCGTCCCAGCTGCCCCTTATCAGATTGCTCTGTCCGACAAACTGCGCAACGAACGGATTAACCGGATTGTAAAATATTTCCTTAGGTGTTCCTATCTGCTGAATCTCTCCCTGGCTCATAACAACTATCTTATCAGCCATTCCAAGCGCCTCAGACTGGTCATGCGTAACATACAACACGGTTCCGCCCACGCTCTTATGTAGATTGCTTATCTCACGGCGCATCTCTATCTTAAGCTGTGCATCCAGATTGGAAAGAGGCTCATCCATAAGCAGAAGGTCAGGTTCATTGGCAAGTGCACGTGCAATCGCTACTCTCTGTTTCTGTCCGCCGGATAATTCAGATGGATACCTGTCTCCCATAGTCTGCATATTTACAAGCTTTAACACGGCATCCGTTCTTTCTTCGCGGTTCTTCTGCGTCTTATATTTTGAGAAAATACTGTGCTGCATCGGGAATGTAACCTGCTGCTTTACCGTCATATGAGGCCATAAGGCATACGACTGGAACACCATTCCGATATTTCTCTTATTGGGACTTGTAATCTTTTTACTGTCAGCCACTACACTGTTATCTATCTTAATAACGCCGTCTGTCGGCTTCAGAAAACCTGCCAGCAGTCTTAACAGCGTTGTTTTGCCACAGCCTGACGGTCCGAGGATTGCGACAAACTCTCCATCGCTGATTGTAAGATTAATATTTTTCAATGCCTGATAGCCATCAAAATTCATATTCAGATTTTTAATTACCGTTGCCATATCTTTATCACCTTCTCCTTATAATTCTGACGGATTTATCAATAACTTTCAAAAGCAAAGCTGCCGCACATACACCAATCATGATAATTGATGAATAAGCCGATGCCATGTTGCTTAGTCCTGCCGATGTAAAGTTAAAGATTACAACGCCAATTGTCTCTGTGCCGCCCGACCACAACAGACTCGATGTTGTCAGCTCCATCATACTGTATATCATAACGAGTCCCATTCCGGCAGATATAGTTCCCATGCTGAGAGGAATGATTACCTTTTTCCATTTTACATAATTATTGGCTCCGGATATCTGTGCAGCTTCATCCATTGACGAATCAAGCTGTGCGAAAGCTGAATTAGCGTATCTCAGCGATACCGCAGTAAAACGTGTTACATATGACAGCAGCAGAATCCATATTGTCCCGTATATCGTAAATCCGTGGAATGAGCCTGCATACGTCAGTATAATTGCAAGTCCCAATATAATTCCCGGAATTGAATATGGAAATGTAACTACAGCCTGGATACCTGATGCTATTCTGTCTTTTTTATACTCCGACAGATATGATATTGTAATACCGATTACCGTACACAGAAGAACCGCCGCTAATGCCAGGAAAATACTGTTCTTTATTCCGTTCATGGACTTTACATTTCTTAATACCTTAAAAAAATTATCAAAGCACATTGTTTTTAAAGACAGCTTAACGCCCTGTCCTTTGGTTAATGCCGAAGACACTAATTTAATTAATGGAACAATGTTAAACAGACCGATAAAACAGCTCATTATGCCTGCAAGGACAAACTTCCATTTTCCAAGCATTATTCTTGGTTCCATATCCTCTTTTTCACAGTTCCCGGCCTTATTATTGCCGGACAGCCACTGCGTTGCCAGCATCATGATAACTGCAAGTACCGAAAGCACTATGCCCTTGACAGCGGCAATGTTATAGCTGTCTTTTGTTGATGATACGATTGTCTTATAAATATCCGTACTGAGCACATTTATATTAGCCGGTATTCCAATGAATGCAACTATTCCAAAGTTGTCCAGACACGACAGGAATACAAGCAGCATTGCATTCACAATAGTTATTTTTGTAATTGGCAGCACTACCTTAAAGAATGCCTTTACGCGTCCGCATCCCGATACTACCGCTGCCTGTTCCAGTTCTCTGGGAATCCTTCTGAAATGGCTCAGACACATCAGGTAGACTATCGGATACTGGCACACTGTAAACATGAGAATGATTCCTTTATATGAATACAGTTCAAAATGCGTCAGCTGATACAATAACCCATTTTTCATGCACATCTGCATCCACGCCAGTGTCACGATATAAGACGGAATAAACAGCGGTATCAGCAACAGCTTATGCAATATATTCTTAAATGCAATATCCGTATAAGCCATCACATATGCAAGCAATACACCCACTATGCCTGCCGACACCATAGAACATATATTAATCAGCAATGTATTGCTAATAACTTTGGCAAACCCCGCATCCGACAGCACATTTGCAAAATATGCAAATGTGAAGCCCTCATCTTTTGCAATGAAGGCTTCGCTGAACATATTAAGAAGCGGCCAGAGAAACAATAAAAATACCAACACTATTCCGACGGCATATTTTATATACCTGCGTATTTTATTTTTCATACTAATCTCCATTCCGCAGACACTCAATTACTTGTTGAACATCTCATCGAACTTCTTCTTATCATCTTCCTTAGTTGAGTAAAGCTTCTTTGGATCTGCTGATATAATCTTTCTGTCAGAGATGCTCTTCATTCCGCTTACAGGCTCAACATCTTTTCTCGGAGCTGTCTTATAGTAATTCTTTGCTGCAAATTCACGGACATCCTTTGACAGCATAAAGTTCACAAATATCCTGGCAGCTTCTTCATTCTTAGTTCCCTTCATAATCGCTATCGGGTCACAGATAGATGCACAGCCTTCATCAGCATATGCAAATGCAATAGGAGAACCGTTATCTATAGCCTTATAAGAATCTGTATCAAGTACCATTCCGTATGCCTTCTCTCCGTTAGATACAGCAGTGATAACACCTCCGTTACCATTAACGACCTGAATATCATTATCCTTCATTGCCTGATAGAATTTCCATCCGAGATTATTCATGGATGTATATACGCCAAGATTATATGCTGCCGTACCTGAATATAACGGACTAGGCATTACACACTTACCCTTAGTCTGTGGATCTGTAAATATACTCAGTGATGAAGGTGCCTGCTTAACCATATTAGTATTGTAGATTATACCTGTTGATGCTACGGCAGTTCCGTAATACATATGCTCCGGATCTACAAAGTCAGAATACATCTTATCAACTTCAGGATAATCATATTTCAAAAGCATATCATCTGCCTTAAACATCTCGAATGTAGGTGTATCGGCAAGCATCACGACGTCACACTGTACGCCGCCTGACTTCTTCTCTGTCTGAATCTTGCTTACAACCTCCTCTGTACCGCTTCTGTAATAATTCAGCTTGATGTTAGGATATTCTTTTGCAAACAGATCTATAATATCTGTCACATAGTCATCTCCCGAAGATGTGTATAACATAACACTTCCTTTAACATTTTTATTGACTGCCTGTGTCTGAGCAGCCCCTGACTGTCCGCCTGACTGTACATTGTTCTGTACATCTGCCTTTGCGCCACAGCCTGCAAGCATTACAGTTGCCATAAGTGCACTTACCATGCCTAAAAATCTCTTCTTCATTACTGATTCCTCTCTTTTCTCTCTTTTCCGATACTATATTTTTCTTCTCATATTCAGATCCATGACATCCGTGTTGAAGTAATCATAGGAATAAAATATCTTCTCTCCGTTTTTGTCAAAATGCAGCTGCTGCAGCAATACAGCCGGACTTTTCAGAAAATCACATGCCATCCGGTCCCATCTGTGTTCCGGATTGATTCCTCTTATTTTTGTATCTGAATACCTGATATCAATATCTGCATAACCCTTCAGGTTATCAAATATCTTTCCTCTGATACCCTCGTCAAAAATATCTCCGACGTACTTTTCCGGGAATATATTTACCGAAAATGCCACCGGCATGCGGTTTGCCACTCTTCCTCTGCTCATCACTACAATCAGTTCATCTTTGCCAAGTCCGAATTCATCGCGGATGCTCTGGTCAGGCAGACAATGTCTTATACTGTAATGTACGCTTTCAGGCTCACATCCCGCTGCTTTTATCATATCTCCAACAGAATTCAGCTGTTCCAGAGGATTATTAAGCGTTACTGATTTGGAAACAACAAATGTTCCAACACCATTTTTCTTCTGAAGCAGGCCTCTCTCTACACACAGATCAAGGGCTTCGCGTACTGTGGAGCGGCCGCCACCAAGCAGCGCAGTAAGCTCTTTTTCTCCCGGCAGTTTCATCCCAACCGGCCAGATGTCTTCATTAATTTTCTGTGTAATACAGTCAGCCATAGTTTCATACAAATACTTTTTCATTGTCGTACCCTTTCCTCATAGCTGTCTGACAGCTACCAGCTAAGAATAGATTATGACGCCGTTTCCCGCTATCAAATTCATCTGTTTCTTTTGTAAACTAAGAGTAAAAAAAATGAGCTTATGGAAAAATTTTCTCATTTTCCATAAGCCCTGTTATCCATTAATACAGACAATGTCTACACCGATAATCTCTTATACATGCATCAGCACATTCGTTGTAAACATGCCGTCTTTGACCGTATATTCATAAAGCCCGTAATTCCTGTTAATAATGTCTTTTACATTCGCAATGCCATAACCATGCAGGTCCGCGTCCTTCTTGGTTGTCATTAATCTGCCGCCGAAATTCCCCATGTCAGGACTGCATGTGTTAGAAATAAGAATATTAATATAATTGTCTTTGCGGTTAATCTTAACCGATATATGAGCATCCGCGGCCTGCTCTGCCGCCTCAAATGCATTATCAATAAGATTGGACAGGACTATAGCCATATCCATCTCATTAACTCCGTCAAGCACACAGTCCACCCTGACATCAAGCGGCATACCTGTCTCTTCAGCCCGTTCCACGCAGCGGTTCAATACCGCATCCACCAGCCTGCTTCCTGTCGCGACAGCCTTAACAGCAGCAAGTCTTACATCAAGTTCCTCATCAAGAAATTGCTCCAGCTCCTTAAGTTCCCCTGACTTAAGCATCAGCCGTATATTCAACAGCACACTCTTCATCTCATGGCGCGCCTTCATTGTCTTATCGTAAATGTTCTGTATATTCTCCACTTCCCTGCTTTCACTCTCATACGCAGAACTCTTCATCTGTTCTTTCAGAAGCGCAATTCCATTATTTATAATCTCAACAAATAACTGATATATAATAATATCAACTGCCGCCAGTGCAATCATCAGCACATACATCTCCCGGTTAATCCCTCCGCTGACGGCATTTACATATATGTATCTTGTAAGAAAATTATGTCCCGCAAGCGTTGCAGCTATGATAACATTAAGCTTCAGATATGTACTGTTTCTTACATACTGCCTGTCCTCAATCCGATTATGAAGCAGATATTCCGTAAATATCAGATATATAATCTGTGCAAGCGCAACAAGCACAACCCTGCTCACGCCAAAGCTCGCATATCCATTGTCATCGTACTTAATCCATCCGGCAAACAGTCCTGTAAGCATTATGCTCGAGACCGCCGACACAATAGATGTCATCTGCACAATAAGTAATTTTTCAAGTGCCCTTCCTCTAAGGAAAATTAATGTCATTGCAAATATAACAGCATCAATAACAAATTCCTGGGCAACGCTTATATATTCAATAAAATTAAACGCGGACACTGTTGTCGCAAGCACCGCTATCATCAGAATAATAACCGGAAGTCCGGCTTTTCTGGCTCTTACGCCAAAATAGCGCACCAGAAACTGTATTATAATAACTGCTTCGATAACATTGGCAAATATCTCAAATCCGTAATTCATTCTGCCGTCAGGCTCCTCATCCCTTATTAACTGTTAATATATTTTATAAACATGCTTCTTATCTCTGTTGCTTTGTATCTGCTTAACGGAATTACTTTTCTGTCCTCTGTCTTCAGATGCAGTTCCCGCTGTCCCAGCATATCTATATAACCGCAATTAACAAGAAATCCTTTATACGGTTGTACAAAATCATACTGATGCAGTCTCTGTTCAAGTTCACTCAGAGTTCCCTTAACATTATACACTCCGTCATTGCAGTACAGCTCAAGCGTGTGACCTCTGACTTCCGCATATATCAGGTCGGTGACCATTTTGCGGAAGCATCTGCCGTCTTTGGTAACAAACTCAAATTCCTTCTTCTTATCTTCCCAAGCCTTTACAAAACGCTGCATTGCCTCCTGCATATCATTTTCGATATGCGTCTTCCTGACAAAACCAAGCACATGATATCTGAACACATCAAAAACCGCTCTCTCACTGACCGACACAAAAAGTATGTCCGGTGTTCTGCCACGCATCCTGCGTATTTTTTCAGCAAGCTGGAATCCATCAATTCCCGGCATCTCTACATCAAGGCAGTACAATTCATAATCCATTGCACTCTCAAGAACCGCCTCTGCACTGTCATATGTATCAACAGTATAATCCATGTCAGTCCCATTCATGAATTCCTCAGTCATGCTCTTATATTTTATTAAAAATCCCTTATCATCATCTATTATCGCAATCTTTATCATAATGCTCTTCCCCAATAATCATCTTGCGTTCTTTTTACCATTGTACATTAACATAAATATAACTGCAAATATTACCCGCCAGCGGCAGTCGGTGATATGCCAGAAGCAGCCTTTTTCTGTACCACACGCCACACCAATAAGCATTAAAAATGCCGCGAGTAATTTGAGTGCTGTTGATGACATATTTTACCTCTTTCACTGTTAGTATGTCTGCATATACGTTCTGCCGGCACATTCATCTTGCTATTACAATTATGAATCAAGCATTCTTATATATATGCTCCACTTCTTTATGTAAGGTTTGAAAGTAAGATAATTTACTTCTATGCTTAAAACATGTTTTACATCATATTTAACGCCATCCACCTCTAATGTCTCATGATAATTCCCCTTTCGAAAACTAGCATTAGACAGATATGAATGCTTTTCAGGTTTTTTTGTCAAGCTCTGCACTTTTCTATAAAGTGCAAGCCGTTTGGAGTCTGTATTGGCATCATTAAACTCTTCTTCACTGATTGAACGCTTATATACCCTTGACAACTTATCATAGTCCACTAAACTTGGGAAATAATCGTCTTGCGTTATTGACAACGCCACTATTTGTTCCAGCTTGTTGTCAAAATACTGCTCTGCTGCCGTAAATCCTATTTTCCAATACATTAGCCAGTACACAAACATAAGAAACAATATTAATACAATTACACTGAATATTGCTATTTTCTTCTTTCTCTTTATCTTCTCTTCCATATTCCCTCTCAATCTTACAGCTACGCAGTTATGAATAAAGCATTCTTATCTCTATGCTCCATTTTTTTATGTACGGTCTAAAGGTAATGTGATTTACTTCTATGCTTAAAATATGATTAACATCATACTTCACACCATCAACTTCCAATGTCTCGTAATATTCTCCTATTCCAAAACTAGCGTTAGACATATACGAATGCTGTTTAGGATTTTTGGTTAACCGTTGAACTTTCCTGTAAAGTGCAAGACGTTTGGCATCTGTATTGGCATCATTAAACTCCTCTTCACTGATTGAGCGCTTATATACTCTTGCTAACTTATCATAATCCACTACACTTGGAAAATAATCATCATGTGTTACTGACAGCGTCACTATTTGACCCAGCTTCTTCTCAAAGTAGTTGTCCATCACATTAGCCTCGACAACACATACAAAATAAATATGATAGACTCCAAGCATAAATATAAGTATTAATACTGCTATTATTATGTGTTGAATGCTTCTTTTTTTACTCATGATATTCTCTCCATAATTATGAGTACTCTTTATTGAAGTGCCGGCAAGACATAAAGTTACTGTGATACTATGCACTTTCTATACGTTCTGCCGGCACATTCATCTTGCGGTTACAATTATGAATCAAGTTCTAATATATCTATGCTCCACTTTTTTATGTATGGTTTGAAGGTGAAATAATTTACTTCTATGCTTAAAACATGATTTGCCCTGTACCTAACACCATCAACCTCCAATACTTCATAATAATTTCCTTCTCTAAAACTAGCATTAGACAGATAAGAATGCTTTTCAGGTTTTTTTGTCAAGCTTTGCACTTTTCTGTAAAGTGCAAGCCGTTTGGCATCCGTATTGGCTTCATTCAGCTCTTCTTCACTGATTGAGCGCTTGTACACCCTTGACAGCTTATCATAGTCTACTAAACTTGGGAAATAATCATCTTGTATTATCGACAGCGTCACTATTTGTCCAGACTTATTTTCATAATACTGCTCTGCTGCCGTAAATCCTATTTTCCAATACATTAGCCAATACACAAACATAAGAAGCAAGACAATTATAATAATAAACACTTTTAATATTCGTTGTTTCTTCATAATATGCTTGTATCACCTCAATCCATTAACTCTATCGTTGATTTCTTTGTATTATACCTTATATAATCTCATTATACTCTCCTTTCCCGCCTGTTTTTCAGGCATCCCAACACACCACACCATATACTAACTTACATTTTTTTACAATACACTTTGCGCAAGTGGTCGTTTTTCTTCCCAAGTGGTAATTTTTTCCACATTTTTATTGACCTTGAGCGCACTCCAAGTGCTATTCTATATATAGTAAAATTTAAAATCAGGAGGCAAATGGATATGAGTAAGATTTTAGTTGCATATTTTTCTGCAAGCGGAGTAACCGCCAAAGCAGCCAAGGCTCTTGCAAGCGCATCCGGTGCTGATTTATTTGAGATTGTGCCTGAGACTCCTTATACAAAGGCAGACCTTAATTGGATGGATAAGCAGAGCCGAAGCTCTGTAGAGATGGCTGACCAGAGCTCACGCCCTGCAATCGCAAGCCATGTAGATAATATTGAGCAGTACGATACTGTATTTGTCGGTGCTTGAGTTATAATTGGGACAAGTTAGAAGAAACCCAGTAAAATCAAGGGGTTGGAACTAATTTAGTCCTTATTTTTATACCTTTAAATCGGTACAGGATAGGGCAGCGCTGACATATCAATCCGAAATATGACCATTACATAGAGCAGTTCAGATTCATGGGCTGAGTGTGCTTTATGTACCCAAGAGAGGTGAAAATTAAATAGTAATAATTTTAGGTAGGACTAAATTAGCTTTGCACTGAAAAGTGTATCTGGCTGTTTGTCCTGCCTTTTTTATTGGAAATGAGCAGGAGATGGCAGAAAAGAAGCTGATTTGGTCTGAATGTAAGTCATCTCGCAAAAAGAGAGGTGGCTGTATATGGAAGTATTGTCTTATGAAAGCAAGAGCAGAGTGTGATCGAATATAAATCGTTGGCAGATCTTTCAGAGACAAGGAAAATAGGATAGAAACACAAACCGAAAGGTACGGGTAGCTGTATGAACAAAATTAGTAAGATTTGGAGGAACAGAAAAATGAATAACAAGTTAGAGGTAATAGGAATTGATCACGGCTGGTCAATGATGAAAACCGTAACTCAGGTATTTGTCACAGGGGTAAAGGAGATTACAACTACTCCGGCACTTTTTGGAGATGTTCTTGAGTACGACGGTAAGTATTACAAGATTGGAACAGTAAGGCAGGAAGTGAAAGATACAAAGGTTGAAGATGACAGCTTTTATCTTTTGACACTGGCAGCAGTCGCAAAGGAATTGAAGAAAAGAGGATTGTCAGATGCAAAGGTATTTCTTGCAGTAGGACTTCCACTTACCCGATTTGGAGCAGAGAGAAATAACTTTATTAAATACCTGACCAAGAATAAGCGTGTTGATTTCAGATATGAAAATGAAGCATACCATATTGAGATTGACGATGTGGCGGTATTCCCACAGTGCTATGCGGCTGTGGTTGACAAGATACCGACTATGGCAAAGAAAACGCTGGTTGTTGATATCGGTAGCTGGACAATAGATATTATGCCCGTGATTAACAAGTCACCGGACGAATCAAAGTGTGTTACTGTGCCAAGAGGACTTATTACCTGTATGCGTTCTATCAATGAGCAGTGTGTAAGACAGCTCAATGGGGAAGTTGATGAAACAGAAATCCAGAATATTATGCGATATGGCAGGTCTGATATAGATGATGAATACCTTGCGATTATCAAGGCTGAGATAGAGGATTTTGTTGAAAAGGTATATAACTCAATCCGTGAGTTTGGTTATAACCTTAAAACTACACCGATTGTATTTGTAGGTGGCGGGGCAGTGGTAATGAAGAATTTCAGCAATCACGAAGCAAAGAATATCTCTTATATCCTTGATGTAAAGGCAAATGCCAGAGGATATGAACAGCTTGCCATTATGGGATTGAAAACTGCTAAGAGACTTGCATAGGGGGTAGTCATATGGCACGAAGGCATATTATGGAGAGCACATTCCGACTGAATCTGCTCAATCCTCAACACGCTAAAATCAATGAGGTCATAAAGGGGCTTAATCCAAAGATATATAAGTCAAAGAATCAGTTCCTGATTGAAGCCTGTGAGTTTTATATTGACCACTATGGAGAGGATGATATTCCCTCCAAAGAGGAAAAGAGATATGAACAGTTTGTAACGAGGGACGAGATAGAAAAGATAAAAAAGGAAATTGAGTATTCTGCAATGAGTGAGGCAAGAAAAGAGGTCATTTCTTTACTTGGGGGAGCTTTGGCGGGAGTGAAGAACAGCCAGCCGGTAGTGATTGCAAACCCACAGGAAGATATGGAAGAACAGCCGGAAGAAGATGTTATGAATGATTCAGATGTTGCAGGATTGGCAATGGGATGGATGTTGAAAGGAGATTGATTATTATGAGAAGAATTGCAGGAGCCGTAGGAACCGCTGTTTTACAGGTACTCAAGTGGATGCTGAAAATTGTTCTTGGAGCATTCAAGCTGTTCTTGGGACTTGTCAGGTTAGTTCTTCTTCTATTCTGTCTGGTAGCAAGAGTATTTCTTTCATTCGTAAGAATGGGAACATTTTGAGGGGAGGTGAGACTATGGAGGTAAAAGGCTTCTTTCCTGCTTACAGGAAAAACAGAAGACTTGTGAAGTATTTCTTTAAATTTAAGAAATTGTTATAATCAAGGAGGTTAAAATGCACAGAATACGGGATTGTCCGGAATGAGCTGACGGGTATATCAAAGAGAAAATAAAAACAATCAACCTTGCGGGGGAATGTAAGCCAATGACTTATGTTCCCCCGCTTTTTTTGTTTGGAGGATAAGCAGATATGATGAATTATGAGATTTTTAAGGAAGTAGTAAAAGAGAAGTTTATGGACTATATGCCGGATAACTTCAAAGGTATGGAGCTTGTAGTTATGCCTGTGGAAAAGGTAAATATGACCTATGACGGTATCAGTATCAGAGGCAAAGATACTAATATTTCTCCTACTATTTATATCAACGATATGTATGAGAAATATCAGAACTGTGGTGATCTGGAGGAAACACTGATGGCGGCATGTGACCTTATGGCAATGGAGTTTGCAAAGACACCACAAGTTGTTGATGTTGACAGCTTATACAAAGATGCCAATGAAAAGGTAGTATTCCAGCTTATCAATACGGAACAGAACAGGTCATTTCTGGAGCAGGTGCCACACAGAGAATTTCAGGATCTTTCCATTATCTATAAACTTGTGATAAATGCGGATGCTGAAAGTATTCAGAGTATAAAGGTTACGAACAGCCTTGCGGAAAGACTTGGAATGAATGAGGAGCAGCTTTTTAAATATGCGGCTGAAAACACAAGAAGAATCTTACCGCCAAGAATAAGAAATATGAATGATGTTATGAAAGAGATGTTTTTAAGTGACGGGATGCCGGAGGAGATAGCAGAGATGATGATCAGGGAAGTTCCACCGGAGCAGACTCTGTGGATAATCTCCAATAACAGGGGAATTGACGGTGCAGTATCAATGCTTTATGAGAATGAGCTTCACGAACTGGCAGAAAACCTTGAAAGTGATCTGTATATCCTGCCTTCAAGTGTGCACGAAGTTCTTGCGGTGTCTACTGAGCTGACCGAACCGGAGGAGCTTGCACAGATGGTGGCAGAGGTGAATACGCAGGAGGTGGCATTGGAAGAAAGACTTTCCAATCAGGTATATCACTATGATAAAGATTTAAGGAAACTCACGCTTGCAACGGATACACCGAACAAGAGACTGGACGGTATCGTGGCAGAGCCGCAGCTTGTATATGACGCAAAGGAAAAAGCGAGATAGGAGGCAGTTATGGAGCAGGAACTTACCGTAGAAGAACTGATTGCTCTTATAAACAGCCAGAAAGGTGACTTTATTATCCGTATTGAGTTTGGAGAGGAGGCGGATTCCTGTGACAGAGAAGAACGACTTCAAACTTGATGTTGTATCCATAAGGCTTGTAAAGGAGGCTCCGATTTATTCGGAGCAGTCCTTTAACAAGCCGGAAGAAGTAGCTGCTGTAATGGGGGATTGTATGTGCCAGTTCGACAGGGAAGTGGTGTGTGTTGTAAATCTCAGCTCCGACTTAAAGCCTATCAATGTGCATTTTGCAAGTGTCGGTTCGCTGAATGAAGCGATGGCACACCCAAGAGAATTATTCAAGGCAAGTATTTTAAGTAATGCTGCCAGTATGATGTTAATCCACTGCCACCCGTCAGGAAATATATTTCCCAGTAAGGCAGACACGATGATGACAGACCGTATGAATAAGCTGTGTGAGCTTATTGGAATTCCTCTTTTGGATCATATCATCGTGGGAGGAGATAATCGTGCCTTCTTTAGTTTCAAGGAAAAGGGAATGATTGATAATCCAAGAATTACACTCAGTACGGATTACAGGAACCTTGATATTAAGTCACCGCTTGTGGCAGAGCAGGGAAAGGCAAGGTGAGAGTATGGAAGGAAGATTTACAGAGGAGGAACTTGCCATAGCAAAGAGCGTAGACCTCTGTGCTGTTGCAGAAAGCCTCGGTTATACTGTAAAGAAGATTGGAAAATATCACACCTTAAAGGAAATGGACTCAATCCGTATCTATGACAGAAGCCACTGGTACAGATGGTCAAGGCAGTTTGATAAGGGAAACAATGGCGGCTCACAGATAGACTTCCTGCGTGTATTTGGCGGAATGAGTGTAAAAGAAGCTGTATTCTGGCTCTTGGATTTTGCTGGATACCGAAGAATTGAAAGCACTGCAAAGCAGCCGCTTGTTCATCAGGTCACAAAGAAACAGCAAGAGGAAAGAAGGCCTTTTGTGCTTCCGCAGCCAGCAGGGGATAATTCCTACCTGATATCCTATCTTAACAATGAGCGTGGAATCAGTAAGGCAGTGATAGAACTGTTTTTAAAGGAAAATCTCATATATGAGAGCAGGCATTATCACAACATTGTCTTTAAAGGAAATGACAAGAATGGAGTAACCAGATTTGCAAGTATGCGTGGTGTATTTGATAAACAGGGAAAACCATTCAAGTGTGATGTGGAGGGGAATGATAAGAACTATGGATTTAATGTGGTGAATGTAAACAGTACAGAGCTTGTTGTATTCGAGGCAGCAATCGACCTTATGAGCTATGTGGATATATTTGCCGACCATGAATCAAATAAGCTGGCTCTTGGAATGCTTGCAGATGCCCCGCTTGAAACTTTTCTTAGGGAACACCCACAGATTTCTTTTATCCGTTTCTGCCTTGATGGGGATTCACCGGGCAGAAAAGCAGCCGCAGAACTTATGGAAAAATACTATGGACTGGGCTATGAGATTAAGGACTGTCCGCCACCAGCAGGCTATAAGGATTACAATGAATGGCTTGTTGCAACAAAACTTAATCTTGCAGATGAGAAAAAGGAGCAGATGACCATAGCCGGACAGTGCCATTAAAAAGTGGTGGTAAAAAGCAGTGGTTTTTACGGAAAATGGTGGAACAATGCGGTGGTTTTTTCAAAAAGTGATAGAACAAAGTACCACCACTTTCCGATGCTGTTTTTTCCTATGAATATAAATTATAAAAAGTGGTGGCATAAAGCGGTGGTTTTTACCGGAAATGGTGGTAAAAAGCGGTGGTTTTATTCAAAAGTGGTGGAACAAAGTGCCACCACTCTATATTTTGCAGGGGTATTAGGGGAATGTTCCCCTAACTAGATGGCATTAGGACAGAGATGTCTCTAATGCGTATCTAGCAGTCGCCGGGGACTTACCGGTGACTGGAGCCATAGTGAATATCTACGAAACACGGATAAGGAGGTGCAAGGTGGCAGAGAACAGGGAAATAACACTTTTTTCAGAACCAGAGGAACTGATTGCCTGGGCAGAGGTATATGATAAGCAAATCAACCCTTCGATAGAAGATGCTGCACTTCTTCTTAATTATATGGAAGGACATGATTATGCAATCGGAACGGATGCAGAGGGGAAGATGTACAGACAGGATATGGCAGAGGAAAACGGTGAGATAGAGCCATTTCCGATAGATGATGTGATTGATAAGGTGTGTGAGTGGAATTATGATCTGATACTTCACGCAGAGGCAAAGAAAGATGATCCGAAAGATTTTCAGGAATATTGCGAATTTCAGGAAAAGTATGACAGTTTAAAGGCAGATGAGAGAGTGTTAGACCGATTATTTGATAAAACCAGTCATGCAAAGGAGATTGATGCTGTTGCAACGGCACTGGTGGAAGCGTTTATCAGTAATCTGGAGGGCAAGGGTGATTTGGAAAAGGCGGCAGCCACGATAGCACAAGGAATAAAGGATTACAGTACAGATAAGAGGGGAAGGTGAGCGTATGGCAGATAAAATCCACTGTATCAGGAAAACGCTCCGTCTTATGCCGCAGGAGGCAGAACTGCTTGCAAAAAAGGCAGGGGAGAGCGGAATGTGTGAAGCAGATTATTTAAGACTGCTCATCAGCCAGAAACCGAATGATTACCCGGAAGTCAGGAAACTCTTAAAAGAGCTTATCAATGAGGTGAACCGTATTGGAATCAATATCAATCAGATCGTATTCAATAACAATGCAGGACTTTATTCCAAAGAGGATAAAACACAGCTTGTTGCTTATATGCGTAAACTGAACAAGAAAGTAAATGAGGCGGTGGTGCAGATTGGCAATCAGTAAAATCCTTAATATGAAAGACTGTGGCGGGCATTTTCACGGAAAACATTTAAAGCGGGCACTTGATTATGTGATGAACCCGGACAAAACACAGGATGGCAGACTGGTGGGGGCAATAAACTGTCAGGTCGATACCGCATTTGAGCAGATGAAGGAAACCAAGCGTAATTTTGGAAAGATTGATAAGCGTCAGGGGTATCATATCATACTTTCCTTTAAGGAAAATGAGGTAAATCCGGATACGGCATTTGAAATTACACAGAAATTTGTGGAGGAATATCTTGGTAAGTCATACGAAGCGGTGTTTGTGGTACACGATAATACAGCCCATGTTCATTCCCATATCGTATTTAACAGCGTGAGTTTTGTGGACGGTAAAAAGTACCGTTACGAAAAAGGGGACTGGGCAAAGTATATCCAGCCTATCACGAACAGGCTGTGTCAGGAATATGGACTCTCCATTATTGATGTGGATGATGAGAAAAAGGAGAGGCAGCACGAAAGCTATAAGGAATGGAGTGAGTACAGGGAGGGGAATTTTGTATGGTCCGATATGATAAAAAGAGACTTGGATGCCTGTATTTTGCAGGCGAAGGACTATGAGGAATTTCTCGAACTGCTGTCTGAAAAGGGATACCAGATAAAGCAGGGAAAACATCTGGCAATCAAGCCACAGGGTATGACAAGGTTCAGAAGGTGCAAATCTCTTGGGGATATGTATTGTGAGGAAGCAATCCGGGACAGGATTGTAAAAGAGGATATTGCGTTTTATAAGAGTAAACAGGATATACCGAAAGTTTCCATTGTAAAGTGCAGAGTTAAAAGATACCGCAGGGCAGGCTTGTCAGGACTTCAGAAAAAGCATTATGCGAAGCTGTACCGGGTGGTAAAACTCAAAAAAAGACCATACAGTCAGGTATGGAAGTACAGGGAGGATATCCGTAAAATGCACAAGCTGCAGGAACAGTATTTGTTCCTTGCAAGGCATAATATCCATTCAGCAGAAGAACTTGTGGGGACGATAGCTTCTCTTACGGATAAGAAAAAAGAGACTTCGGCAGAAAAGAGCCGGATTTATAAAGCAAGGGAAAGGAGCAGGGAACTTTTTACTGCGGCTGATGAGATGGAAAACTTAAAGCCAGCAGAGCAGTCATACAGGCTTGGGGATACCTTCTTTGAAGATGAGCATAGGAAGTGGGTGGCACTGGAGCAGGAATTACAGGCACAGGGATATTCGCTTGAGGAAGTGCAGGCTTTAAGAAGACATTACAAAGAGGAGTATTCAGAAGTGTGTGCGAAAGAAAAGGTTGTATTCAGGGAACTGAATACGGGTAAGGCAATATTAAACAGCATGATTCCGGACAGTATTTCAGATGGAAGAAAGACAGAATACAACAGGGAGATTATAAGAGACAGAAAAGAGCAGCCAGTAAGATAGGCTGTTTTTTTACGCAGTTAGGAGGAGCATATGGAACAAAATCTGAATGACAAGCCGTTAAGCAATATGCAGATTGCCAGATATATTGAGTCATTGAGAAAAGAAATGAATTTCGATGATGAGGTGTACGGGCTTGTAAAAAGTGATCTTGAGGATGGACTTACGCAGGAGCAGACGGAAAAGTATCTGGATAAGAATTTTAACATCGGACAGATGAGAGTGTTATCGGAAGGTCTGCATAAGGAGATTCCGGAGGAACTTTTTAATATCCTTCACAATAATAAGCTCTCCGGCAATCAGATGAAGGTATCACTGGAATTTTATGAAAAGGGAGTTCCGGTTGAAACCATACAGGAAGCTGTGGCAAGGGGAGAGAAGCCCGTTGTGATGAGAAGATTATATGAAGAAGTTCTGGCACAGCTTTCAAAGGCTGCGGAGCAGTATACGCAGGACTCAGAGTATGTGAAAGAACTGATTGCACAGATGGAAATGGTAGTGGAGAAAATCGACTATCAGGAGAAAAGATACGATGCCCTTAATAAAAAACTATCCGATGTTGAAGTATTAAAGGAAGATAAGGAAGTCACGGAAAGGCTTGTAAAGGAAAATGAGGATAAGGATGGAATTATCAGCCATCAGCAGGATGAACTTAATAAGGCAAGCAGCACGATTGCAAGATTAAGAGATAGCATTGAGCATAAGGACAAGGAGATGGAGCGTATGAGAGACAGGATAGAATCTCTTGAGGATAAGATTATGAGTGCGGCATCTGATGATCAGAAGGTTGCGGAAAAAGAGGAAAAGGCTGGACCGTCAGAGGTTTTGGCAGCTACTGATAATAAGGAAACAGTGAAAACACTTGCAGATTCACAGGCAGTGCCACCTATGTACAATGGAATACCCGTGTATTATCAGATACCTGTTACGGACTCTGCCGGGCGTGTAATCCAGCATCTTCCAGTTGAGCGTACAGAAAGAAAATCAAATGGCGGCATTGCGGCACTTTTTGCCAGATTTTCATTCAAAAAGAAGTCAAGAGCTGACATTGTAAAGCTGGTTGCAAGCGGTGATCTTGTGCCTGCACAGCTTGTCCAGATAAAAAGTGCCATAGAAAAGGGACTGACAGAAGGGCAGCTTGTGGAACTTATCAATAATAATGTCTCAGCGGAAAAGATGAAAGAGATTATTGAGATTGCCGTGCTTGAAAACAGTATGGCAGGTTAGGAGGTACTTATGAATTTAGCAGTAGTCAATGAGGCGGTAACAGGGATGAACGGTGTGGAACACGAGTTCACGGAAGAAGAAAAAAACTTTGTGGTGCAGTTTGCTTTCCGAAGCGGCAGTAAGGAAGATACGATTTCCCTGATCGAAGCTCTGGCACATTCCACGGATAAGGTACAGTCCGAGGAGATTATGGTCACATACAGGTCAAAGTACGATATAAAGCCTGCGTGGGTGGAACAGGTCGAAAACCTGCTTGTGGCACTTGAGATGTACCGGATAGAGGAGGAAAAAGCAATCAGTCATCTGTCTGATATTTTAACAGCATATGGCATTGATGTTTCAGCAGAGGAAATCCGCAGTACAAAGGCGGAAGAAATAAGGACAACAATAAGAGAGAAAGCGGAGGTGCGATAATGGCAGAGGAAATTCAGGAAGCGGTACAGATTATCCGTGTCGCATATGACGGGATAGAGATTGCTATGAAAGTAGGCAGTGGCGGTATTGCCGCCATGCAGAAGGCAATCGACTTTTTAAAGGGGATGCTTGATTATGAAAAGTCGTTGGGAAAAACATCTATGAGAAAGCTGCTCTTAAAGGGCGGGGATTTGCAGGTATTGCAGTTTAAAACGGAAGATATGAGAAAGGTTGAGAGAATGGCAAAGAAATACGGAATCCTGTATTCGGTTCTTCCAGACTGTAACAAGACAGACGGTATGAGTGAGGTCATCTTTCATACAGAGGCAGTTCCCCGTGTGAATATGATGATACAGAAGCTGAAATTTGGCAGGATTGCCACCTTTGATGACTATCTGAAGAATGGAGATGAAAAGTCCCTCGGCAAGCTGATGGATTTTTTGAGAAAACAGCAGGGAAACGAGAAAAGCCACACGGTAGAAGGGGATAAGGTAAATTCTGCCATAGACGGACTCATTGAAAAAGTGGGAATGTTTGCTATGGAAAAACAGGCTATCAGTGTGGATCAGGTCAAGGAGAATTTCAGCATCAATGGGGAGCAGGCAGAAAATGTAATAAAACAGCTTGAGACAATCGGGGTGCTTGGCGGCAGGAGTGAGGATGGTACACACAAGGTAATGATGGATAAGGAGGCTTTCACTAACAGGATCAGATGGTATCAGAGCCTTGCGGACAGAATGAGGGCAATATCTGCCTCAAAAAATACGAACCTGTCAGATGTTACGATCAGTAAGAAACTTATTGCAGAAGAAAACGACCATGCAGTAAAGACCAGAGTTCCGGGAACATGGGGAAAAGATGTCAGATATGTGTGGCTGCATAAGGATAACGTTATGGATATCCATAATGGAAAGACAATGCTCACATTCCTTGATACCAGAAAAGATTACAAACTCTATGATGAGCAGAACCGTGTGGTAACTACGAAAAAGGGAGACGAACTTTATACGCATTATGATAAGGTAGAATCATCTGTCAGGGAGCGATATGAAAAGGTTCAGAAAGAGCAGAAAAAGACCACAAAGAAGAAAACGGTTACTACCAGAAAAGAGAGGTAGGAGCCTATGCAGACAACGAAGAAAAAACCGTCACTGATATTTATTTTAGTGGGTGCAGTGTTATCCGGGTATCTTGGTTATCTGATAAATGGTGCATGGACAGAAGGGATTGCCTTTAATGACTTTATGAACAGGTTCAATGAAGTGTGTGCAGTTCCTTTTGCCAATTATTACAATTCAAATACAGTAAACGCAGTAGCCATTGCATTATGTATCTATGCAATGGCTATTATTATGTATTACACCAGCCAGAGAAACTATATGCCCGGCAAAGAATATGGTACAGCAAGATTTGAAAATCCGAAGCAGGTCAATAAGATACTGGCGGATAAAGATGAGAATTTCAACCGGATACTCAGCCAGAATGTGAAAATGTCGCTGGATTTCCGAAGGCTGAAGCTCAATGGAAATATTCTTATCTGTGGAGGTTCCGGTGCAGGAAAGACATTTTATGAAGTAAAACCGAATCTTATGCAGATGCCACATAGCTGTTCGTTTATCTGTACTGATCCGAAAGGAGAGATATTAAGAAGCTGCGGGCAGATGTTAAAGGATAATGGGTACAATGTAAAAGTCATCAATCTTTTGGAGATGGATAAATCAGACTGTTACAATCCATTTTCCTATATCAGAGAGGAAACTGATGTGGTGAAGCTGATTACCAATCTTATCAGTAATACCACACCAAAAGGCTCAACGCCGAGTGATCCGTTCTGGGAGAAAGCAGAAGGCTTGTTTTTACAGGCAATTTTCTATTATGTGTGGCTGGAGGTGCAGCCTGCAAAGCGAAACTTTGAGACAGTTTTGAAGCTGCTTGGAGAAGCAGAGGTTAAGGAACCGGGAAAGGCTTCAAAGCTGGATGTCCGTATGAAGTTTCTGGAGGAGAGTTCGCCGCTTGGAGCAAATCACCCTGCGGTCAAACAGTACAACAAATGTATGAGAGGTGCGGGCGATACAGTTCGTTCTATTATTATCAGTGCAAACTCAAGACTTGCATTTCTTGAAAATAAGCAGGTTTTACGACTGCTCTCCAAAGATGAGTTAAATTTGTCTGATATCGGTATTGGAGTAAATGGAGATGGGGAGACAAAGACAGCACTGTTTTGTGTAATCCCGGATAGTGATAAATCCTATAACTTCATTATCGGTATGTTATACACACAGATATTTCAGGAATTGTACTATCAGGCAGACTTTAACTGTGGTGGCAGACTGCCGATCCATGTAACCTTTATGTTAGACGAATTTGCGAATGTCGCATTGCCAGATGACTTCTGTTCGTTGTTATCGACAATGCGAAGCAGGGAGATTTCAAGTATTATCATCATTCAGAATTTCGCCCAGCTAAAGGCACTTTTCAAAGATACTTGGGAAACAATCCCCGGCAACTGCGATACTTTCATCTATCTTGGAGGCAATGAGCAGAGTACACACAAGTATGTCTCGGAGCTTTTGGGCAAGGGGACAATTGATAAAAAATCAAGCGGTGAGACAAAGGGCAGACAGGGAAGCTCATCAAGAAATTATGATGTTTTAGGCAGGGAACTGTTTACACCCGATGAGGTCAGAAAGCTGGATAATAAGAAATGTATTATTTTTATCCGTGGTTTTGATCCGATAATGGACAATAAGTATATTCCATTCCGACACCCGATGTTTAATCAGACAGCGGACGGAAAAGGAAAAGCGTATGTTCATAATACACAGGGAGCAGACCGTATCATCGGACCACCATTTGAGATTTTATCGGAAAAAGCCGTTAAGCATTATGAAAAAATGAAGGATAAGGGAGAGAATGTGTATATTGATACACTGACCTATGAGCAGTTTATGATGCTTGGAGATGCGGAACTGAACAGAAGATTTTCAATGCAGGATGAGGCAGAGCAAAAAGCAAAAATTGACAGGGAGCAGGCAAATGAGCTTGAATATGCCGATGAATCGCAGAAAGAGGAGGACTCAGACAACAGTGGAGGAGAACAGCCGGTAAGAAATCCTGAGAGGGAGAAGCCGAAGTGGGAGGATACGATCACAAACCGAATGATGCACTGGTCATACACCGCAGAGCAGAAAGAGGAAGTGAAGAAAGCACTTGCGGCAGGTGTTCCGAAAGCAACGATTCTTACTTATTTCTATCCAGAAGTGACAGTGGAGAAGATGAGTTCATATCGGAAGAATCAGTAAAGGCGTCGCATAGGCACAGGAACTGTGGTATAATGTGCCTATGCGGAATGAAAGAGTTTCGTAAATTGGGAATTGTATGGTGGTACTTTAATGGAAAAGAAAGATTTTTTGTATACAGTGATTCTAACAACAACAGTATTTGCAGCTCTTATAACATCGATAGCGAATATAATAATTTCTTTGATAAATAGTTATAGATTAAAACATATTGAAGAACAAAAAAAGTTAAATGAAATTGATAAATATCGATATAGTAGGTTGCATGAAATACTAATAAATTGGCATAAATATGATTCTGAAATCAAAGGAGAAACAGACAGTGAAATAGCATTTTATAGATTGCTTAATCAATTTATGGACGATTTGGGGCGTTATGAAATTGCAAAACCGTTACTCGATGCGGGCTATACTGAAGAATTGGAAAACAAAAAAATAGAATGTGAAAATTTACTAAATAATTTAGTTGAAGCTGAGGCACCAGATGGTACACATACAAAGGATTTTCCAATCATAAGAGAAAAATATTTTGCAAGTGGACAAGAGTTCTCGAAATTATTAAAAAATGCCATTAATAGTCAACTTGAATCATTATTAAGAAAAAGCAATATATGATAATTATAGCTTTGTCATTCTTGTAAATGACTTAATATTTAATTCACACAGCACTTTAGCCAATTATGGTTAAGGTGCTTTTTTTGCGCCTTGAAAGGAGGTGGTTACAGCTAAACACATCGGGGAAAGCCCGATTTAATCATTACAACAGGCATTGCCTGATCATATAGAGTAACTTTTAACAGCCAGTTAGGGATTATCCCTGCGGGCTTATTTTTTTAACAAAAAGGAGAGAGACAACATGAGAAAAGAACAGATTATTACAACTAACAACAATCAGATGGAGGAGAAAGGCATGAAGAGCAGATTCATTCACTTTAAGAAGAGATTCGTTCCGGCATTATCCGGAGCACTTATGGGAGTAATGCTTATGAGCACTACCTGTTTTGCAGCAGGTACAGGTACTTCCGCAGTAACACAGCCGCTTGAGAATTTAAAGACACTTATCATTGCAGTCATTGGTGCGGTCGGTGTCATCATTCTTGCAAAGAATGTCATGGAG
This sequence comes from [Bacteroides] pectinophilus, assembly GCA_025146925.1. Taxonomy (NCBI): domain Bacteria; kingdom Bacillati; phylum Bacillota; class Clostridia; order Eubacteriales; species [Bacteroides] pectinophilus. The sequence goes on along the minus strand of CP102260.1, from coordinate 320,484 downwards.
TTCGCACAAGCATATCAGCAGCAGGATTCATCTACTATGAACTCAGCTTTAAAGGGGGTTGTGGCAGGTATTATCATGGCAGGTATTTCTACTGTACTCACCTTCTTAGGCTTCTAAGATAGGGAAAAATAATCCCTGTTGCAATAGAAGAAAAGAGGTGAATAACAGGTATGGATATTTTTAAGCTGGGAGACAAAATACTTGCTCTCCTTGAAGCTATGTTTGGATTTTGGAATAATCAGATATCTTTGGTTTTTGCAATGCTTGGACAATCGCCCGTCAGTTTTAAGGGCGGTGGTCCGTGGGCAGTCATCGAGGGAATAGAGCCAATCTTTGTAGCGGTTGGTTCTTCCCTTGTGGTACTGTTCTTTGTTATCGGTTTCTGTTCGGAAAGTATAGATGTGAAAGATGAAATGAGGTTTGAATCAATCCTGCGTATGCTTATCCGATTAGGACTTGCAGAATGGTTTGTTGCCAATAATGTCACGATTATGAAAGCATTTTTTACTTCCATCGGAAATCTGGTAGGGCTTATTTCGGCAGGAACAACAACACAGCTTGCCATTGACAGTGCACAGGCAGATGTTATTAAGGGACTTGGATTTGGTGAAAGTCTGGTAATGCTGATCCTTACGGCACTGCTTGCAATCATCATTATTATCTGTGGTTTCTTTATCATTTACACCGTGTATTTCAGATTCTTAAAAATATTGATCATTGTGCCGCTTGGAGCAATCGCCTGCTCTACAATGGCAGGAAACAGAATGGTAAGTCATACGATGTCAACTTACTGTAAGTATTTCTTATCCTGTGTGTTTGAGGCGGTAACAATGGCACTTGCGATTGTGGTATGCAATGCATTTATCAATGCAGGGCTGCCTTCCTTTACGGGAAGTTATGCAGACTGGGCACAGACACTTATTTATCTGTGTGAAATGACATTTACCATAGCAATGACGGTTGGAAGTGTGAAGGGAGCACAGACACTTACAAGTAAGGCATTCGGATTATAGAAGGAGGCATTTATGGATAATGAAAAGAAACAGGTGACTTATAATTCCAGTTTTTCCGGGGAGACACAGGTAACACTCGATATTCAGCAGTATATGAATAACAAGGCAATGTATATCGGGCTTATGTGTAATGAAGATGGATACGATGAGCCGTTTGGTGATGTGACCGTAAATTTGTCTGTTGCTGCACCGAATTACTGCGGATATCTGAATGTGAATGATATGCCGGATATTGAGAAATTCATCACAGAAAATGAGCTTGGGGAGTTTACAGGATTTACACAGAGGAGTGGTTATTGTGAATATCCTCTTTATCTGTTCAATGTTGATAAGCTGAGAGAACTGTGTCCGGACGGAATGGATATGTATGAGGCAAATATCGGTATGGCAAGAAAGCCGGAGACAAAGGAGTTAGCAAGATAGGGGGCAGAGGACAATGGTTATTGAAATAAACAAAGACATTGACCGTTATCAGGAATCGGTGGCAATGGGACTTACAGCAAAACAGCTTGTATTTTCTATTGCCAGTGTGATAGTCGGTGGCGGTATCGTATTACTTCTTTATAGATATATTGGTCTTACAGGTTCTGCTTATGTGGCGATTCCGTGTGTAGCTCCGATAGCACTTGGAGGATTTTATTCTTTTAATGGAATGAATTTTTACGAGTATATGGGAAAGAAACTGCATTTTATGTTTGGAAATAAGGCTCTTACCTATGTATCTACTGAGGGAGAGCCGATTATCAAGGCTTTTGAAATGGAGCAGAACGGACAGGTAAAGAAGAAAGGCAAAAAAACTCAATCAGAGATTACAACATCTGAGTCGGCAGTAAAGAAACAGGAGGAATTTGAAGAAATGAAGAAAAAGACAAGAAATATGATGTTTGGACTGGCAGCCGTGTTTGTGCTGGCGGTAGCGGGTGTGGCTGCTTATAAAGCAATGCACTAAAAAGGAACCTGCATAAAAACAGATTCCTTAAATGAGGGAAAATCCCTGTCGAAGAATGGAAGTCCAGTTACTTTTCTGATAGAGAAATCGGACTATGATTACAGTCTGCTTTTCTTCATCAATCGTATAAAAGGCAAGGTAATTATTGATTATCACAAAACGAATGCCCCAGCTTGCCAGTACCGGATCATCTACCAGACGGAACTTCTGTGGCAGGTCGGCTAGTGAGCCTATCTGCTCAGTCGCAGCATCTAACAGATTATCTGCGGCATCCGGATTTTTGAGGGTAAATTCGATGTAATCCGCAGCACGCATAATATCGTGTTCTGCGGTGGAAGTGATATGAACCTGATAGCTCATCGACTGCGGCGGCTCCTGATATCAGCCATAGCTTCGGAAAATGGTCTTGTATTGCCTGTGGCAATATCGTCCATTCCTTCTTTAATCTGGCTGTAAAGTTCAAAGCGGCTGGTCAGTTCTTCGTAGGCTTCAATGCTCATAACAGCAAGATCGCCTTTTCCATTCTTCGTAATGAAAACTGGTTCAGGATAATTATGACAAAATGTAGAAATTTCATTGTAATTGTTCCTTAAATCAGCACTTGATTTGATTGCTGGCATAAAAACACCTCCTTGTTTGATAACAAAATTATACACAAATTTTGTTATGAAGTCAATGGATATACCATTAGTGTTAGCAGGATAAACACAACTATTCATATGTATCTGACCGTGAGGTCGGGAACAAGCCCGTTGGGTGATGTTCCCGGCGGGCTTTCACAGATAAGAAAGCGAGGTTAGAGACAATGGGTTTATTTACGGACGGATTTAAGCTCTTGAAAAAGGCAAGTGAGCCTTTGTATAAGACACCGAAATCCATTCAGGAAACCATAGAGATTATGGCGGTGGCTGAAAACGGTATTTTTGAAGTAAGCAGGAATAAGTATTCCAAGTGTTACCGCTTTCAGGACATCAATTACACAACGGCAACGGAGGATGAGCAGATCGGCATTTTTGAAAGATACTGCAAATTCTTAAATTCGCTGGACTGTAATTATAAGATTACGATTAACAATAAGAACAAAAATATGGAGGATCTCCGTGATAAGGTTCTTATTACAGAAAAAAACGATGGCTTCAATAATTACCGAAGAATCTACAATGACATTATTGAGGAGAAGATTATTGAGGGCAGACAGGGGATTGAACAGGAAAGATACCTGACAATCACGATTGAGAGAAAGAACTTCGAGGAGGCAAAGGCACAGTTTGCCACACTTGAGGCAACGATACACAAGGCTTTCATTGAGCTGGGTGCAGAGATTGTGCCGCTTAACGGCAATGAAAGGCTGAAAGTGCTCTATGACTATTACCATCTTGGCGATGAGGGCAGTTTTGATTTTGATATCAAAAAGGCAAAGAAGGTCGGAGCAGATTTTAAGAATGATTTATGTAATGGTATGGTGAAATATTTCCCAGACCATTTTGAGGACGAGAGTAAATACTGCAAGGCACTTTTCATTAAGAAGTATCCCAGCAGTTTATCTGACAGATTTATCAATGAGATTACTTCCCTTCCGGTACACTCCATTACCAGTATTGATGTAGTGCCTGTGCCAAAGGATTTGACCACAAAGGTGCTTCAGAAGAAATATCTTGGTATTGAGTCGGATATTATCAAGCAGCAGAGAGTCCGTAATAAGAACAATGACTTCTCCACAGAAATCTCTTATGCAAAGAGAACGGAGAAAAAAGAGATTGAGGCAATTATGGATGATGTCCGTGAGAATGACCAGTGTCTTTTCTTTGTAGGAGTTACCATTATCCTTATGGCAGAAAGTAAGAAGGAGCTTGAGAGTGTCTGCGAAACAGTAGAAACAATCGGAAAGCGTAACAGTTGTACGATTGATACACACTACTTAAAGCAGAGGGAAGCACTCAACACGGCACTTCCGATTGGTGTAAGACAGGTGGAAACAATGCGTACCCTTCTTACCCAGTCGCTTGCGGTGCTTATGCCGTTTAATGTGCAGGAACTGAATGACAGCACAGGTAATTATTACGGTATCAACCAGATCAGTAAGAATGTAAATATCGGTAACAGAAAGAAGCTCATCAACGGAAATGGCTTTGTATTCGGAGTGCCGGGTTCCGGCAAATCATTCTTCTGTAAGATGGAAATGGGCAGCGTATTCTTGTCGGGAGATGATGAGATTATCGTCATTGATCCGATGAACGAATATTTTGATATTGCACAGACTTATGGTGGAACCGTGGTAAATATGTCCACATACACGGACAACTATGTAAATCCGCTTGAGATGGATGTGTGGAGTCTTGATCCGAATGATTCAAAGGGAATGATAAGGGAAAAAGGGGAATTTATGCTTGGTCTTTGTGAGCAGTGTATCGGGGACAGCTTAAATTCCAGACAGAAATCAATCATTGACCGCTGTGTGAGAAAGATGTATATCGACATCGCAAGGGGCAGGGAAAAGTATATTCCGGTAATGAGTGACTTCTACGATATCCTTATGGAACAGCCGGAGGACGAAGCAAAGGATATCGCATTGTCTTTGGAACTTTTTGTAAATGGTTCCCTCAATATCTTTAACCACCAGACAAATGTTGATGTAGATAACCGATTCACAGTATATGGTATCAGGGACTTAGGCACGGAGCTTAGTCCTATCACAATGCTTGTTATGATGGAGTCCATTCAGAACAGAATTGTAGAAAACGGGCAGAAGGGCAAGGCAACCTGGCTCTATATTGATGAGTTCCATGTCCTGCTTAATTCGGAGTATTCTGCAAAATATTTACAGCAGCTCTGGAAGAAGGTGAGGAAACAAGGTGGACTGTGCACGGGTATCACCCAGAACGTCGTGGACCTTTTACAGAACTACACCGCCACTACAATGCTTGCAAACTCTGAGTTTGTTGCACTCTTAAAGCAGGCGAATACAGACAGTTCCAAGATGGCAGAGGTTATCGGTGTATCAGAGGCACAGCTTCGTTTCGTAACCAATACTGCATCGGGAATGGGACTTATCAAGTGTGGTTCCGTGGTAATTCCGTTTGATAACCAGATCAGCAAGGACACTGACCTTTACAGACTGTATAACACCAATATCCATGAGAAGATTGCGGAGCAGAAGAAAAGGGAGGCAAAATTTGCTGATTAGAATTGCAATGTATCAGCCATTTGGACTAAGTTCCGGATGGCTACTTTTTACCCTTTTTAAGGATACAGAAAGAAGGTGGGAACATTGAAGATAAAAAAAGTGGATGACAAGCCTATGGTCATTCACACTAAGAAAAAAGCTAAGATTCATATGCATGAACCGAAGAAAGCTAAAATTAAGGGCAGTAACATTTACACCGTACAGCGTGGTCCGAAAATTGCCAGTGCAAAGATAAATGATACAGGTAAAAAGAAGTCTTATCGTAAGAGTACCATTCATCAGGCAGAGAAGAAAGAAAAGGAACTTTCAAAATTTAAGAGAAATATACGGGAGTCCAATACTTCTATCAAGACGAAGAATAACAATCTTCATATAGCAGGAAGAACGGGAGCATTTGCGGCTGGAGCAGTTACAGAGCAGGTGGAAGGCGGGCAGGAAGTGTCACAGGCAGCTTATCTTGCATATGAAGCAAGCCGTCCGGTTACGGGAACTGCTTCAAGGGGAGCGTCATTTTTCAGAAAAAAAGCGGCAGCCGAAGCAAAGAGGCGTATCAAGAAGGTAGAAACAGGAAAGAAGCTGGCAAAAAAGATGGGAAAGAAAGCTGCCAGTGATACGGCAAAAAAGGTTGCCGGTGACACGACAAAGACAGCAGCGAAAGAAACTGCTAAGAACACTGCGAAAGAAACTGCCAAAACTACGGCAAAAGTGGCAACCACAGCGGCAGGTACAGCGGTTGCACCGGGAGCAGGTACAGCAGTCGGCATGGCGGCAGGCTATGCCACAGGTGTATCTATTGAGGCGAAGGATGTGAAAGCAGCGAACCGTAGCAGAAAGATTAAATTTTTTCTGGATAAGATGAAAGAACAGGAAAATCAGACGGACAGTGTTATAAAACTGGTAAAAGATCTGATTGTAAAAAAGGCAGTTCTTTGGATAAAGGCGGCAGCTCCGATTATCGGACTTGTACTTTTGCTGTTGGTTCTTTTAGTGGTAATCGTTGCAGTTCCGGTTATTGCTGTGATAGCGATTCTTTATAATTCACCATTTGCCTTATTTTTACCGCCGCTGGAGTCAGGAGATACAGTGCAGACAGTTACAAGTGCTTATGTGTCTGAATTTAACCGTGATGTGAATACCAAAGTGAATGAACATACCGGATATGACTTTGGCGAACTGGTGTATGTAGATTATGAGGGAATGGATGAAAATCCAAGTAACTACTACGACATTATGGCGGTCTACATGGTTAAGTATGGTGTAGGCGATACTGCAACAATTATGAATGATATATCAAAGGGGTGGTTGCAGACTGTAGTAAATGATATGTGTTCTTATACTACAAGTAGTGGAACAAAAGATGTGGAGGAAACAGACGCAGATGGCAATGTAACAACTGTTACGAAGTCGGTACTGTATGTAAATGTTACGCTCAAATCATACAGAGATATGATTTCCGTTTATGGATTTAATTCTGATCAGGTAGAAATGCTTGAGCAGATCATGAGTCCTGAGTTTATGGGACAGCTTGGATATGCTGGAAGTGGAAGCGGTGGAGGCGGTGGAAGCCCCGGAGTAAGTTCCATGACAGAGGATGAAATAAATGCAATCCTCAGTGGTATTACAGATAGCAGGCAGAAAGCAGTCTGCTCTTATGCCCTTCACAGAGTGGGTTATCCTTACAGTCAGGAATTAAGAGATAGTGGCAATTATTATGATTGCAGTTCACTTGCGTATTATTCATGGAAGGATGCAGGTGTGAATATCAGTCATGGAGGAGCAACTACAGCAGCGGCAGAAGCACAGGGACTTGATGAAGCAGGAAAGACCGTATCTTATGATGAAATGCAGCCTGGTGATCTTATCTTTTACAGTTTCACAAACAACGGAAGATATAAGAATATCAGCCATGTGGCAGTATATGTCGGCAATGGCAAGGTGGTAGAAGCCCTGAATGAAAGAGTTGGCGTAGTTTACCGTGATGTGGCAAGTGTCGGAAAAATTGTAGTAATTGGCAGACCATAGAAAATTGGCAGAGAGGGCGAAAGTCCTCTCTGGAACAGGAGGTAAGAATGGATTTAAAAGATATGATTCTTGTAATGGAGAATTATAAGGGAACAGAAAGAAATATGCTTATGACTTTGGAAGATTATAAGAAGTTCGTTGCCATTGATGATATGTCAGAGCTTGCAGATCAGATGCTGCTTCTTGGAAGAACGCTTGCGGAAGGTTTTACAGAGTATTACAGGGCAGCAAATGTTACAGTTTTTGCAAAATTCTGTAGAGATGATGTGGAACTGGGACGCTTTTTGCAAGGATATTATAATGATTCAAAGAAATTTTACTTTGATAAGGCAACAAGTTCCCCAGAATGTATTACAAAGATGGATGAGATTGGAATGACGGATAGAGGCTGGATAGATGACTTTATCCTGCATTATGAAAAATGCGACAGGACATTTGAAAGAGGGCAGACATTTCATAATTTTAATGACCACGATTATATGGTACTTGAAGCATTATCTCCACGCAATCTTGTGGTAATGGATATGAAAAGCGGCTCTCTCACGATTGCTCTCGGAGCAACAGAGTATAAGCGATATCCGAAAGACGAGGAGCCAACAAAGGATAACACAACGATCGGGGTATCGTGGGAGCACGGGATTTATCTTGGGTCCACACTTTCGCAGACCAACTTTAAGGCATATAAAAGAGAATACGGGACACCTGAAAAGATAAAAGATGTTTATGATTACAGGGCGAAACTCAAGCAGAAGTTTTATTTTTATCAGGATTTGTCAAAGGATGATGATATTCCAAAAAATATGCAGAATGATTTCCTGCACCAGATGTATAAGGAATTTGGAACGATAGAGGAGGAATATTTTTATGACAGGCTTGAAGATGGAAAGTATGATGAAGGTTTTAAGGAAAGACAGGTAAAAGAAAAAAAGAGCCGATGAGGAAAAATGGAATTGGAGGCTGATATCGAATGGAAAAAGAATTTGATATTGAGATAAAAGAAGTTCTCTCAAGGGTAGAGACAGTAAAGGCAGAGTCACTTGACGATGCCATAAACAAGGCAATGGATATGTATTATTCAGAACAGATAGTCCTTGATGCGGAGGATATGAAGGGAGTTGATTTTTCGCCATACAGCGAAGAACAGCTCCCTTCTTCATTAAAGGAAAATGGAGGAAAGACACGATGAAAAATGAGCAGACAGCAGTTATTAAGGATATGGAATTTTTATTAAACGAACTTCATAAGGAATGGGAAAGACCGGGAGAGGTAAAATCGTTTGTCAGTATTCCATATGAGAAAGTTGAGGAAATCAGCAGAAAGCTGAATGTGATTGTCTATGAGACACAGCAGTCGGCTGACAGCGACGGACTTGCCTTTAAGCAGAGCATAGCCAAGTCAAAGCAGTGTTATGTGCTTCTCAGGATTATGCGAAAGATTGTAAAAGGAAAGGGCAAATGTGATAGACAGGCGGTTGATGCAGAATTTGTGATTGAGCTTGACGGGGAGGAGTCAAAGCTCTTTAAGGAAATGTTTGCAGAATTACTGAAGTAAAAGGAGGGTGACACATGAGTGTTGATATGAAGGTCAAAGCGATATATGATTCAGAAATCAGCAACATCACCCGTTCTGAAAAGAACTGGAAAGATGTATTAAAAGTTGCTGGTCAGTTATATCGCTATGAATTTGATAATATCGTTATGGTAACAGCTCAGAGATCACCGGAGAAAAGTACCCTTATGGCAGATTATGACACTTGGAAGAAAGTGGGAAGATATGTAAAGCGTGGAGCAAAGGGCTGTGCTATCTTCCCCTCAAGGGCACTTAATCCCCGTATGAGATATATTTTCGATATCAGTGATACAGGCGGAAAGAATGTGAAGCTGACTTGGAATCTGGAGGGGGAAAACTTGAAAAGTTATGCAGACTTTCTGGTATCGGAAGGACAGATGGAGCGGTATAAAAGCGATGACAAGGAATCACTAAAAAATACGCTAAAACAGTTTACAGGAACAAATGTTTGGAATATAATAAAAGAGGAGTTCGGGGATAGAATGTCCGAACTAATGCAGCTATCAGGTAGTGTGATAAAGGAATTCAACGAAAAACGCAAGGGCTTACAGCAGGATAGCGATATGGAGCAGTTAGTATATTCCAGTGTTATGTATGCTGTAGGGACGAGATGTGGATTTGACTTATCTGTGCAAGAACAGGATTTCAGTCAGATTGTAAACATCAAAGATGATGAGATAGTTTACCGTCTTGGTTCCCTTGTATGCGATGTCTCCTGTAGTGTTCTTAGAGAATTTAGTAGGAATTTACAAACGATTGAGAGCGAAAGGAGAATATCATATGTTAGAAGCAATGACTTACAAGGAAGTGGACGGACTGCTGTATCCGGAGCTGACAATGCCGGACGAGACAGAGGATTTAACGAAGCTGGGCAGATACGGGAGAATGGCAATGAAGTATCTTCTGGAGAACGAACCGGCAAGGTACAAGACACTGATGAGATTTGGGAAGATGTACGAGAAGATGTCGGCAGTAGAGGAGGAAGCAAACCAGCTTTACGATCAGTTGGAGGAACAGTATCTAATGAAGCACAAGCCACAGAATCCGTCATCGACAATGGAGATGTGGAAGATAAGAGAGCAGGCGAAGATGCAGGCAGAGGAAGTAGTGCTCCACCAGATTGTGATGAAGTTTCATTAGAAACACAGGAAGAATTAAATAGAGAGCTTGATGAGATTAACTCATTGGGTGTCAGTAAGGAAGCCGAATATACACAGGCTTCCTTTTTTTTCGACCAAAACGGGCAGGCAAGTTTTGGTGTGAAGCAGCCGGAGGAAACCAGACACAATGAATTTATGCGTCAGTTCGAGGAGGATAAAAAGGCTGCCCTTGCCGGAAAATATAATTACCTTAATCCAAAGAAAGCAGAGAGTGTACCAAGTGAGTATGTAAAAGAGATACTTATGAAAGGAACTGGCTTTGTCGGTGGAAAAGGCAGGGTGTGTGAAATCTATCAGACAGAGATAGACGCAGGAACCAGAGCAAAGCGTATCAAGGCAGAATATGGTCAGGGTGGTGCAAGCTGGCCGCTTGACGGTCTGGGCTTGCACGGGTATGATACATTTCACGGTTCGGGACTTCGTATCCAATGGAAAGATGAAGATGGAGAAGTAGAAGGATACGTTTCGTGGAAGAATGTCGAAAAGGAAATCGGTGTACTTATCCTTACCGGAGAATACCAGTCGGAGACACCTCGTATTGATGAGCTTGCAATGGACGGACTTCGTGAAGATGATGAAGTCATTGACGCAGAGTACCGTGAAGTTGATACGCAGGAGGAGAAATCAGAAATTGATGATTATGCTATTCCTGATGAGCCTGACAGTTATGCTGTAAACAGAAAGGCGGCTGAGTTACGGTATATCAAACCGATTGATTATGCTGACCGTGTAGCTGCAATGGATGAAGATTTAAGAGATGCCATTGAGATACTTGTGTCAGAATGTAGCTGTTACACACCATTCCGTGCTTTCCTTATGGATGTGGTGCAGTCGGATTTTGCATTTATGCCGAATAAGCTGGAACTGATCTGTGAGATAGCGATGGGAAATGTTCAGGGTGAGAGAAAGGCATATTGCAATAATCAGTATGGACTCACAGAATACACTTTAAGCAGTGCAGATGTGAAAGTAAGCTACAAAAACAGAAATGGAGAGAGGGCAGGGGATACCGTATCATGGCGTGAGGTATATGAAATCTTATCCTATATGGTAAAACAGCCATTTTACTGTGGAGAGGACCAGAAGGCAATCTATCAGACCATAAAAAATAAGATTGACAGGGAAAAGATGAATCCTGTTTACCGCAAGTTCTTTGATATTGAGGACAGTGTGAGAGAAAGCCGTCTTAAAACCAGAGAACGGGCGATTGCATATGGCTTGAATACCAAGATTGACACGGATGGTCGTATAATTTCTGATGAGGATAAGAATGTATCGGCAGATATTTCGCAGAATGATACCGAACCACAGGAGGCTGCCCCTGAAACACCTGCACAGGAAGTATTACCGCCAGCGGAAGGTCTGCGTGGAAAAGAAAAAACACAAGACCAGACAAAACTCAATTTCCATTATAACCTGTGGGAAACAGAAAAGGGCGGTGTAAAGACCAGATACCAGTGGAACATTGATGCAATCTGTACACTAAAGCAGATTGAAGCAGAAAACAGACTTGCAACACAGGAGGAGCAGACGGTTTTATCAAAGTTTGTCGGCTGGGGCGGGTTGTCACAGGCATTTGATGAGAATAATGCAGGGTGGACCAGAGAATATGCAGAACTGAAAGAACTTCTTTCCGATGAGGAATACAGTGCCGCAAGAGCAACCGTAAATAATGCCTTTTATACTTCACCTGAGATTGCAATGTGTATTAACTCAGCACTTGTGCAGTTTGGCTTTAAAGGCGGCAATGTCTTGGAGCCTTCTATGGGTATCGGCAATTTCTTCGGAAGTATGCCAGCACCAATGCAGCAAAGTAAGCTGTATGGAGTGGAGCTGGACAGCATATCAGGAAGGATTGCAAAACAGCTTTACCAGAATGCCAATATCAGTATTACGGGATTTGAAAACACCACATATCCGGATAACTTTTTTGATGTTGTTATGGGAAATGTGCCATTTGGAGATTATAAGATATTCGATCCAAAGTACAACAAGTATAACTTCCGTATTCACGATTATTTTCTGGCAAAAGCACTCGATCAGGCAAGACCGGGCGGCATGGTTGCAGTGATTACCACAAAGGGAACACTGGATAAGAGCAATCCGACTATACGAAAGTATCTGGCTGAGAGGGCAGAACTTGTGGGAGCAATCCGACTTCCGAATACTGCATTTAAGGATAATGCAGGAACTGAGGTGACTGCGGACATTCTTTTTTTACAGAAAAGAGAGCGAAAAATTGATATAGAGCCTGACTGGGTACATCTTGGTGTCACAGGTGATGGCATAGCAGTCAATTCCTATTTTGCAGAGCACCCGGAGATGATGCTTGGTACAATGCAGTATGACACAAGGATGTTCGGACAGGACAGCAGATATACCGTCTGTGTGAATAATGATGAGAACTTCAATCTGTATGAAGCACTCAATAAGGCAATCTGTAACATCAGAGCACAGATGACAGATTTTGAGAGACTGGCAGATAATGAGGAACAGACAGAGGAAGTCATTCCCGCTGATCCGGATGTCAGAAATTATACTTACACATTCTTTGAAGGAAAACTTTATTACAGGGAAAATTCAGAGATGGTAAGGCAGAAAGTATCACCGACAGCAGAGGAGCGTATCAAGAGCCTTGATGAAATCAGACAGATAACAAGAGAGCTGATTGATATCCAGATGGAGGGCTGTAGTGATGAGGAGCTTGCAGACAAACAGCAGCTTTTGAATGTAAAATATGATAAATTCGTTGGAAAGTATGGAGCAATCACTTCCAAAGCAAACCGTACAGCGTTCAGGGATGACAGCGATTATCCGCTTCTTTGCAGTCTTGAAGAAGTAAATGAGGACGGGGAGGTGAAGAAGGCTGATATGTTTTATAAGCAGACGATTAAGGCAAAGTCCGTGGTGGACAGGGTAGAAACTGCGGTAGAGGCTCTTAATGTATCGGTCAATGAGTTTGGATATGTAAATATCCCTTATATGCTCTCCATTTATGAAGCAGACAGGGATACTCTCATAAAGGAACTTGATGGAATTATATTTCTTAATCCTGACCGTTACAATGAAAATAACCCGGACGCAGGCTGGGAGACAGCAGACGAATATCTGTCGGGAAATGTAAGGGATAAGCTGCGTGTTGCAAAGGCAATGGCGGCGGATACCGATAATCCGCAGGCAGAAAGATTTGCCGCCAATGCCGCAGCCCTAGAGGAAGTTCAGCCGGAATGGATTGAAGCCTCGGATATTGATGTAAAGATTGGTACAACTTGGATTGAGCCGCTTGATTATGAGCAGTTTATCTATGAGCTGCTTAATACACCAAAGAGGGCAAGGGCAATCAGAACAGAGTATTATAATTCCGGTATTCAGGTACACTTGAATAAAATGAGTATGGAATGGTTCATTGAAAATAAAAGTATGGATAAACATTCCGTGGCTGCAACGAAAACTTATGGTACAAGCAGAATGGACGCTTATTCTATTTTTGAGGATACCCTGAACTTAAAAACAGTCACTGTCAGGGACAGGATTGATGACGGTGATGGCAAGTACCATTATGAAGTCAATAAGAATGAGACAATGCTTGCAAGGGAAAAGCAGAATATGATCAAGGAGAAGTTCAAGGAATGGCTGTTTGCAGAACCGGAACGCCGACAGAAGTATGTGGAATATTATAATGAAACCTTCAATAATATCCGCCTGCGTGAGTATGACGGAAGCCATTTGCAATTTCCAGGAATGAACCCTGAGATTGAATTAAAACCGCACCAGAAAAATGCGGTGGCACGAATCCTTATGGGAGGAAATACCCTGCTTGCCCACTGCGTCGGAGCCGGAAAGTCGTTTGAAATGATGGCTGCGTGTATGGAACAGAAAAGACTCGGACTTTCCAATAAGACAATTATGGTAGTGCCAAAGCCGCTTATCGGGCAGACGGCAAGTGAATTTTTAAGGCTTTACCCGTCAGCAAACATCTTGGTTGCAACGGAGCGTGATTTTGAAAAGAGCCGAAGAAAGCAGTTTGTGTCAAGGATTGCGACAGGCGATTATGACTGCATCATTATGTCGCACTCGCAATTTGAAAAAATTCCAATTTCGGCAGAGAGAAAGGAGCGAATGCTTAATGAACAGATAAATGAGATCACCTATGCGATTGATGATATGAAGGAGCGGAACGGGGAACGCTGGACCGTAAAGCAGATGGAAAGCCAGAAGAAAAAGCTGGAGGAACAGCTTAAATCCCTGACCGATGAGAGCAGGAAAGATGACCTCATTACCTTTGAGGAGCTGGGTGTTGACTCTATTATGGTAGACGAAGCACACAATTTTAAGAACCTCGCCACATTTTCAAAGATGAATAATGTGTCGGGAATCAGCAGTAGTGGGGCTAAAAAGTCAACGGATATGCAGCTTAAATGCCAGTATTTATCAGAGATAAATGATGGCAGGGGAATTGTATTTGCAACAGGTACACCGATAAGCAACACAATGTGTGAGATGTATGTTATGCAGCTTTATTTGCAGAAATCGGCACTTGAGGAGATGGGAATTCATCATTTCGACTCGTGGGCGGCTAACTTTGGAGAAGTAACAACGGCACTGGAGCTTACGGTTGAGGGCAGTGGTTTCCGTTTCAAGAGCAGGTTCAATAAGTTTACCAATCTGCCGGAGCTTATGAACATCTTCCGTGAGGTTGCCGATGTGCAGACAGCGGATATGCTTGACCTTGATGTGCCAGCTCTGCGTGGCGGCAAGCCTATCATCGTGGAGTCGGAGCCGGACTGGTATGTGAAGCAGGTAATGGAAGAATTTGTTGTAAGGGCAGAAAGGATAAGGGGCGGGGGTGTTGATCCAAGTGTTGACAACTTCTTAAAGATTACGCACGAAGCAAGACTTCTTGGAACAGACGCAAGACTGATTGATAAGGACGCACCGAACAACCCGGACGGAAAGCTCAATAAGGTAGCGGAAAATGTCTGGAAAGAATATGTAAAAGGAAATGCTGATGGTCATATAGGCTGTCAGCTTATTTTTTCGGATATTGGAACACCGGGACCGGACAAGGACTTTACGATTTATGATTATCTGAAGGAGTCACTTATCCAATATGGTATCCCTGCGGAGGAGATAGCATTTATTCACGATGCAAAAACAGACGCACAGAGGGATGCACTCTTTAAGGAAATGAGGACAGGTAAGAAAAAAGTCCTTATCGGTTCGACAGATAAGTGCGGAACCGGAGTTAATGTACAGACACACCTTGTTGCAATGCACCATGTCGATTGCCCGTGGAAGCCTTCTTCCATTGAACAGAGGGAAGGCAGAGGTATCCGACAGGGAAATAAAAACGATGAGGTGGCAATCTACCGATATGTTACAAAACAAACCTTTGATGCATACAACTGGTCACTTGTGGAAAACAAGCAGCGTTTCATCAGTCAGGTTATGACAAGCAAGGCAGTGAGCCGAAGCTGTGAGGACATTGATGAGGCAACACTTTCTTATGCGGAGATTAAGGCGGTTGCGACAGGCAACCCTTTAATCAGGGAAAAGATGGAGGTTGACAATGATGTCCAGAGATTAAAGCTCTTAAAAGCGTCGTATGATAATCAGAGATACGGATTGCAGGATAATTTTATGATCAAATATCCAAAACTCATCAAAACTGCGACAGAAAAACTTGCCAATGTAAGGGAGGATATAAAGGCAAGGGATAAGGAATTGATTGATAACCCGGACTTTGCCATTACCATAGGCAATGCAACTTATACAGAGCGAGTGGATGGTGGAACCGTAATGCTTGAAGCAATCAGCAAATGTAAGACAGGCGAAACCACTCCAGTCGGTAAGTTCCACGGCTTTGAGCTTTTGGTGGAAAAGAATTTCCTCAGTATCAACTATATGGTGCTTCGTGGAAAGACGGAATACAAGGCAGAACTTTCCACAAGTCCGGTGGGAAGTATGGTAAAGCTGGAGAACCTGTTCAACGGACTTCATGAAAATGTTGATTTTCTGGAAAAGAAGATTGAACAGTACCAGAATGACCTTGAGGCTTCAAAGGCGGAGTATGATAAGCCGTTTGCATATAGTGCAGAACTGGAAGAAAAACTTGCAAGGCAGTATGAATTAAATGCCCAGCTTGACCTTGAGAACGCAAAGGCTATGGATGCAGATCTTGGCGGACCGGACGAAGAAAAGTCTGAGGACAGAATAGAAAATGCGGGTATTGTTGCAGAGGATAAGGGAATCTATATGCCAGACAGAAACAGGAAAAGATAGGAGTGAAACTCTATGAGCATAAGGAAAGTGGTCGCAGGACTACTGATTACAGCAGGGATTGCCATTATGGCAGTCTCTTTTTTCTGGTGTACAACCGGAGAGAGAAACACGAACCAGCTCATAAATGAATTTGAGCAGACATTGGAGGAGAAGCAGGATGAAAGGTCAGAGGTTGAGAAAGAGCAAACCACCGTTAGTAAAGAGGAGAAAGCCATTCTTAAAGAAGGCAGTATCATCGGCATTATTGAGATACCGGGAATAGATATCAGATACCCGGTAATGGAAGAAACCGGAAGTGAAATGCTGAATGCCGGGACAGGGAACAATGCGTTTTATTGTCAGGTGCAGATATAAGGAGGCGGCAGATGAATAAGAGATACCGACTGGGGGAGATAGAAGAAGCAGTATCGGAAATGGAGGAGCTGATCGACACTCAGGATGATATTGCAGAGATTGATGATGACTTTCAGATTGTCGTAAGCGGCTGGTCTGTGTATGTCGAAAGGCTGAATCTGACACTCAGACAGGGAGTTGCCTGTATCTGGGATACGGAGGCAGGATTATTTATGCCTGATTTTGATGTGACTATCGTGTATGAGGGAAACATCGAAACACAGGAATGGCTCTACTATGAGCAGGACGGAATGGTTGTTACACTTGGCAACTGGTTAAATGGCAGATTGTCTTGTGAACAGATAGAACAGCTTTGGTGTGAGCTTATCATACCAGAAAACAATGATAATTCAGAAGTATAAGAAAGAGAGGAACAGCGTATGAAGTATTCAATTAAGGTAAACGAGGTAAGAGCAAAAGATGGCAGCAATATCAAGGGTTTTGCGACCGTGGTATTTGGTGATTCATTCAAGATTACCAATATCGCAATCCTTGAAAATAAGGAAAAGGGAGAGCTTTTTGTATCAATGCCAAGATACCGTTCAAATGAGCGTGATGAGAAAAACAGCGTGATTTATAAGGATGTATGCAATCCTATCACGGCAGAGTTTCGTGAGGAACTCTATACTAATATCCTTGAGGCTTATGCAAAAATCAGGGAGCCGGAGAAAGCAGAAACACAGACACAGGGAAAAACTCAGGAAATGCCGGAGTTTTCCGTGACGGTAACACCTTATGAAAGGGAAGGCAGTAATATCAAGGGACTTGCCCGTATTTACTTTGAAAACAGCTTCATTGTAAATAATGTAAACATCCTTCAGGGCAAAGAGAAAATCTTTGTATCAATGCCTTCTTATAAAACAAAGCAGGTGGACGAGCACGGCAAACCGATTTATCAGGATGTCTGCTATCCGGTCACAAAGGATTTCAGGGAGAAGCTCTATAATGAGATTATTGCAGAATATGAGAAAGCAAAGGATAAGAGCAACGAAAAAGCAAGGGAGAATGCCGAACAGAACCACGGAAATCCCGACAGGGATAAAAAGGATACACCCTTTCGATAATTAAGGCTAAGGGGCGGCATATGCTGCCCTGTTTATAAGGAGGAAAAGCAGATGGAAGCAGAAAAGACACTTACTAATGAGGAGATCATAAGAGAACTTCTCGATTTATTAAAAAAGAATACTATGAAAGAACAGGCAAATGATGTATTTGAGATATGCACCTATGTGGATGGTCTGGAAAAAAAGATTGTGTCTATGACAGAAGAACTTACCAGTATGCAGGACCAGATCAAGAAAATGCAGGAAGATACCCTTATCAATAATGCAAAAAAAGCATTAACAGAAGCACAGGAGCGACTCAATGCCAGATGTGAGCAGATAAAGTCACAGGTATCTGAGATAAAAGTACAGGTAAAATCTACTGCCAAGAATATTGTTGATGAAACAAAGGCAAAGGGCAGGGCGGCACTTTACAGGGTGACAGAATTTGTAGGAATTAAGAAAAGACTTCTCAATGTCAGAACAGCGGTAAAAGATATGATTGTATCTACAGACAGGGATATTGCAAGGATAGCACTTCTTGCAAAGGGACTCCGTGAAGCTGGTCAGATCGTAAACAATGCGTTCCATACCTTTGCAGATAAGCCGGAGGTGGATTATTCACAGAAGGAACAGAAACACCCTTTCACAAAGGCGGTGCTTGCCCCTATGAAAGCAGTGAAAAAACTGCTTGTATCAATGGAGCTGCATCTGGATGCCTCGATTGATAAGCTGGATAATCTGGCTATGAATGTGCAGTTTGATAAGGAAAAGCGTATGGAGCAGACAAAGGATAAGGAACAGAAAGCACCGGATACAGAAAGAGAGATCATCTACTCACCGATGGTAGCTGAACCACAGGAGTACAAGTATAATGCAGATGCTTTTGCGGCAAGAAAAACATCGGAGGCAAAGCAGGAAACGGCAGGGAAGGAGCTGCCAAAAGTCAGAGAAGATAAAGCCAGATAAGTTTAGGGGCGTGGGAGTAAAATCCTGCGTCCTTTTTATTTGTTTTAATAGCAGGCAAAAAATGGCGAAAATATAAAAAAATGCAAGAAATGGCGAGTAATTTATCGAGGAATAAGTTATCCTTTGAGTAAGATAGATGGACTGTGGTTATGTATAAAATTTTGCAAGTAACAAATTTTATATGAAAAAACACAGAAAGGGGTTGCATATATGCAGGCTGATACATATAATCTCGACAGACAGACAGACAGACAGACAGGATAAGTCTGTTTTCTTTTGGCATGATCTGATTGTATATGGCACATTTTGGTTATGCGTTAGTGCATAATTGAAATGTGCCTTTTATATTGAAACCACCTTGATGTACGGTCATATATTGACTTGTATATACATATTGATGGGACAACAAAGAACCATTTTATCCATTAGGAAGGAGACAAGACAAATGTTTAAGAAACTTAACAAAATGAAGATTGGTGCACGACTGAAAAAATCTTTCAGACAGATTATTCTCATTTTTGGAATATTATCAGCACTGGTTGTAGTGATTATGCTTTATACGATAAACAACTATGGAACGATACTGGATAATTATGCGTATCCACAGGGAGACATTGCTATGGCAATGAATGAATCAGCGGAAGTAAGGGCTGCCTCAAGAGGTATTGTAGGTTATGATTCAGATAGTCTCATTGAAAGTATGAAAGAACAGCATGAACAGGCTGTTAAATCGTTTGAGGAATATTTGGAAAAAATACGCCCAACAATGATAACAAAAGAGGGAACTGCCTGCATGGACGCTATTGATAAAGCATGGGCAGAGTATAAGGAAGTGGATGCAAAAGTAATTGAGGTCGGTGCAACGACTGATACTGCGAAATCATTACAGGCTCAGCGGATGATGACCGATGAAGCAGCACCAAAGTATCAGGCGTTGGATGATGCTTTACAGAAACTTATGGCTTTGAATATTTCACTTGGAAACGCTAAACGTGCACAGTTGAGAACGGTTATGATAGCTGCATTGACAATTATAATAATTGTAATTGCAGTATCAACGATTTATTCAAACAGTCTTTCCGTTGCAATATCAAAGAGCATTGAAAAACCATTAAATGAATTAAAGGACAGATTTATTACATTTGCAGAGGGTGACATAGATTCTCCACTTCCAACGGTTGAGTCTGAGGATGAAATTAAGGAACTTGTATCTGGTGTATCTGCAATGTCAGACAGAATTAGAGTTATAATTAAAGATTCTGGCAGAATGTTAAATGAAATGTCAGAAGGTAATTTTGCGATTGATACAGAGTGTGAGGAAGTATATACAGGAGCATTTACCGATTTGCTGACAGGCATAAGAAAAATGAATGAGGAGATTGATACAACTGTAAGAGGGGTAGATGATGCATCGGGGCAGGTTCTTACAGGTTCCACAAACCTTGCAGAAGCGGCACAGTCTTTAGCAGAAGGCGCAACGGATCAGGCGGCATCGGTTGAGGAAATGCAGGCAACTATCAATGAACTTACAAGCGGAATAAAAACAACAGCAGAAGAATTAGGAACAGCTTACGATGAAGCCTATAAGTATGCGGAGATTGCAGAAGGCAGTCGTGGAGATATGGAAGTATTAGTGCAGGCTATGTCACGCATAAATGAAACCTCTGAGAAGATAGGAGCAATTATCACACAGATTGAAGATATTGCAAGCCAGACAAATCTTCTTTCATTAAATGCTTCGATTGAGGCAGCAAGAGCTGGAGAAGCCGGAAAAGGTTTTGCTGTTGTTGCGGATCAGATCAGAAACCTTGCAGAACAGAGTGCAAAATCAGCGGTGGATTCAAAAGCACTTATTGAAGCGGCTATTCATGAGGTTGGAGATGGAAATATGTATGCAGAGAAAGCCTCAACTTCATTGAGAGAAGTTGTGGATGGCATACAGGCGATTGCAGACAGTGCGAAAAAGATAAAAGAAATTTCCATTGAACAGGCAGACAGTATGGAACAGGTAGAGGCAACCGCAGAAAGAATTGCTGAAGTTGTTCAGAATAATTCGGCTGCGGCACAGGAAACATCAGCGACGAGTGAAGAACTTACAGCTCAGGCTACAACACTTAGCGGTATGGTTTCGGTATTTAAATTAAGACAATAAGAATTCCCGAAACAAATAATTGATGGAGGAATATATTATGATAGGTTTTAGTATAATGATGTGGTTTAGTTCTGCTCTTCTCATATTTTTTAGTATTTCTCTGTTAAAAGGAAATTACTCTTCTGTTCATGGTAAAGTATTTGAAACCACAAATGACAAAAATGGATATGCGAAAGCATTAGGAAAGCCTGTTTTGTTGATAGGAATTTGTGTTTTGTTATCTGGAGTAATTGCAGTTGTATTACCGAAAGATTATGCCATTTCTATTGCGGTTGTGTTTATATTATTTATAGCTGTTGTCGCTGGGATATGGTTGTATAAGATTCAAAAGAGATTTTCGTAAATTTCAGTTTTATAAGTCGACTTATATTTACAATACAGTTAGTTTATATGTCCCAAACAATTAGAATGGCATTTAAGGAGATGGAAAAATGAATTTTACCGATGAGAAAGATTACATCATGCGAATGATAAAAGAAATGGTTAGAGTATTATTTTCATTAGCCTTTGGGAAAGAGTATGTTTCTGTTGAACTTGAAAAAGAAAACAAGTATGAAGTATCGGGAAAAAATTTCTTGATATGATTGATTTAGGAAAAATTAACGAAGCAGAGAACATACTTTTAGATAGCATTGACTATACAAACAATAACGAGGTAATAGAGGTGGCTCTTTTTTATCAGTACCTTAGTGAAAAAGATAATAAGTTTTTGGAAAACAACAATTATACAAAAGAAGAAGTGCTTTCTGGTTTCAAACAATTACTTATGAAGTCGGGATATAGCGATTTGCTTTATTTGCTCAAATGATGAGTAATATTATAAAAATTCACCTTTTTAAAAACGCCCGTATCGGCATTACTGCTGATACGGGCGTAGCCTTTTTCTGCCAGAGGGAAGATTACAAATTTGAGGTCAGATACTATCCTCTCTGAGAATCAGATTGTTCTCGACAGTAATGCTGAAATCGGAGAATAATGATGAGCCTTTGAGAATTGCAAAGGAGCAAGTATCTACGTTTGCACACATTGGTAAATGATTTATTTTTATATCCAATTTTGTACCACGAGAATTAAGCAAACCTTTACACAGGTTTTGCTCTAATTCATTTTTGGGTACACGAAAAGAAATCATCACTTTTCCGGTGTCTAACAGACAGATTTGTGCTTTAAATTCAATTCCTTTGTATTCAAACTCCACATCTGTAAAATGAGGTGGCTTTTCCTCGATAATAAGTACAGACATAATCAATAAGTCAGAGAAGATGATACATCAGGTGCGGTAAAAGAAACTCCTTTAGCATCAATCATAAAACCGCTGAGTGTTGCCGTATTGGTTCCACGCTTTGTTGTTACTCCCATGATGTTGCCAGAAGCACTTCCGTCAAACTCAATATCTCCAAGCAAGTAAAATCCTCCACGATTCGTGGTAACATCTCCTGCAAAAGTCATAAGTCCTTTGGTATAAGAAGTAATGCCCCAATAAATTTGTGAACGGTTAACCCAATAAATGGCTGCTGTTCCTGCATCACCGTATGCTGTTGAATAAGGAATGACTTCCGTTTCTGGATCATAAACAATAGTTTCGCCATCCTCATTGATGTAAAAGTGAACAATAGAAATCTCGGAGTTTGGATCAGGCGCAGGTGCATCATCAGGCAGCCAAGATGGTAATGTTTGCGACGGTGCTCCTTTTGTATCTGCGGCAAAGGCGGTAACACTCATGGAGAGTAGCATAACAACGGATAACAGGACACATAATGCTTTTTTCATAGATTAACTCCTTTCGTTTGGTATCAATGCCCATTGAGAGCATGGAAAATTAGTAGATAAAACCATCGGCAGCGCATAACCTAAACATCGACTATATAAGCTATGCGCTTGTCCTGCTGATTTTAAGTCGCAGCCTCCATAGTGGGCAAGAGAAATAAGCAGACCCACACAAATGCTCCCATAAAGTATTTACCGTTGCCATCGCTTATTTCACCTCCTGTTTTGTGGATTTACTTGTATAACGGACAGACACAGAAAAAGGGACAATCTTTTTCTAAATTTTTTAGACGGTGCGTTCGGTAGAAGTTGCATCAATCTTGTCTACCCCAGTTGTGACAACTACTCTGGTGCGGTATGTAATACCCATTGTGCCGGTGTAAGTTTTGGTAATGCTAACCGATCCAGTTCCATCAATCGACCATGAGGTGACGGGTGTCCAACCATTCCCAACTTTCTTTTCCAGATAGAGGGTACCTACGGATGATGTCGTCGATTTTTTTGGTGAAATGTATACCGACACAGAAATCTGCTTGCCAGAGATTGAGATAGACGGGACAACAACATTGGTGCTTTCCCATCGGGGAGTAATGGTTTGTATCGAACCTGTTTGCGACATACTCTCAGGCGCATTTGATGCCGCCGATGCGGGTACGGCATGAGCGGTCATCAGTAGAGCGGTAGTTAGTGCCAATGTGACAATTTCTTTTTTCTTCATAAATAAAATCCTCCTTGTGCATTATTGGTATCACCCATATAACGCACAAGGAGGAAAAAAGGGACAATGCTTTCGTGTTCCCATAAAACAGTATTTGCAAATGCTCCCGCAATGGGGAAGATTGGGCGCGACTTCGGTCACGCCTTTTCTTTTGCTTCCAAATCATCCAGAGGGATATATACTCCTCTGTTAATTGTCCAATAATCCTTATAAGCGTAACCGTCCATTGTCCCAACCAACAGCTTCGTTGACTTCTTAAATCCTACTCTTTTCATTGCTTCAATTCTTTCAACTGCATAAACAGGAACTTTTGTAATTATTTCCTCGCACTCAAACAAATCAAATGTAGGTGGTACAATAAGATTCATAATTGTAAAAATTTCTTCTGAAGTTTCATATTCACTTTTCAAATCAAGTCTAAGAACACCCACATGATTAAAGTTGTCGTTTGCACTACGATGAAACACTTCAATCGTGCCGATAGCTTCATGCTTTTCTTTGTCAATAATTGTCCACCTGACAAACCATTTGGATGAATAGGAACTAAGCCAAAACTTAATAGCTTGTCTCATTCGATCTTCATTTGGATAATAGAAATTATCTCCATGACAATTATCGCTGTTGAAAAACGGTAGTGCATTTTTATCACTATACACGCTTACAAGATCCTCGGCATCATCAAGTTGCGAAAACCTCAGTAGAAATTTATCATTTTCAAAAGCTGGACAGTTTTCATATACGTCTGACATTTTATTATACCTCCTGAAATTTTGATTGAACAAAATCGCTGCGCGATGGCCTGCCAAGGCTGTGGCGCAGTTTTATTTTTATTAAAATAGCAGTGGAATTACTTTTCATAATCCATTATTGTTAAGTTACCACACGAAACAACTGAACTAAGAAAGCTCCACTGCCTATGATAAGAATAACATTTTCCAGTCTCTTCCGCAATCGGAATTATGACGCTAATGCACCTCCGAATAGGTAGATGTAATTATTAACACTACTTATTCTGGAGGTTTTATTATGTATAAAGATATTTTTGAATCCATCCGCAATGAGGCGGAAAAACGTAACCTGCGTGAAAGAACTATTCAACTGTATTGCTCTGATGTCAGCTACTTTCTTCGTTGGATTGGAAAAAATGTTTCTGATCTTACACTTGAAGATGCGGAAAGTTTTCTTACTGCCAAACGTCTGGAAGGAAGGTCTCCTGAAACTCACAATCACTATCGGTCTGCAATCAAGTTCTTATATAAAAAGGTGCTGAAGATTGTCTGGGATGATGACACTGTTCCGGCTATGAAAAGAGAGCGAAATCTTCCTGCCGTTCTATCACGCGATGAAATAAATGCAATCATTGACGCCACTCCGAATCTGAAGCATAAAGCGATTATTGCAACTATGTATTCTTCCGGATTACGTGTATCAGAGGTTGTTCATCTTCATTATGATGACATTTCACGTACCAACATGACAATTCATGTTCGTGAAACCAAAGGCAGAATTGACAGGTATACAATTCTGTCTCAAAAAAATTTAGACCTTCTCACAGAGTATTGGTTCAAATGTGGTCGCCCTAAAGATATCCTTTTCCCAAGTTCCTGGTCCGGTGGATATCTGGATATAGCCAGTGTTAACCAGTTCTTTAAGAAAAGTGCTAAACTCGCCGGCATTAACCGTCATGTTTCCTCTCATGCGTGCCGTCATAGTTTTGCCAGCCACCTATTCGAAAGTGGCACAGATATAAAATATATCCAGTCACTTCTGGGACATGTTGATCCTCGCTCTACAGATGTTTACCTTCATGTGAGCAACAAGACACTTCTTGGAATCCGCAGCCCGTTCGACAACCCGGAAGGTGGTGAATCATGAGTAAGGATTGTACGATTCAGGATGTTTTTCATCGTTTTTATCCATCTTTTGAATCCACACATAGTATTTCTCCCGCTCAGCGAAAGGCCGCTTATCACATCATGAATTGCAAAACCGGTGCCTTTGGTGTGAATGTAAGCGTATGCGAGGACTGCGGCTGCATATCAGTCCACTATAACTCCTACCGTGACAGATGCTGTCCTATGTGTCAGGAGTTTCCAAAGGAAAAGTGGGTAGATGCACGGCGTGAGGATATCCTAGATGCTCCTTATTTCCATGTGGTTTTTACAGTTCCAGAAGAACTCAATCCCATTATCTACAGCAACCAGAAATTCTTATATACTGCTCTTTATCATGCGGCTTCAGATACTCTCAGTGAACTTGCTGCTGATAGTAAATATCTTGGGACTGATATCGGCTATATTTGTATCCTCCATACATGGGGAAGCACCATGAATTTTCATCCTCATATCCATGCGATTGTTCTTGGTGGAGGGCTGGATGTGAAAAATCATTGGAAAGACAACGGGAAAGAGTTTTTTCTTCCGATCAAGGTGATCTCCAAAATATTTCGTGGAAAATATATGGCTGAACTTAAGCAACTCTGGGAAAATGACAGGCTTGAATTTCATGGATCGGCTGCACCTTACAAAAACTACTATACTTTCAAGGAATTGTTAAATACCTGCTATGCAAAGGAATGGATTCCTTATTGCAAGAAACCATTTGACGGTGCCGAATCTGTCATCAGATACCTTGGAAAATACACCCACCGGATTGCTATCAGCAACTACCGTATCAAAGACATGACAGAATCTACAGTTACATTTTCTGCTAAAGATTACAAAAACCAAGGGCTTTGGAAAGAGATCACCATATCCGGCGAGGAATTTATCCGTCGATTTTTAATGCATGTTCCTCCAAAACGTTTTGTACGTATCAGGCACTATGGTCTTCTTTCATCCAGAAATAAGAAGAAAAAGATTACCTTGTGCAGAAACATCCTTGGTTGCAAAAAATATATTTCCAAGCTGAAAGATATGGATGCACCTGCCATTATCCGTCTTCTTTATAATAAAGATATATGCAAGTGCTCTTCCTGTGGTGGTAAGATTATTCCTCTACCCACAGAACAACATTTCATAAAACCGAAACCACATATGCTCTGTTAATGAATCGTAACAGAATGTTTTTTTAGCTTCCTTAAGGAGGCTTGTTTCTGATGCCGTAATACAGGACTGAATTAAAAATCCTATGTATTTCTATCTGTACACGCTATCCTATTATAAATAGAGTGTCAGAATTAAAAGTCCATATAGAGTTGACGCGCTTTGTTCAACCAGAAAAAATCGAAATTGATGCAAACGAAAGGGCAGTTAATGAAAAGTCTCAATACTGCTTTTTCGTTTGCACCACCTTCGATTCTTTCCTTAACGATTTGTTCAGCTAAGATGAGTATATCATTCTGTTGTTATACCAGCGGCAATTTTTATCAGTTCGTCCATATCAATAGAGCCATATATAGAAAAGAAATCGCCATCCCGCTCATAGCAAATATAATTCAAATCATCTTTCTTGAAGTAGTAGCCAATCACACCATCCTTGTCAAACGATTCAATTTCTGTATTTTCTGCGTCGGCGTAAATCCTTGTATCTGATTTACTAAGAAGAATATTAAAATAACTCGATTCGTTGATGGCATATTCATAGGCAAGCATTTCCGGCTGTTCAACCGTATTCTTCAATTCCGCCCCGTCGGGAAGATAGGTAGGCTTATAGCTCTGCAAATCGGGCTTTGTGTTTTCCCCGTCGCTTTGCAGTTCAAAGATACTGTATTTTTCAAATGTCTCGACTATCCACGCAATCACTTTTTCCCTGATCTTTGCATTAGTTACCATAGCCGTTGAGAACAACAGGGTTATGGTAATTGCTGCGACTGCAACAGCTTTGCCGAACCGTCTGAACACAATATGCGTTCGGCTCTTTCCGGTACTACTTACAGCAGCATCCTCTTTTAGCTCCGTGCGTAAATAGTCTTTCATAGCAATTTTACAGGCGCGATTGAGAGAAGCATCCGAAATCACTTGCTCCGAGCTAAGCCCCATGCTTGTAGAAAGTAGTTCACGGTAAAAGCGGAAGCGACCCTTTGCATTTTTCATTTGGAAAAACTTTTCAGTTTCTTGGGGAGATAGCCGGAAGCAGTATCTACTAAATAATAGAACAATTCCCTGATGCGGCAAGTGCAGAATCTTTTCGCTTAATTCTCGGATCTTTGCTTTCGGTAAATCTACACAGGAGTAGGCGTCATTATCGGCGGCAGAGCGAACTTCTATATCCTTTTCAAAGCTGGCATTTGCTGCTTCATGCAGCATGGTTTGCCAATTCATATCCATATCGTCACCTTTCCTCATACAGTTTTTGGAGCTTCTTGACGAGCCGCTGCCCACGTTTTTTTGCGGCATCCTCCGAAATGTTCAGCAATTCACCAATCTCTCTATATCCCATTTCCAGCGTATAGCGAAGATAGATAAAATGCCGATCATCGGGATTAAGCTGATCTATTACCTCAGTCAGCCTATGTACATCTGCATTGTGAATACATTCATCTTCAATATCGTCCGTGTCCTCGTCCGAAATATTGTCCCAGTAATCAATGTGAACACTCTGTTGTAATTGACGTAGTACGTCAATAGAAGCATTTTTCACTATGGTAACGCAGAAAGCGGTCATTTGGGGACAGGGTAAATCAGAAATTTTTTCGATGTTGTCCATGATTTTTATAAATGCAGTGGACACGACATCCTCTGCGGCTTCCTCTGACTTCACAATATTAAACGAAATGCGCTGGAAGTGGATATGATGCTCATGGAATATCCGCTCTACCAGCGCACGTTGTTCATCATTCAAAACACTAAATAGGAGTATCATCATATAAGTTTCCTCATGGATAGCCCTGCAGCCATCCATTCTAAGTGAGCAAGTAAATTTATTCTTGCACATTATGGGTATTCGTTACAGCGTCTGCTTGTTTCAAATTATACCACAAGAATGTTGCGCAGGAAAGTGGCAACCCATTAACAAGGTATGAATCAAAAATAATCAAAAATAATTTCAAAAAAGTTTGTCCCTTTTTTTGATCTTGACCGTTATATGAGTAAAAGGACACGACAGGAGGTGAAATAAGCGATGACACAGGTTACTACTCTGCATAGGATTATGCGCGGGGCTGCTTATTTCTCCTGCCCACTATGGAGGCTGCGACTTAAAATCAGCAGGATAGGCGCATAGTTTATACATGAAATATTGCTATGCGCATATTTAGGAAAGACAAAGCAGGATGTTTTCAGATAATTAAGTGAAAGGAGACTTATAATGAAAAAGATATTAAGTGTTTTGCTTGCTTCTTTATTATTGCTTTCGACAAGTGCCACCGCTTTTGCTATGGAAACTGAGACTAATGCAGATAATTGGTTGGTCAGTGCGAATCAGCATCAAATCATTCATAACGCTAAGATTGCTGCAGAAACAGGTCAAAATGTTACTCTGACAACAAAGATTCTGTCGGATCTAAGTGATAATCATTTTGAACTTGTCGAAGTGGGTGATACAGGATATATGATTTTCGACCCACAATCAGGCAAGTATTTGGAAGAAGCATTAGATTCGCCTTCTCCATATTTGGGACTTTCAGAAAACTTATACTACTTTGGACCCCTTAACTATTATCAACTGTCGGGTGATAAATTTGTTCACACAGTAATTCATAACGAATACGATATGTCTTTTGCTGAATGCCGTTCTTTACAATCTGCATTTGATACGGCATTACAAAACTCTCGTACACAGAAAGATACAGAAGTATTAGCCCTTATGCAAACGAATCTAAATTCGAGGGCAAGTGTTAATAGACTGCAATCTCATTTTTCAGCACGTGCAACAAATAAGTATATTCCAAACTACAAATATATCAAAAATGCAATTTATCCTGCAAACGAGAATAACACCTGTGGATATACAGCAGCGTGTTTGATTTTGAATTACTGGCATAAAGTTAAGGGAAATGTCATTGACAGTTCATTCCTTGATTCTAATGGTAATTTAAAAACTACTGGAAACACTTTGCAAGACAAGTTACTCTCTTATGGAAAATCGAATTCCTCTTGGGGATTAACTATTCGAGATGTCTTAATCGACTATTGCAATGAGTATGGAGTTGCGGCAACTTCAACATACTATGTAACAAATTTCGATATTTTTGCAGAAGTTGGTCGAAACCGTCCAGTAATTGTATTCGGATATTTTCCTGATTCTCCTGGGCAAGTTCAAAGTCGTGGAAAAGTATTTCATGCAGTTACCGCTTATGGAACATCAACAAGCGGGCTTGTTACTAAACTAATTGTCCATTACGGATGGTCTGGTTACAGTCACGTCACATTAGACGGTGGTTTAGTCGGTTCAAGTACACAGTTTGTATTAAATTAAAAAAGGAAGTTAAGTATGAAGAAAGTCTTTACATTTTTTCTCGCAATGGCAATTATATTTGGAATTTCTGGTTGTGGAAAGAAAGAATATATTGTTTTTCCTTTTTCTGCATCAGATGTTGTGAAAATTGAAACGTACTATTCTAACTCAGAGGCAGACACCAAGGAAAAAACGCTAACAGAA
Organism: [Bacteroides] pectinophilus; assembly: GCA_025146925.1. Lineage (NCBI taxonomy): Bacteria > Bacillati > Bacillota > Clostridia > Eubacteriales > [Bacteroides] pectinophilus. The sequence goes on along the minus strand of CP102260.1, from coordinate 290,723 downwards.
GAAGCGGATATTGACTACCTATATACGTTTTTTTCTGAGCTGCCTGTGAAAGATGCAAATTCAGATTCTACTAACGACGGTAGTACAATAAAATTCGTGTTTGATCTTTCAGATGGGACGAATTACGAACTTGTTTACATTGGTATTGCAACAAAAAAGGGATACCTACAATCTGAAACTTCTGATTTTTATTATTTTACATCTTCTGACATCATTGGTGTTTGGGCAAACTTATCTAAGATGCGGCTTGACTTTTAACAATCCCTACGATTGGAAACAGCTTAGCACAAAAAACGCGGGGCGCAGCAGTCATCATCGGCTGCCGCGCCCGCGTCATCTTTTACTCTGCGTCTGAAAGCGTCATGGTGAACTGCGCTTCCTCAAATGCTGCGTCGGTTATGTTTTGCAGTTTATGGATCGTCTGCTCTGCCAGCGGACGCATAGCTGCGTCCATATCCGGCAGTGCGTCGGAAATCGCCGCAATCGTTCTGCGGCAGTCGTGCTTGTGGTAAATGCAGATGGTTGATTGAATACGTTCTTTTACTTCTGATGCGGAAACACCTTGTTGATGTGCAATCGCTTTAAACACCTGTTTTGTATCACGTTTTTTGATACCAAATATCTAACCACAATCTTTTTGACTAAATTATTTCCATTTGGTAATACCCCAAAAACGTGAACAGAAAAAGACGCTAATGTATATACTATTCTAATTACTAACTAGGATGGGATTGATGATGCCCATATATATTATGTGAATAGGAAAGAGTATGTTGATTGGGCAGTTAAGGTGCTTACAGTCGTTCGAAGCGTATGGAGCACGTTTTCAGGTGAAGGAGCGAGCGAATGGAGAGAATCGGTTCACAAAGAATTTATAAAAACAGGAATAACTCCTAAAGATTATTTGGATTTTGTATGTAGTATTTTGCACATAAGCAGAAAAGTAAAAATAATTCTTCTGGATGGGACAGTCCAAGAGGCAAAGATATTAGATTTTCTTGATATGAGTTATGATTTGACGGATGGGCGAATCGAGGAAAGTATTGAATCTGGTCATCCAGTCTGTTACTGTTGGTGCAGTAGAAATGTTTGGTGGCGGTGCAGCCGCATGGAGAACTATCGCATTTATTTACTGTATTATAGGTATTATTACCAATACACTTGCTGTATTTTCGGTAAAAGAGCTGTCAGATGAAGAATTAAAAGATGACAGTGTGGCAGGAGAGGAAGATGACAAACTTTCTTTTAAGCAGACAATAAAACTTCTCTTTAGTAATAAATATTTTTCAATGATTTGTGTGATCTATATTCTTCAGCAGCTTCGTGCTTCTATGGTGAATGTAGGAATCTTTTTTATGACATATGTATTGCTGAATAAGAATTTGTTCGGTGTATTTTCATGGGCGAATAATATTCCTTTGATCATTGCACTTGCCGTTACACCTGCACTGGTTTCAAAAATGAAAGGAATGTATAAGTTAAACAAGTATAGTTATATGCTTGCTACAGTATGCCGTTTGATGGTTGCAGTGGCAGGTTATCTGGGAAGTGTTCCGCTGATGCTGTTATTTACAGTTCTTACATCCCTCGGAGAAGGACCGTGGCAGGGAGACATGAGTGCAGTAATTGCACAGTGTTCAGAACATACTTATTTAAAGAGTGGAAAGCGGATTGACGGTTCCATGTTCTCCTGTACTTCATTAGGTGTAAAGCTCGGTGGAGGTATTGGTGTTGCACAGGAAGAAAAGATGCCAATATACAGATAGGAAAGAGACTAAGAGAGGCAAGACTGAATATGAACCTTGAAAAGTCAGAAATTGCGGATGTATTGGGTGTTACAGTAGAACATTATCGAAAACTTGAAGCAGGTGTAACTGGAATATCTGTAGATAAAGTATTGACACTCTATCATAAATATGGAATTGATCCTACATATCTTATAACAGGCGAGAGCAGCAACATAAAAGATTTTAATTTGGATTACTATGTTGCGAACAGCACAAAAGAGCAGAGAAATGATTTTTTTGACCGTGTGCTGGCGTATTTATCTAAGTTGATTAGATAAATTGAAGTGCTTCCTGCTTCCAAGCCCGAAAAGGAGGAAGTGTTATGCTTAATATTGCGGTCTGTGATGACAGCAGAACAGATGTAGAAATGCTGGAAAGTGCTTTTGATAAGTTAGCACAGTACCAGTTTTCTTATGAAGTGTATTTTACAGCGAAGGAGTTGCTGAAGCATGTTATAGATTATGGAGAAATGTATCATCTGTATATATTTGACATTGAAATGCCGGAGATGAATGGTTTGCAGCTTGCAAAAGAAATCCGGAAAATAGATGCCAAAGCATTGTTTGTATTCCTGACTGGATATACTCAGTATGTTATGGATGTTTTTGAGGTTATTACCTTTGACTATATTTCTAAACCGATTACAGTGGAAAAGCTGGAGTCCGTTCTTTTAAAAGCCATGCAGTATCTTCATATGATAAAGCGTGACTTTGTCTTTCAGTTCCGAAAAAATCAGTTTCGTATTAGCTGCGATGATATTGTGTATTTTGAGAAGAAAGGTCGTCAGGCAGTGATACATACGATTTCAGAAAATTTCAAGGCAAATATGACAACTGAAGAAATATGGAAACAGCTTGATGATAAGGTCTTTGCCCATATTCATGTATCATATATCATCAATCTTGGGCATATCAGGGCGATTGATGGAGATGAAGTAGTGATGGACAATGAAGAAAGACTTCTGATTGCCCGCTCCCATAAGCAGAATTTAAAAGAAAAACATATGGAGTTTGTAAGGAGGATGGTTTAAGGATGGAATATGTGATACGCTTTGCCATCAGCCTGTTTGATCTGGCAGTGTTTATGTATTATTTTCATTCCAATAAGAAAATGAAACCAGTATCAAAGGTATGGATATGGGCTGGATTTACCATTGCTGCAATTATATGGACATTTGTCAGTAGCATAAAAAATCCGTATCTGAATCTTGCGACTCTTTTGATTGTGCTTATACTGTTATCATTTTATTATGAATCAGGAATGTGGACGAGAATTATAAATATTGTGACATTCATGGGTATTGGAATGCTGTTTGAACCTGTAGCCTTGCTGTTACTCCATGCTATGAATTTTCATATGGGAGAAAGTTATAAATATTATTTTGTAATGGTAATATGCAGCTTTGTTCGTGGAAATGTGATGTATATTCTGTCAAAATTGATTTCAAAGAAAGGGATGCAGATTGCTGATTTTCCGAAAGAAATTTTGGGTGTGCTTGTTATGGTATTTGCCTTTACGGTGTTGAACTGCTGCTTTGTTATTCTTTTGTCATTGGAAGCTGGCAGTGAAAAAAGCCTGCTTATGTGTGCCAGTATTGTAATTTCCATTGTCCTGACAGATTATTTTATGCTGTATATGATGGAACGTTTTAATTATCTTGTGCAAAAACAGTATGAGGATGCAATGTACAGGGAAGAAATGCACTATAAAGACATCTATTATGAAGAAGCAGAAAAACAGAATAAGGAAGTGCAGAAGTTAAAGCACGATATGAAACATAAATTGCATGAACTGTATCATCTGTTGGAAAATAGTGATGGGCATGAACTTTCAGAGAAAATCGGTGCGATGTGCATAGAATTTGAGCAGATAGATGAAAAGCAGTATTCTGATAATCCAATCGTAGATTCTGTGCTCCGCATTAAATTTGGCAGGGCAAAGGCAAGGGGGATAAAAGTAGAAACATCTATTCGTATTCCAAAGAAGATGCAGCTTGATCATGGGGATATAGGTGTATTGTATGGAAATCTTGTGGATAATGCGGTAGAAGCCTGTAGCAAGGTGCCGGAGGGACAGCGTTTTGTAAAGATTGAAAATAAGTACCAGTCGGGGATTTTGCTTCTTGTAATAACAAACAGCAAAACAGGAAAGAAAAATAAAAGCCTGAAAACAACCAAGAAAGATAATATCCGACATGGGCATGGTGTTCAGAGTGTCCGCAAAGTGGTAGAAAAATACAATGGAACGGTAAGTTTTACAGATAAAGGGGATATATTTGAGGTTTCAGCAATGCTCTATGGAATTGAAGTGAAGGAATAAATGCAAAGCGTTACACTTAAATGTCAATCTGTTACACTTTGCCGCATTTTCCTGTAAAGTATGATATAGTGCATTCATCAAATGCAAAGGAGGACATACATATATGTCAAAATTAAGAAGATTGATGAACCGACTCAGTCATGGAGCATTAACCAGCGTGGCAGCACTTGCCCTTACGGTAACTGCAACCAATATGAACCGTTGCTGCTGGTTTATTTTCGGACAGGACAAGTTACCGGATAATGCGAAAAAACTTAGAAAATTTTAAGGTGGTAACAGGGTATGATTGCTAAATTTGCAAAGAAGATAAATGAAATATTGATACAAAAGGAGATTGTGCAAAAAGAGGATGCAGAACTGTACCAATATGGGATAGAAAATGGCATTGTTGTTGCAGGAAACCTTTTGGCTTCTGGAATATTTGGCATTGTGACGGGGAGACCGGGACTTGTTCTGGTCTTCCTGTTATTTTATGCCTCGTTGAGAAGCTATAGTGGGGGCAGCCACTGTAAGAGTAGAATCGGCTGTTTTTTGATATCAATGGCAATTTTATTTATTCCGGTTTATACATATGAGCCTGTAATGAAAAATGTTCCTAATGCCGTGATTTTATTGATCGGAGTTCTTGCAGTGGTAATTATTATTGTCCTTGCCCCAGTGGAAAGTATCAATAAACCTCTTGATGAGGAAGAAAGAAAGTATTATGCAAGGGTAACACATTGCATAACAGCATTGCAGGTATGTGTTCTTATCATTTTATTTTGTTTGGATCTACAAGATTATTTTTATGCTGGGTATGTGAGTATAGTCCTGATAGCAGTATTTATGGTTATGGGAAAGATTGCAGTGAAACGATATGTGCAATAGCAAAATGTATTAAAAATAGGTATTGATATATAATTTTGTAGACGAACATGGAATATTACAAATATAGAGTAATGGTTAAAATTTTGGATGAAAATGCCGAAATATAATAAAAAATAGGAAAATATAAAAAAAATAATCCAACCAAATGAAAGAAGTATGTCAAATTTGTGTGTGGAAGGGGATGAGCATATGTTCAGAATTGCTATATGTGATGATGAAAGACAATTTAGAAAACGCATTCATGATATTTTAATAGAATATATGAATGAAAATGATATATTATACGAAATTGATGAATTTGAATCAGGAAAGGATTTTATAAGTTTAGGTATCAATCTAGCAAAGTATGATATTGTTTTTCTGGATGTAAATATGGATGAACTGGATGGAATGGAAACTGCGCAGAAAATAAGAAAAGTCAGCAATGATGTTTTTATAGTTTTTGTTACAGCATTTATTACATGTGCCCCTCAAGGATACAGCGTAGGAGCTATAAGATATATTCTGAAAAATAATGTAAATTTTCCGGAACTAATATTTGAGTGTATGGATGCAATCAGCTTGAATATGAATTATGTAGCCCAAAAGAAGAAATTTAACTTTAATGAGGGTACAAAGATTGTAGCATTAGAGCGTTTGTTATACATAGAGAGCAGATTGCATAAACTTGAGTTTTACATTATGGAGGACAAGTTAAAAAAATATTCAATATATGGCAAACTAGATGAGCTGGAAAAAGAGTTGCAAGGTAATGATTTTATCCGGATACATCAAAGTTATCTGGTTAATATGAAGCATATTGAGAAAGTCAGCCGGTATGAGGCGTTATTGAACAATGGTATTAAGTTGGAAATTCCAAAAGCACGATATAAATTTGTTGAAGAAACATTTGTTTCGTATAAAGGAGAATTGTAGATGCTGATTAGTTACATTCAAAGTATTATGATGATAATATTGGAGGTAATATGCTGCAAAATATTTTTTGAAAGTTTTGCTGAAAAGAGATCAAAAAATAATTATAGAAATTATAGTATTATTTTAGGAATTGTGGTATGTGAATATGTAATAGCTTCATTATTTTATGATAAGTTTATCTTGAAACAAATATTGGCTATAGTTGCTGTTGCGGTGTTTATGTGCTTTTATTTTAAAATTCATTTCGGAAAAGCAATAATCTTATCATTATTATTTCAGGCATTGCTGCTTTCTGTAGACTATTTTACACTATGGTTAAATGTTTCTCTTTTTGATAGTATAGCAGAAATTAGCAGGTTGCATTTTGTAGGTGGAAGTTTAATAACGGTTTTGGGAAAAATAATTCTTTTCCTAGTTGTTTTGCTTATCAGGAAGAAAGTAGGAGGGGAGTCCTCGGATGTTTTAAGAAGTACAGATTGGCTTCGATTTATTTTTTTCCCAGTTTTTACAATCTTCACAGTTATTGCATTGATCATGACATCTGGAAACATTGAGAATCAAAAGCAGGAAAATGTATTCTTGGTTATAGCATTGTGTTTAGCAGGGATGAATATAGTTGTGTTCTATATGATAAATGATATATTAAAACGTGAAATTAAGATTCGTGAAAATGAAGTGTTTCAACTGAAAGCACGAAATCAGACAGACATGTACCGTTCTATTTCAGAAAATTTTGTTAAACAACGGAAAAAAACACATGAATATAAGAACCAGATTATGTGCATTGAGTCTTTGATAGAGATGGAAAATTATGATGAACTAAAGGATTATGTGAAAAGTATAAGCGGAAATTTGAGTACAGAGTTAGATTATATTAAAACAAATAATATGATTATTGATGCTATATTAAATAGCAAATATAAGGAAACATTGGATAAAGGCATTGTATTTATCTTTCAAATCAATGATCTATCAGGAATTAAAATGTGTGATGAGGATATTGTTGTTATATTATCGAATCTTTTGAATAATGCAATAGAGGCTTGTGAAAAGTGCTCAGGCAAAAAATTTATGAAAATGAAACTGGTTAAAGAGAAAGACAACATTATTATATCTGTAAAGAATACATATGATGGTAAACTTAATATTAAAGATGGAGAAATACAGACCTCAAAGAAATATGAAATGGATGAGCATGGGGTTGGAATAAAAAATATAATTGAGGTTATAACAAAATATCAAGGCTCTTATGCTATACGAAATGATAATAATGAGTTCTACTTCTCAGTTATATTGCCAAACTAAGATGAACCTTAAAAAAGTGATTTGCTGCAAGCAAATCACTTTTTTTGTCATTTTCTGCAAAAAAAGGTCACTTTCTGCAATGGATATTGTTTTGTAAACAGATAAAGTTATACTTAATTTGGCAGGAGGCATAACTATGATTGAAAAAATAGCTGATGATTTAATTGGTCAGATGACTGAAGCAAGGTTAATTGACAAAGAGATGGAAGCAAGATATGTTTATGTTTTTATCTGTTGGATAGAGAAATTTATTACTGTTGGCAGTATTATCGTAATCAGTTTGATGTTTCACAAGCTGCTCCCAACTATATTTTTTCTTGTGTTTTTTTTAGAATTAAGAAAGAGAACTGGCGGATATCATCTGGACAAGTTTTATAGATGTTATTTAGCATCCATTGTTTCTTATTTAGTTATCGTGATTATAAGTGAAAAATTGTCAGAACATCCACAATGGTTATTTGCAATAGTACTACTTGCTATAACAGGGATAGGATTGATTGGTACAGCGAATCATCCTAATATGCACATGACATCAGATGAATTGATGGAATCGAAAAAATCTGCGAGGACTATTGTTTTACTTGAGGGGTGCATAATACTTGGCTGTGTTCTGTTAGATGCAGATATGGTTTACGTTAGTTATATGGCAATAGCTGTTATATTATGTGCAGCTTTGCTGTGTATAGCAAAAATTTTTAAACAGGAGGTGAAAGAATGAAGAAGGTTAATAAGAAAGTGTTGAAGGTTGTAGAACATGTCATGAGAAATGAAGCTGTATATGGAATAGATAGATTCCCACCTGCATGCATGGGAATATTTCATCAGCCGAAACGTCCGATTATCCAGAAGAAAAGTGAAAGATAGTTAACTGGCGTGTTTTACTATTATATCTGTAGCCATAGATGCTATAGGAACTTAATTGTTTATTCCAAGATGACAAGTATAAAAAGGAGGTACTGATATGTTAAAAAAAATTAAGAAAGTTATTGCATTTGCATTAGCATTGACTATGTTAATGGGTATGGGAACAATGGTGTCAGCAGCAGAAAAGGAGAGTAGTATTCCTGAATATTCTGAAACCAATGATGGTGGAATGACGGTGAATATTGCAGGAGATCAGGAAGGAACAATATTGAAGGCAGTGGTAATGAGGAAGGGATTAATCCGCTATGGTGGCCTGGAGATGGACCGGCTCCGCAGGTGACAAGCATTTCACTTTATAAATATGGCTGGCTTACAAATGGAAATTTTGGCGTTACGATCAAGGTATATGGATATGGCAGCGATACTACAACATTTGATGGAAGAAGTATTTCGTGGATACATCAGGAGCCATTTATTATATCTGGTACAGGCGCAGATGGCTTCTATTATACATATGATTGTGGTCCGATTACGCAAGCGGGAAGTTATAGATTTAATACAACTTTCAGGTCAACAAACTTCCCTAATACTACACGTTCCTTTTCAACGGTATTCACGTTTAGTGCAAACTAATATATGTTAATTCATATAAATAACATATTATAATGCGAATGGAGGTGGTTAAATGCGTATTGGTTCGGGAGTGCAGAGTGTATCTGAATTATTTGGAAAGCGACAAAACAATAGCAAAACATCTGTTAACGGAAATGAGGCATTTCCTCAGACATCAATGAAAGTGTATTTAAAGACGGATGATATGTTGTTTTCAGGCGGAAATGGAACCGGTCTTTCGTTTTATATTAAGTATGCAGAAGAGTCAACAGATGATAATCCTGTAGTGATAGCCAAAGGGATTGATGAAAATGGAAAAGAATTTGAAGAAAAGATTAATATTAACGATATTGATTTGAGAAATGCTTCTTATGTCGAAATGAGTGCTTTGGAGGCATATTATGATGTTGATAGGGGTAATAGTCTCAGCTCTTTTCCACAAGAAACTGGTCACATGGGATTAAATGAAAGATGTGACCTTATATCCAGCTTTGAAAAGGTTATTCAGGATATGAACAAATTAGGAAAGTATGATTTGCAGATGTTTTATATGCGAAATATGAATACTTATCTAAATCTGGAAAGACAGAAAAAAGCATAAAGTTGTTTATAGATTCCTGTTGGAATGAAAATTTATACGATGTTAATTTGAAAGGAGATTTTAAAATGAAGAAAGTAAAAAGTTTAAAGGCGTTGGTGTTGAGTTTGATGTTATGTTTGGCAATGGGAACAACTGCGTTTGCAAGTGAAGTATCCACTCAGGGACAGGCTGCCCCTAATGCAAATAAGGCAGTAGAAGTAAGCGATTGTGGCGATTTGGACGTAGTACCTGCTTATGATGACGCCGTTGCTCTTGCAGATACGATTCAGTATGATGCAAATAGAACCATTACAAGAAGCAATTCCAGAAGCGGTGTATTCAACGGAAATTATTATTACACCATTAATAACTCAAGCGTTACAAAGTTGTGCTTAAATGTTTATATGCCTAATGAAAGTGGAACAGATTATCTTCAGGGAACAATTACTCTTGTAGGAAATGACGGAACAAGTGCACCGGTACAAATTGCTAACTATTCAGGAGATTCATGGACACTGACATTTACAGGTGTTAAGGTAGGCGTTAGATACCATTTCCATTATGAGTTGTATTCTGTTGGGTCTTCGCAGGTAGGCTATATTGCTTCTGCTGCTTATGCACAATAATAGCTGCTTGAATATGGGATATTAAGCAAGCGCAACAGAATATTTTCATTGTATGTTGCATTTTATAGCAATCTGGCATAAAGTGCAACATACTATAATAAGAAAATTAGATTATATTGCTGCTGGAGGGATTATAAATATGGTAAATATGGTAAATACCGCTGTAAATAACAATATTTACGCAGGAAGAAAATCAGGTTCAAAATATAACCAATCAAAGGCTTTTCAACAAAAGGAAGTGTTAGAGACACCGGATGTTGCAGCAGTTAACAAATATGCAAATGTTCAAGAAATTTATGAGGCACTAAAGTGTAACGTGTCATGTAGAGGATATGAACAGGGGCAGGATGAAATTGCTGAGAAAGAAATTCAAAATGATGAACCAGAAATAAGCAATGATTCCAGTGAAAAAATGACAGTATGGTATCAGGGTGTTCCTTTGGAAGAGTGGGCATTAACTGATCCTAAATACACGGATTCAGAAACGGGAATTTCATGGTATATTAGAGATGGAAAATATCCGTATATGGTAGGTGAGGATGCAGAAAAGTTCCGAAAACTTTGTGAAGAATCCGGGGAGTTTGCGCTAAAGAAATTTGCGGAAATGACGGGATTAATACAGAAATTAGATGACAATACAGTAGCGTATGTGGGTGATAACGGAATTGCAGTTAAATCTAAAGATGGGAAAGAGATGTTTGTGGACACATCAGGCTTATCATATGATATTGTTATGGATATGTTCAGAAATTTGCCTAGAAATGGGAATTTTTTCAGCAATAAGTATTGGTCAGACAATATACAGAAAGCACAGGCTCGGAGCTGATGATACGTTATATTGCAAGAGTGTGTATGCTTGGACTCCGATAGGAGAAAGCAGATTGGTTCTGATTGACAGAAGAATCATATGATTTCATCATTAATTTGGCAGGCAATAATATTCAAATTATTGCCTGCTAAATTTTTACCAAAATTCTTCTAATACCGTTTTTAGACTAGGAAATATTGTTGAAAGCGTACTCTCAATATATTCTTTAGAGTAGAACTGTAGCTTTGAAATAGTATCAATGCTGTGTTTTTTACTTGATTTCTGAGTAATTTTTGTTCTGTTGGTCATTTTCTGCAAAAACAGGTCACTTTCTGCATAGGATATTTTCTTTTGCTTTGATTCCTGCTATTCTTAGAATATACAACAGATTGCTCTATATGGCACATTGAATACTGAGGAAAGGAGAAGTAAATATAATTATGAATATGCTTATAGAATGATCTGCATATAACGACAAAATGATATTAAAATAGGGGGTGATTTTGATGAAAGATTTTCATTTGAAGATTTTAGCTATAATAATGATAATTTTTGGCATATTTGGTTTAAGTACGCTTCCGTTTCTTTCCATTATTGTCCAATATATTGACTCAATAACTGGATTTAGTTCAGGAAATGGATATCTTACCAATAACATGGATTATCTTTTTAAAAGTCCTCTTATTTATATTGGTGGCTTTTTTGTTTTTAGTATCATTTTGGCAATTATTTATCTGGTTTATAGTTTTTTTAAAGCAAAGCGGGGGTGACTTCTAATGAAAAAAATAATTAGTATGGTTTTAAGTTTTATATTGATTTTGGGGTGCTCGACAACAGCGTTTGCTGCGGAGACTCATAACTATGACACTGAAAATTTGCCTCATGATGGAGCTGATTATTTTGAAACGGAAATTAAAGCTGATGAGGAAAATGAAGAACGCATTTCTGATTTTGTTACCGTATATGGTTATCAATATACCAAAGGTAGTTTAAAAAGTGGTGCATGGAGAAATGGCACGAGTGGTGGTAGTTCTACATCTAGCGCAAAATTATCATTGAATTACACTCAAGATACTTCTTATAATATTTCCTTTAAAGCTTCAGTTTCCGGTGGATATACAAATGGTGGAACTATAGGAAGTGAGTTGGGTGTTACACTAGGTGCATCAAAATCATATTCTTTAGGTAGCGGATACTCCGTAACTGTTCCAAAAGGATCTCATTATTTAATCAAATATCGTCCTATGTATTATACATATAAGGTCGTTGAGACAAAATATAAAGAAAGATATAATGAAGCATTAGGCGGCATGGAGAGATATGTGGTTGAAACAAAAACCTGCTATGTAGACGTATTTTCGCACTGGGATTTTACACATGTAGCTAAGTAAAGGTGTATGTTACACTAAATAAAAGCAGGGAACTATCTATATCCATGCTTCAAACTGGAGATAAAGCTCGTGGATCTGCCACGGGCTTTTCTCATGTTGTTATATACATTTTGCTGAAATTTTAAATTTCAGTGTAAAAGTAGATTGGTGTTTAGAAGGAATATGCAAAGTATTACACGAAAATGTCAAAGGATTACAGTTTCCTAAAACCCATAATAATTTCTGATATAATGCGATAAGTCAGAAAGGATGATGGGGCTATGGGGAAAAGAGAGCACATATACGAAATTATTGCAGAGAATATCAGAAAAGAACGCAGAAGGCTTGGAATTACACAGGCAGAGCTTGCAGAACGGGCAGATGTATCATTGGATACTATCAAAAGTGTTGAAAATGGCAGAAGGGCAATGAGTCTTGATACATATTTGAATATTGTTCATGCATTGGAGTCATCGCCTATGGTTTTGATGAGCCAGCAGCACCCAGAAAAACACATTGAGCGTTTTGCATTTATGATGAATCGATGTGACGAAAGAGAAATAGAATTTGCATTACATATGATTGAACAAATATTAAGAGGACAGGAAGATTATCTGAGTGAATAGACGGGTAGTTATCCTGTCCTTTGTCTATGACTCTTTTGCAAATTTTTCAGCGAGATGGTATATGATTTCTTCAATGGTGGGAGTATCATTTTCACATGGAAAGTCTGTCCAGAAGCGTTGCATTTTTGGATCAGGGCTTTTTAAAGCAATGGAAACTGCCCGCCCAATTTCCTGTTGGACTTCTTCTTTTGTGATTCCTTCTTTTTCGGCAATGATTTCCAAATATTTATCAACAGAGTATGTGTTTTTATCATTCATAGTGTTGTTGTGAATCCTTTCTGAGAAGGGTATTTGCGGTCAAATTGTCAGGTGCTTGAATTGTCCCGGTTGAATACCATAAAAGTAAAACAGATAATCCGTTCTATATTACATAATAACCTTGAGAGCTGTTTTCTATGCAGATTATGGCTATTTTCTATTCTATCATATACATACAGTATGGTGCATACACGCACCATATCATTATAGGACACTCTTGCGTAGAATACAAGGAGGAGGTCTTTGTAATGATAGTATATGACAGGTTATGGATCACACTCAAGAAGAAAAATATTAGCCAGTATGCACTAATTAAAGATTATGGAATAGATAAAGCACAGTTACAGCGATTGCGAAAGAATATGGTCGTAAAAACGGTAATCCTTAACAGATTATGTTCCATACTTGATTGTAAGATAGAGGACATCATGGAGTTTGTGCCGGATGAGGATATTAAGTAAAGAGATATTTCCAAAATGTAATGAGAGTTTGGAAATATCTCTTTTTTAATCCGCAAATATTTATATTCTTGGTATTAAGGTGTACAATATTCCACCTGAAATAGCTGGTTTAGTCACTCTTACAAAAGATTCGCTTACGGTACAATGAATACAGCTTAAGCAAATATATAAGGTGCCGGAAAAGAGTGGAAGGTGTACTACGATATTGTTAATAGTGGAGAAAGAATAAAAGAGTTGCGTGCGGCAAGAAGAATGACAAGACAGCAGCTTGCCGAGCAGATTGGATTGTCAGTGGATGCTCTGCGGAAAATTGAAGCTGGTGTAAATGGAGCAAAAATAGATACGCTGATTAGTATTGCTGAATTGTTTCATATAACGTTGGATTATCTTGTGTGTGGGTGTGAAAGAAAGACAGAAGTCGATGATCTGCTGGTTGGTCTGAAGGAGAAGGAAGTACAGTTTATCCGGAATATGGTATTAAATGCCGTTGACAATATGAAACTTCTGACAGAATAAAAAAGTCGGATTGCATTTTTGATAATGCAGTCCGGCTTTTTTTATAAGGATTTGGAACAGGTGGGAGTGTTACTCTTAGTTCAAAAGAGTGTCGGTTACTGTAGAAGATGCGTGGTGTCAGTTATACTTTGTTCAGGTTCTGAGAAAAGAACCGTTGAATATTGAAAACAGAATAGGACACGCATATCCCACGAGCTTATATCGCCTTGTCTATGACAGGGTGGCAGAATCCCATTTCGTGCGATGACTATCCTCAGAGCTGTAGCCGATTATGAGAAACGTAACAGCAGGAGCCTTTAAGGATAAGAGCAGAGGGTTGTGCCTACCGGGTTAGCAGCCGGAGGTAATGAGATAATAAGTGCACCTGAATTTCAGCAAAACGCATTTTCAGAGAGTGGCTACTTTCGTAAGTCCAGATGGGCAGGAAACTACGAAGTGTTTGTGGCTGGCAAAGGATATGTTACCCGATACGGGGATGGTTAAGAAACCGGGAAGATAGTATTTTATCTTCCCACACAAACTGATTTGCAGTAACCAGCAGACAACAACGGGGCTTATAAGTGCAGAGAGCATTGGCAGGTCAGTTTATGTGAGGAGATAAAGTGTGCACAGGATATCAAATCAAAATAAAAACAGGAATGGAGATTTTAAAATGAATAAAGCAGTTATATATTTTGGAGCAACAGGAAATGAGGCAGCGGATCAGATGGTAATGCAGGTTCTTGAGGAGTATTGCACTGTGAATGGATATGAGGTGGTTGCAGTCATTTCAGAGAACGCAAGACCGGAGGGAATGACATTTCCTATGAAGTTTGCCTTTGTCGGTATGGCAGAGGTGGAAGATGTTGATGTGGTTGTTACTCTTATGAGTGATATGGTCGGTGATTGTGAAGAAACAATTATGGATAACATCATTATGCTCGGAGAGCACGGCATTACGGTTGAGACAGCAAACGATGATATGGCTGGATATTATCAGAAGATGGAGCAGGCAGGGAAAAAGGAAGATAACGGTATTGTTTCACTTGCTGATTTTATGGCAGTATTTTTCAGACGTCTCAGAGCCGACAGATAGGAGGTTTTATGAGTAAGTGTTGTGTTATCTGTGTAGGCAGGAATGCCGACAGAGCCGCAGACAGGATAGAAGCATATGCTAAGAAAGCGGATTTTGAGATTGTAGAAACAATCTTTAAAGATACGAAGTCTGTGGAAAGACTTAAATTTTATATCGAAAGAGATTCCATTATCAGTATTCTGGTAAGCAGTATCTATGATATTTCATCGGACAAAGATGTGGTAAAGGGTATTATGGAGCTTGCAGCGGAGCACGGTATCAGTATTAATGACGAGAGCAGGGGCTATGAACCTGCTCTCATCTCGTTTGAGGAGGATAATGCCGGATAAAAAGGAATTAAGCATAGTGACATTTTCATCAGAAACCGTGGTGTTTGATGGGAAAGGAGACAGAGTTGTTGCCTGCCCTACGGAACAGGAAGCTGTCGAATATATCCGTGGGCAGGAAATACCAGTTGACAGACAAGGAAGTGAATATTATGAGTGAAATAAGACGGGGCGATATCTGGATGGTTGATTTTGGAGTACCGGAAGATGAGAATGACCACAAGCTGCACGGTATCAGACCAGTAGTGATTGTGAGCAATGACAGTGCAAACAGACATAGCACGGTATTCCATGCAGTACCGCTTACAAGTAAGATTCATAAAAAGACATATCTGCCAACACATATTTTTATCAGTTCGTTTAAGGCTGTTGGATTAAGAACGAACAGTATCGCTCAGTGTGAGCAGTTATGTGATGTGAAAGATACGGACCTGATAGAAAAAATCGGGAAAGTAAGCAAAAACCAGTTAAGACAGATAACAAAAGGTATGCAGATCCAGTTGGGTATGAGTACAAAACATAATAATCCAATCGCATAAATTCCAGCCGGGGCGAAAGCTCCGGTGTTACATAGCCGTCAGCATATCTGGTGGCTTAATTTGATTGGAGGGATAGGATGACAGTTGAACAGTTGGACAAAATATCGGCACAGAGATTAGAAGATGTGGATATTGATACATTGGTGGAAGTAAACAGCATAAAGTACGCTGACGGAATGCCTGTGGAAAAGAAGGTTGCGGGAATGATTGCAAAGACAGGTAATCCGTATTTCCGCAGATCAGGAAAGAGCAAAATTAAGATTTCATTTTCTGATAACGGGGAAAGCCTGAAAGACAATTATATTGCTATGCTTGCCAATGTATAGAGCAGTCAGCCAAAATTAGGGGTGGAAATTCAGATGGATTTGTGATATCATTACAGACAAATAAGGACATCTAACCCGAAAGGGTATCAATTTCATATTTATGTTTCCATTCCTCTTGATTTGGGACTTCTAACTTAGAAAATCGAAGGAGTGGTGGACATGAACAATTCTAAAAGAATTTACAGAGCAGCCATCTATGTTAGATTATCTAAGGAAGATGGCGATCTTGATGATGTGAGAAAAGCTGAAAGTAACAGTATCTCAAATCAGAAATCCCTGATACTTAATTATTTAAAAGACAAAGAAGATATTGAAATAGTATCAATCCGTGAGGATGACGGCTATTCAGGGGCAACTTTTGACCGTCCGGCATTTAAACTTATGATGCAGGATGTGAAAGACGGTATTATAGACTGTATCGTTGTAAAAGATCTTTCGAGGTTTGCAAGAGAGTATATCGACGCAGGGAGATACATTGAGCGGATGTTTCCTGCAATGGGGATACGATTTATAGCGATCAATGATGCCTATGACAGTGCAGATACACAGGCACAGGGAAACGAGATAATCATTCCGTTTAAGAATCTTATCAATGACGCTTATTGCAGGGATATTTCCATAAAAATCCGAAGCCACCTTGAAACAAAGAGACAGAACGGAGAATTTGTAGGAAATTACTGTGTCTATGGCTACAAGAAATCTGAGATTGACCATAATGTGATTGTTCCTGACGAATATGCTGGTCCGGTGGTTCAGGATATTTTCCACTGGATAAAGAACGGAATGAGCCTTGATGCCATAAGTGACAAGCTGAATGCTCTTGGTATTCTCTCACCTATGGCATATAAGCTCAGCAAGGGAGAGAATTATAAGACAGCATTTCAGAAGAAAGACGAGCTGTTGTGGACTCCTGTTGCTGTAAGGCGTATTGCAACGAATATTATTTATACAGGAACGCTTGTACAGGGCAAAATCACAACACCTAACCATAAGGTTAAAACAAGGATATTAAAGCCACAGGAGAAATGGGCAGTATGCCACAACAATCACGAGGCACTGGTATCTTTAAGAACATTCCAGATTGTACAGCGTCTGTTGTCAGTGGATATGAGAATGGCACCGGGGAAAGACTCTATCTATCTTTTATCCGGAATAGCAGTATGTGCCGATTGTGGAGCACTTATGACACGAAAGGTGTCTACGGTAAATGGGAAAAAGTATGTTTACTATATGTGTTCCAATAACAAGAAGAATAAGAAGTGCAGCTCCCACAGGATAAAAGAGGCAGACTTGGAAAGCCGTGTATTTGATACCTTGAGGGAAATGACAGCAACACTTCTGGACGCTGATGAAGTGATAAAGGAAGCTGGCAACAATGCCAATTTCAGAATAGACCAGAAAAAGACAAAAGAGAGGATCAGTGCAAAAGAGAAAGAGATAACCAAATATAATCAGATGCTTGTTTCACTTTATGAGGACTACAAAGATGGAATCGTTGATAAATCAGACTTTGCGATTATCAAGGAGAGCTTTGAAGTAAAAAGGTCTGAAGCGGAAAAGGCAATCGACAGGTTACAGAAAGAAGCAGAAAACATTGCTGCCGGAATTGAAAGAGATACCGAGTGGCTGGAAGAACACAGGAAATGGAAAACAATGCCTTCTCTTACCCGTAATGTGGTAGTGAGCCTTATACAGTCCGTAAAGGTATATGAGGGCGGTGATATAGAAATCGTACTGGATTGTGACGATGAATACAGGAAAATCGTTGCAAGAGCCGGGGAGCTGGAAAAACAGCAGGATACGGAAAGGCTGGTGGTCTAAATGGCAAGGAAGTCAAGAACACAGCCGAAACAATCACCGGATACACTGAATGTATTATCCAAAGTGTATAAAACTGCCATATATGTGAGATTGTCTGCGGAAAAAGATGAAACGAGAGACAGAAAAACCCTGATCAATCAGAGAAATCTCATTAAGAACTTTGTGGATCAGCAGATGGATATGGAAATCCATGACATCTATATGGATGATGAAATTTCCGGTACAACATTCGACAGACCGGAATTTGAGCGTATGATGTCAGATATGAGGGCAGGAAGGATCAACTGCATTGTCGTAAAGGATTTGTCCCGCTTGGGTAGAGATTACATTGAAACGGGCAATCTGGTAGAGCGTGTATTCCCGATGATGAATATCCGCTTTGTAGCGATTACGGATAATTATGATTCCTCAAAGAAAGACGCAGACCTTATGGTTGCGGTCACGAATATAGCCAATGATCTGTATGCTAAGGATATTTCAAAGAAAATATCTTCCAGTAAGCAGGAAGCGATGGAAAAAGGTATTCCAGTTGGCAGAGTGACTTATGGGTATAAGGTGGTTCTTGATGAAAACAAAGTCAGGGTAATGGTTGAGGATAAGGAAGCCGCAGATGTTGTAAGGTGGATTTTTAATGAGGCAGAAAAAGGTACACTGCATTCTGTGATAGCGGCAGAACTGAATGCGAAGCATATCCTTACACCTGCCCAGTACAAAGTAAGGCATAATATAGAGAAACTTGAAAAGCTGCGTGGAGTTAAGTGGACTGTTGATACATTGTCACAGATTTTAAAGAATGAAGTCTATATTGGAAGATATGTGACAGGTAAAGACAGGGTATGCTTGTACAGACACGAAAAGAGGCATACTACCAATAAAGATGAGTGGTATGTTTTTGAAAATCATCATATTGCACTTATCACAAAGGAACAGTTCTATGCGGTGCAGAAGAACAAAAGAAAGGTAATAAAGCCAGCAAAAAAGCAGACCGTGAATATGCTGAAAGGCAAAATCACCTGCGGCTGTTGTGGAAGCAGTATCCATATCCACCCTGAGAAATATGGAAAGGTTTATATGTGTACGCATAGAAAAAGATATGGAAAGGACAGTTGCAACTGCCTGCCTGTAAAGGTAGACGATATATATGCAGCGGTGCTTGCTGTTATAAAGGAGCAGATACAGGTCTTTATTGACAGGGAAAAAATATTAAAGGAACATCACAATGACAGCAGTGTAATCAGACAGGAACAGGTATATACGGAAGCTGTGAATAAGTGTGTCAAGGAAATGGACAGACTTATGGAATTAAAGAGCGGTCTGTATGCTGATTACACGGAAGATTTGCTTGATGAAAAGGAATATCTGCAACTGAACAGGGAGTATTCACAGCGTATTGAGAAATTGAAGATACAGGCTGATGAATACAGGCAGGCGGCAAGTCAGTATGAAAGTGCTGAAAAGACCGTTGCCCAGTTAAAAGCTGAAATGCTCCGTTTTAAAGGAAAACGCAAGTTGACGCAGGAAATGGTCGATTTGTTTGTTGCACAGGTACGCATATACGAAAACAAGAATCTTGAGATCGTTTTGAACTATGAAGATGAACTGAAAAAATTCGCAGAACTGAATATGGAAAGAGAGGCAGGATAATGGCTGAGAAAAGAAAATTAGCCTTTTATATCCGTCTCTCGGATGCGGATGAGGAGGTAAAAGAAGGAACAAAAGACGAAAGTAACAGTATTACAGGACAGAGAAAACTCTTGTATGCGTATATCAAGAAAACAGAGGAATTTGCAGGTTTTGAGGTACTGGAATACTTTGATGACGGATATTCGGGAACAATGTTCAATAACAGGGCAGAATTCCAAAGGCTCATACAGGACGCAGAGCTTGGAAGATTTGAATGTATCATAGTAAAAGACTTTTCACGATTTGGAAGGGATTACCTTGAAGTAGGCAACTATCTGGAGTTTGTATTCCCTGCAATGGGAATGAGGTTTATTTCTGTCAACGATAATTATGACAGTGACAGAAACTTTGGTGTTACCGGAGGAATGGATGTAGCTTATAAGAATCTGATTTACCAGCTTTACAGTATGGATTTATCAAGAAAGGTAAAGAGTGCCAGAAGGACAAGAAATCTGAGCGGCGAATACACGGCATCATTTGTCTGCTATGGATACAAGAAAGATCCAGACGATAAGCATAAGCTGATAATAGATGAAGAAGCTGCAAAGGTTGTTGTGGAGATATTTTCACTGATCATTGCAGGATATAATGCAAGTGAGGTTGCCCGCATATTAAATGAGAGAAAAATCCCGACAAGAGTTCAAAACCAGTGGAAGAATGGAATCAATTATGTTCCGGTTCATAATAAAGGGGATTATATGTGGGATAATTCAGAAGTTATAGCGATTGTCCAGAATGAGCAGTACAAAGGAATAATGATCCAGAATAAATGTGAAACTGTTGGTTTTGGAGATAATAAGAAGGTTCGCAAACGAAATAAAGAGGACTGGTCTGTTGTAGAAGGTGCAATACCAAGAATAGTAAGCGATGAAATGTTTGATGAAGTCAATAAAATGCTACGGGTTGAAGCCAGAGGGATTGAAAAGAGTACAAAGAAACGTAAGAAAAATCTTTTTATCTGTCCCTATTGTGGAAGAAAGCTGATGAATTCCAGTGCAGTATGTACACCGAAGCTCCTCTGTCCAAAACGCAGGATGGTAAGGACTGGCGAATGTCAGCAGATTTTTATGCTGAAGTCAGAAGCACAGGACAAGGTGCTGGAAATCACAAAGGAAATCTGTAGAACACTTATACAGGAAGAAGAACTTAAAAAGGCATCAAAGGATAAAAGGAAGGTGACAAGCGATGAGTATTTGATTAGTGAGCTTAAAGCGGAGTATGACAGAATATCAAACAGCACAGTTTCTTGTTATCAGTCATACAGAGAGGGAAAGTACACAAAAGAAGAATATGTGCAGCTAAGAAAAACAAACCAAGAGCTGTTAGCTGATCTGGAGAATCAGATATCAGATTTGCAGGAGAAAGTTGCAAATCAGGAGCCTGACGCAGAGGAGAAGATAGAACAGCTAACCCAGTATAGTATGCTGGAGCAGTATGACGGAGATGTACTTTCTAACATAATTGATAAGGTGCTCATTTACAACGACAAAGACATAGAGGTTGTGTTTAAGGGTGAGAACTTTATCCGAAATGCAGTGTAGTAAACAAAATGAGTAATATAGAAAGCCAGTAGTGAAAAAGCTGCTGGCTTCTTCTATGGGTAGTAACGAAAAGGTTAAGAGTAATAAACTATTCTGTACTTTAAAAATCAGTAAGGGTTTGATAGAATATGTACAGAAAAAAATAAAATTTTTTTTGTCCCAGTCTTGACAGATGCAGGCTACCCAATCTGGTGGTATGTTGCACCTACAATAATCAATACATTTCTTGAAAGCTATGACTTCTCAGGAAAGACAGTCATTCCTTTCTGCACATCAGGCGGAAGCGGCACAGGCAAAATGGATGAAGTACTTCACAAGCTCTGTCCTGCAACAGTTAATTGGAAGCCTGCCAAGCTTGTTAACGGCTTTAACGAAGCTAAGTTCAAGCGCTGGATTGACGGACTTAACCTGTAAAACAAAAGCCTCACCCTGCACCCGAATTCATATATCGGATGCAGGATGAGGCTTTTTGTTGATTAAAATCAAGTAAATATGCGCTTAATCTCTTACTCTCTCCCTATTTTCCCTGAATACACAACCGTCTTACATGTTATATCGTTTGGATATTCTTTTCTTGTGTAACCATCTGTAAAAAATGCGCCTATGCGCTTATCATCACGCTCTATTCCCCCGCTGAGTCCGGTAAATCTTTCACTTCCGTATGCTTCGCACACCCTGATTATTCCTCTTTACCTTTTCTCTTTGCCAGCATGACAAGCTCAGCAATTCCCTCAAGTGCGGCTGCCATAAGCATAATCCAGAACTCGGTATGGCTTGCGTCACCCGTCTTTGGTGATGCATCTGCCGAAGCGGCTGCATTCTCTTCTGCCGCCTTTGTCTCACTAATTCCCGCGTCCATGCTTCCGTTAGCTGTGCCTGTTCCGTTATTGATGTTTCCAGCACCTGCTCCGTTATTGACATTGCCTGTTACATTGCCGTTTCCGGTATTGCTTCCGTTGTCAGCTCCGTCTGCATCATTATCATCATTGCTGTCATCATTATCATCCGAATCCTCATTTTTGGCAACTGTAAATGTTGTGTACGCTGAACCGTCTGTCCATACAAGCTCAAATGAGTGGCTGCCTTCCGCAAGAGTATCAAGATACTCAGCCTTCAGCGTGATTATCGTTGAGCCTTCTCTTGCTGTGTAATTTGACGCATCAATAATACTGCCATCAACCTTTACACATGTAAACTTAGAAAACTCCCCGTTACCTCTTATCATGAGATTGCCGTTGGTATCCTCACTCCACTTGCTGTCGGCACCATCCAGAATCTTATACCTTAGCTGCGTAGAGGTCGGATTCGTAGTTGATTCCTGCTTCGTCGTCGGTTCCTGTTTTGTTGCCGGTTCCTGATTTGTTGTCGGCTCCTGATTTGTCGTCGGCTCCTGTCCACCTTTCTTCTTAAATGTTACTTCGATACTATGATTATCATCAACATACCAGAACCTATATTTCTGACTCGCATCTACCTGCTTTCCGTCAACCAACAGCTTATCAATCTCAAAACCTTCATCCGGAGTGAATACAAATGTCTTGTCGCATCCTGCATCTACATATATTGTGCCGGATGGCGATATGCTTCCTCCTGCACCTGATACAGATGCCTCTATGATATAGACTGGCGGAATGTACGGATAATCGTAATGAGCATATACAGTAATGTCCTTCGCCGGCATAAGGAATGTTACTGACAGATCAATCTCGCTGCCTGACACAATAGTAACTCCTTCAAGCCCTGTCCAATCCCAGAAAGGCATTCCGTATAAGAACTCGTCTGCTGTTATCGTTACCTGTTCATTCTCCTCGTATTCACCGCTTCCTAAGCCGTCAACTACTGTCAATGTATACTTTTTAACAGGTGCAGGAATGTCTATCGTATATGTAAATGTCTCTACCGCACTGTTATTCATTCCGCTCTTTACTGCAAATGCCTTGATTGTTGTCTCAACGCTCTGCCCTGCCTCACCCTTTACAGCTATAGGTGCTGTATACTGCTTAGTTGTTCCTGATGGAACGCCGTCTGCCAATGCAGGCTCACTTCCGTCTGTAGTATAATAGATTACCGCATCCTCTGTTGCAGAAGTAAGTATTACTGACTGATTCTCCGTATATGTTCCCGGTGTAATGTCTGCTGTCGGAGCTTCGGCTGCGTCAGCAGCTTTTATATTAATAGTAAGCTCTAAATATTCCCAGACATTATCTACATTTATACTATAAACATCCGTTACCCTTCCCCTAAGCGTAACCGTCTGTTCCGTCAGTATTGAAGGGTCATAGCTTCCGCTTTTAATATACTCAGTATTCCACTCAACGGATGCCGTTGTTCTTGTATTGAACTTCGTAGTAATATTGACTTTTTCCGGCAGATTCATATCTTCATATGCAGTTCCTGCTTCAACCTGTATCGGCTGTGGAGGCTCTATGCTTATAAGACGGTCATTTACAGTCTGGGTCTTTCTTTTTATTACAAGGGTTTTTTGATCGTCACTTATATCATATCTCCATGGCGATGCCCAATACCCTATATCGACCTGGGAAGCAGCCTTTTGCTTATCGAATATATATCCATCTTTTGCAGTAAGTTCTAATATTATATAGTAATATGTTCCATAATCTGCGACTTCATTTTCTGCTATTTCCCTGCCAATTCTATCACACCAATTTATTGATTTAATTTCAAATGCCGCAGCAGATGCATTCTCGACATATCCGGTTCTGTCAAACTCCTCTTCCGGCACAGGTTTGTTAATACCTGAGACCAGCATATCACCGGTTATTATCTGGTCTGTAGTATCATTGGCTGAATCACCTGCATACACAACAGCACTGCCCGTACCCGCTGTATCTGCCGTATCCGCCGCATTAGCCACAGTGACTCCTCTCGGCACGCCCGCAAAAATGCCTGCCAGTAATGCTGCCGCAGACAGAATTGCCGCTCCTGTTCTTGCTTTTTTCCTGAATATATTCATATGCGCCCTCCTCCGTGTTCTTATGTATTTTAATAGGTTCAGCTTTTATAGATTTATACTATCAAATGCAACTTTTCACTTCAATGCTCTCCGTTCATTTAACTTGTTTATATTGCAAATAGCTTGTTTTATTGTAATAATTGTGTATAATGATGTCGGGGTCAAAAGCCCCCGACTGCGATAACATTTATGAGGTACAACATGAAATCCGATTTATTAATCCATGAATCAATTCATATAATAACCGAATACTACATGAATAATCTCCAGCCATTTTTTGACTGCCTTGCTGATGATGTTCTCTGGCTTGGTCCGACGGAAGGACAGATTTTAAGAGGCCGCCAGAATATTATTGATACATTTTCATCTGAAATACATGAGCTGACATTTACAATGGGCTCGATAGATGCAGTATGTGTTACTCCCTGCAAGGCTGCACGTGAAGTTTTACTGCATTATGACATTTATACGCACTATCCAAGCGGCAATACAGATCTGCATGACCAGAGACTTCAATTTACATGGCGTGAAAAGAGGATTAAGACTGAGAATGGTTATGAGCCGTATTGGGAGGTTGTCATGATTCACATAAGCAACGCATGGCGGCATGACAGCCGTGATACCATCTATCCCGTACATTATGAAAATGTCGCCCTGCCTATACGGTTAGTTGAGAAGCCTGACAACTTCATAACCGTTAAAGCGGACGACATGAGTGTTCACCGTATCGCTACGGGAAAAATTATATATATTGAGACAATAAAGCGGACAGCAAAGCTTTGTATCCATACATCAGACAGCCTGATAACGATTAATGGAACACTGCCTGATTTTGAGAGCAGGTATTCAAAGTATCTGCTCCGCATTCATGCAAGTTATCTCATCAATCCGGAACACGTCACCGGAATTGAGCGTTTTTCTGTCACACTGTCTGACGGAACGATACTTCCTGTCCCCGAGAAAAAATACACTGCCGTGAAGAAGGCACTGTTATCCAATAGTAATTATCCTTCCGGCTGATGCATTGACCCTGTGTGATATTGAGATAACTGTTCTATTCTCAGATACTCTCTTAAGGGCGCTGAGCACAGTCTTCTCTGTATCCGCATCAAGGTTAGCCGTTATCTCATCAAGCAGCAGCAGCTTCGGCTGTGCCGCTGCTGCACGGGCTATTGACAGAAGCTGCCACTGTCCCTGTGAGAAGATATCTGCGGTACATTTTGTGTCATAACCGTCAGGAAGGCTCATTATTGCATCATCAAGTCCCGTAAGTTCTGCAGCTTTCTTTACTTCATCCATTGTGACCGACTCATCAAAAAGCGTTATCTGATCCTTTACAGTACCCGGGACCATATGGAATGACTGTTCAACATATCCAAACAGCCTGCGTTTTGCCTTATCCGGTATATCTGCCGAATTAACGCCGCCTATCGTGACACTGCCCCGGTCCGGTCTGTATAATCCAAGTATCAGTTTGAATATTGTACTCTTACCCGCACCGGTACGTCCCGACAATGTTACCTGCTCGCCGGTACGGACTTCAAAACTAAAGTCATTAAGAATATTTTTATCATCATAACCAAATGTGACGTTATCAAATCTTACCACAGGCCCGTCAGGCGCTTTTGTATCCTGCTTTGCAAATTCGTCCTGTGCAAGGAATTCATCTATCCTCTTTACACCGGCAAGTGCTGACTGTATTGTCTGAATCTCCATGCCGAGGCTCTCTACCGGTGAAAATATCTGTGAAATGTAATTCATTACGGCTACTGCCGTACCTGCTGACATTCCGAACAGTGTAAGCACCACAGGGCTGCCTGATGCAGAGAACAACATGACTACCGCAATTACAACAGCATTTAAAATAAGAATTACAGGAGAATATATTGCATCGTAGAAATTGGTCTTCTCCATCGCCCTGTAGCCTTCGCTTATGTACTCATCATATCTTTGTTCCATATACTTTTCCCTGCCAAGTGTATGTACTGTACGGATATTATGAAGTGTCTCAGGTACATGGCCTGATGCACGGCTTACTGCACGGCGGTTTGCAATCTGAGCGCTGAGCATATTTTTCTGTACGTGCCTTGTGAACCAGAATAAAAACGGAAGCAGCACTACAATCACTATTGCAAGACCTTTGTTACGGAACCATATAACCGCAAGTATGCTTATGATTCTGCATACATCTGCAAACATACTGATAATTCCTGATGTAAAAAGTGCCTCTACTGTATCAACATCACCTACAAATCTTGATACAACCGCGCCCGGCTCCTGCTTATTAAGACAGTCTGCCGTAAGCCTTGTGAACTTATCCATAAGCCCGCTTCTCAATGCATGCGTTATCTTCTGTCCGAATACTGTAAGAAGTGCCTCTCTTGCAGCCTCCATAAGTCCCGTAAGCACAATCAGCCCAAAGTATGCAAGTATCATTCCCCAATTAACTGCCTGCCCTGCTGTCATGGCATCAATAATACCACCAAGAATCAATGGTGGAAAAAGTGATGTGACTATCGCCATAACTACCGCAGATACTATTGCAAATGACAACAGCAGTCTGCTTTTTATTGTATATAATATTATTTCTGCGACGCTGTTGCTTTTGTTATTTTGGTTTATATTATTTGTCATTGCTGCCGCCTCCTGCCTGTTCAAGATACAGCTCTGCATACTCAGGACATTGCTCCATAAGCTCTTCGTGGGTCCCGGCTATTGCCCTGCCATTATCCATCCAGATTATTCTGCTCATCTGCGGGAACAGATAAAGTCTGTGTGATATGAGGATTACAATATTATTCTGCGCCATTGATCTCAGATTATGAAACACCTGAACTTCTGTCTTCCTGTCAAGTGCTGAAAACGGGTCGTCCAGCACCATAACAGGCTTCATGTGGCACAGCGTCCTCGCAAGCGCAAGTCTCTGTGCCTGTCCACCCGACAGCCTGACGCCGCCGCTTCCGACAAGTGTATCCGTACCGTCTTCCATTGCATTTACCTCTTCGTCAATGCATACCATCTTAAGGTACTGTCTGCAATCGCCTTTATCTCCCATCATTACGTTATTGGCTATACTGTCATTAAACAGCTCCGGGTCATGTCCGAGATACCCCACAAGTCCGGTTCTCTCCGAAGCCGTCATATCCTTAAGCTCCCTGCCTGACAGCCTGATGCTTCCATCATACGGATATTCGCACAAAAATGTCCTGCCTAGCGTTGATTTGCCACATGCAACCGGTCCCGTGACACCTATTATCTCTCCCGGCTTTGCGTTAAAGGAGATATCGGAATAAATATTTTTCGATTCAGGATATGCAAAGCTTATGTTGTTGACCGCCAGCGCCGGTACTGATACCAAGGCATCTGCACATCCTGCCGGCTGTCCTGATTTTGGTGCGTCATCTTTTGGTATCACCATAAGCGGTTTTATGCGCTTCCATGAAACCTGCGCCTTGTGGACTGCATTGAACAGCCTGGCAGCTTTTGATGACTTATCCGCAAGCTTGGTAAAGCATGCAAGAAATGTTGCAAATGCTGCAACGCTCCACTCACGCCAGCCGGTTCCGAGAACATTTTTCCCGCCGAAGTAAAGTATGAATATAACTCCTGCCATTGAGATAATCCTGTATATGGGCTGAAGCGACGAATTCCATATATTAGCGAGGACTGCAGATTTTTCATAATCTGAAAGGTTTTTCTCATACGATTTCCTGCGCTCACTCTCACATCCGAATACCCTGTATGTAACTGCATTGTCAGCACGGTCAAGCGTTGCCTCACTTAAAATACCAGCCTGTACCTTGTATGCCGCACCCGTCTTCTGCACAATGTCTTTCATCTTCTCCGCAATATAATACGAAACCGGAGGGAATATCATGCATAACAGTGCAAGCCGCCAGTCATACCACAGAAGCATTCCCATGTATGCTGCCATTGCAATTCCCGTATCAAAAATTTCTGTTGTGAACTTTCTCATTCCTTCGACACAGTCGTCTACATCAAGGATTGCCTTAGTCATGACATTACCGGCACCCTCCTCCAGAAGCTGTGCCCAGCTCTTATGTACAAGACTTCCATACAATATCTGCTTCATGTTTTTATTAACATTATTGGAAAATCTTCTTACATAAAATCTCTTGATATACCTTGATATCTGTACGACGGCAATTGAAATTACATACAATGCAGCTAATATAAGCATGTCTGCAAATGTCTCACTGCCTCCGAGAATATTTACAAGGCAGCCTGTCATCTTACC
Source organism: [Bacteroides] pectinophilus (assembly GCA_025146925.1). Lineage (NCBI taxonomy): Bacteria > Bacillati > Bacillota > Clostridia > Eubacteriales > [Bacteroides] pectinophilus. The sequence goes on along the minus strand of CP102260.1, from coordinate 262,266 downwards.
CTCAAACCACGGGCCTGCAAGCAGTCCTATATTATATATGATTCCTGATATCGTCACTGCCAGAAGAACTGCCCATTCCTCTTTGAAGTATTCTGTTATTCTGTCGGGATGCTCTATCTTTTTACTGATATTCTTTTTCGTCTGCTGCATTTTTCAAATTCACCACCTCTGATATATTGACAAACCCTGCTCTTCTCTCATTCTTAGAACGCCAATACAGCTTATCAAGTGTTTCACAGAACTGTTCTTTTTCTTCTTCCGGCAGTTCTGCAAGAAGCCACTCATAAAACATCGATTCTATGTTAGCCTTTGAATTCTTAAGATTCTCCGCTTTATCCGTAGCATACAGAAGCCGGCTTCTACCATCGTCAGGATTAGGCTTTCTTATAAGATATCCCTTTGCCTCAAGGCTTGCTGCACGCCTTGCCGCCGCACCTTTGTCTATCTTTAACTGTTCTCTTACCTCTGCCTGTGTAATCCCGGGATTATGCCGTATCAGATGTATAAAGTCAAACTCCGCCGTGCCAATACCTTCCTCTTTCATCATCTGCACCGTGAACTTGCTTACTTCGCGCGCTATCTTAGTTATCTTTCTTCCCGTATCATCCATAAATTTATATCTCCGTTCATTTTTAAAAAAGATGTACTATCAACTAATTTGGATGATAGTACATCTTTTTTTATAAGTCAAGATGACTTTATGTGTGTACGGACGTGCTGTATTGTGTCACGCTTCGCTTACTCAGGATATAAATTCTGACTTTGTGCTCTTATACCCTCTGAACCATGTTATAGTCAGCAATGAAATATCAAACATATCCTCTTACAGCATTGAATTCACTAATTCGCGGTATCTCTGTGATTTAGTCTCTATATCTTCTGTGGTCACACCATAATACATATGTATGTCTCTGAGAATTCTGTTGTATTTCTTTATGAATTTTTTGCTGCCTGATGCACCGCCGCCAATGTAACCATATTTCTTTTCTATTATTATGTCCATGCTGCCCAAACTGCGCTTATTCCGACCCAAACTGCAATTATTTGCATCTGTCTTATCTGTCTTATACATATCATTATACACATATTTGTGATAATCAATGTCGAACTTCTCAAGCGGTACGGATGCCGCCCTTACCATGCGCTCCTTATTCAGCCTTATATATTCCAATATATCCTCCTGCGATGTGCTCTTTAGCTGTGGCACACAATCACCGCTGCCTGCACTGCTTAACAGCTCAGGTGCATACTGAATTATAAATGACGCCCGCATGTCACGATACTCTTCAGCCGCCTCGCCGCTGTTTTTGTCTACTTCGGTAAAGCTGTATCTGCCGACATATTTTTTTACGATATACTGCTGCAATTCACCCATTGTATGCGGCGCGGGTCTTTTACGCATTATTATTCTCTCTGCAATGCTGCGTCTGATTTTCCAGCACACATTTTTCACACTATTAATCCCATGTTTTATGCTCTGCCGTACCGAAAGCTTTTCCCTGCGTCCTTCACAATTGCCTGCAACAAATACCGCTGTCGGTCCATCCTCTCCATGTATTATTGTTGTTGCATACGCTTTTTTTGACCTTTTAGACATATATCCTCCTTATATATCCTCATCATTCCAGCTCAAGCCTCATCTGCCTGTCAATCCAGCTTTCCTGCTTTGCCTGATGTATAACATCACCCTGACGGCTGCTTCCAATCAGGAATGGGGACATCGGGTCATGCCTTCTCATATTATCCCTCACAAGTGCGGTATTGGCATTGGCATAACAGTATTTGCAAATATGCCCGCAGGTATCATATGCTCCGATATCAACTCCCAGCAGACACGCACACTGACCATTTCTCTGGTTGGTCTTATTGGTATTAATCCCCGGAACGTCAAGATGCTCATGCAATGCCGTCTCAAATGTCTTAACCGTCATGCATCCTGAACAGTCCGCTCCGAACGCTGCCAGTTCATCTCCCTCGGCGCATGGTCTTACCGTCATTCCATACTTCCCGGCTGTCTTTATAAAAGCATTTCCAAGTGTCAGCCGGTCAGCCCCGGAGACCTCACGGGCAGACGGAAAATTTCTTTCAACCTTTTTATAAATATCTATATAGCTAATTACACATGTCTTTGTATAGCCTGCAAGCGTGGCAGCCATCCGTTCAAACTCCGATATGTGCCATTCAACTGTATGATGATTGTCAATAATAACCGGGTCATACCGCCATCCTATACTGTCCACACCAACTATATCCGAAAGCCTTTTAAAATTCTCCATGACAACCGGCTTGTCCGGTACATTTGGCTCTATATCCCTTCCATATGGAGTTATCGTCACAAACCAGTATTGTCCGTAGTCCTTCAGCACATCCATACGGCTAAGCATCGGTGCCGGATTCTTCGTACAGAATGCAATAAGGTCGACAAAGTCAGGCGACAGACTATATCTCGTCACCTGACTTTCGTTATAAGGATTGCGTACAAGTACATATCCTCCCTTTATTCTGTTAACAAACCATTCCGAATAAAATGCCGGAATATCAGTCCTCATTCCTGTCTGTATAATCATATATATCTCCGTCAATGCATACCGACCTGTCAGCTATCTCTCTCGGCGCATACGCTTCACCTTTATTAATGCAGATGTATGACGCTTTGGGATTATTCTCCACCATCTGCCAGAACGGGTATTTAATTATACCCGGCGTATTATACCCCACGCCAAGCTCGACAAATGCTGTCTTTGTGTTCCTGTTTTCACGTAAGAATCTCTCATACCGCTCTGCTGCCGCATACCATCCTGCATCCTGTACAAATGTACAATCCGATCTCAGATTCATGCTCATCGGTCTGCCACACTTTGGACATACCGGCACAAGCTCTGGCGGAATCTCCATACTTACAACCGCACCCTTAGGTTTTACAAGCCTGGCATCCTTTATCTCATAGCCTTCGCTTAACACCATTTTTGTTATAATCTCTTCGTTATCGTAGGTCTCTTTATGGCACGGCTGGCTGCACTGGAACAGCCCGTAATCCCCCTGAGTATAGAAAAGTCTTTCCTTGTCAAAGCCTGCCTTCTGGAAACAGTGGTCTACATTCGTTGTCAGCACAAAATAATTCTTGTTCTTGACGCGTTCAAATATATCCTGATATACCGGCTTCGGCGCATCCATATAACGGTTAATGTAAATGTATCTGCACCAGAAGCCCCACAGCTTCTCCGAGCTGTCATAATTATAGAAGCCGCCCGAATACATGTCATGAAAGCCGTATGCCCGCTCCATGTCCGCAAAATACTTTTCAAACCTTGCACCGCTGTATGTAAAGCCCGCCGATGTTGAAAGCCCTGCTCCCGCACCTATCACGACAGCGTCTGCGCCCTCAATCCTGTCCAAAGCGGCTTTGTACATAGTATTTCTATCCATATCAGCCCTGTCCAAGCAGCTTTCTGTAAAGCTGTTCGTCCTCTTCTTTAAAAACATTGAAAATCACCCTTATCCCTGAACCTGTCTTTTCCTTATATTCCTTTACCGTCTGCACCGCGATTTCGGCAGCCCTGTCATTAGGGAACATAAACACACCTGTCGAAATACAGCAGAATGCAATACTACCGACATTATTTTCATCTGCCACACTAAGGCATGACTCATAGCAGGACGCAAGCAAGCGCTCATCCTCAGCCGTAAGCACGCCCTGTACAACCGGTCCCACCGTATGAATGACATAATCACACGGCAGATTGAACGCCGGAGTCAGCTTTGCCCGGCCTGTCGGTTCCTCATATCCCTGCTTATGCATCATATCATCACAATAATTCCTCAGCTCAATTCCCGCAAATGTATGAATGCAGTTATCAATGCAGTTATGGCACGGACGGTAACAGCCTGTCATCTGGCTGTTGGCGGCATTTACAATGGCTCCTGCCTTAAGCCTCGTTATATCGCCCTTCCACATATATAAATCAGGCTGCACCTCTGTCATATCCGCAAGCGTTACCACCCCGCGCCGGCTGTTCTCCTCATGCAGGTACTCATCCTGAATCCTTACAAATTCAGCGTCCGCACTTCCCGGCAGCCTCACGTTCATAAGCGCACGCAGCAGTAATTTCTGCCCGTCAGTATCAGATGGGATATTCATTGTTGTATACTGCGGATAATATCTTGAATAATATTCCGGATAACCGCTGCGCATTTTATCCTGCAGATGCTTTATCAAATAAATTCTTCTCTCACTCTGATTCATATCTCTTCACCGCTCCGACCGGACAATGCTCATAACACGCACCGCAATGCAGACAATGCTCCTGCCGGATTGAAAAATGCGTGTTTCCCGTTTCCGCATCTTCCACACAGCTTATACAGCTTTGCGGACAATGCTGTACACACGTACCACAGCCAATACATGCGTCTGTTATGTGATATCCTTTGTGGTTTCCTGTTTTTGCTGTCTCAGTCAATTTCCCCAGCCTGTATGTCTCCCTGAATATAGGCTTTACACCGAGGTTAAAATATTCAACCTCACCCTCATCAATGCAGAAAATAATTCCTATATCTCTCGTATCTCCCGGATATACATTGGCAAGATACGGCTGCTCTTCAAATATTATATCACGCCACTTTATCTGTGCGCCAGCATCTACCGCATAAGCTTTTCCCGACAGGCGTATCATTTCCTTATATTTTGTATATGCAAGAATCTGCACCCTGCCGTCAGCCTGCAGTTCCCTACAGAAGTCCTTTCCCCTAGCCGTGAAAAAATATAATGCATCCGCCTCATAATGAATCGCACTTATGTTGCGGATCTGCGGTGCTCCCTGCCCGTCTACCGTTGCAAACGCAAGTACGCCTACAAGCTGCATTTTTTTAAGACATGTTTCCAGATTCATATATTCTCACCTCACTGTTGTCAAATTTTCTGATTGAGTGCCTTGCTTTTATAAGTTCCAATAATGTCCCATACTTCATCAGAGTACCTCCCCCGTTATATCGTTCTTTGTCTTCCAGCACTGCGGGTCTGCACCGTAAAAATTGCCCGTTGTTCCGTCTGCCACTGCCGGACAGCCCCTGCACCATGCCTTAAGCTCACATTTACTGCACTTTACAAATTTATCGTAATCTCTGTACTTCTCCATCTGGCATACCCACACATCTGCCAGCCTGTCCTCAAATACGTTGGCAACCTTACTGTCGGTGACTCTCCGGCATGCCATTATATCTCCGTTGGAGGATATTGTAATATGGCAGTTTCCGCAGTTACAGCCACCATATATCATGCCGTTCTTAGCATTGTACGGCAGCCTGAACTGTCCTGTCTCATATTCATACAGCGTCCAGAGATGGTCTTTTTTATTAAAATAGGTTTCGCATCCTGCTGCCTCGTATTGCTTGTATTTTGCATCACACACTTCAAGCAGCTTCCTGTATTCCTGCGCCGTCATTCCGGTATCGACCTCTCCGCCGGTCGGCACATAACGGGAAAATGCAAACACCTTAACCTTCGCTTTTACAACCTCATCAATAATATCCAGGATTTCATTCATATTCATCTTTGATACCGTGCTCATAATAACGCTTTTAATTCCTGCCCGGTTCAGGCATCCAACCTTCTCAAGTGTAAGGTCAAAGCTTCTCGGCTTTCTGAACCAGTCATGCGTACTGCGCATTCCGTCAAGCGACATCTGATATTTTTCACAGCCGCACGCCTTTAATATTGTACATACTTCATCATCCAGATGAAATGGATTTCCCATTATTGTAAATGGGATTCCCCTGCTCTTAAGCAGCACCATCAGCTTCCAGAAGTCAGGATGAAGGATAGGATCTCCGCCGGTTATATAAAAATATGGCAGCTTATTGTAAATCCTGCAAAAATCCTCACAGTTAGCCACAACCTCCTGCATCTGCTTCCATGTCATGCTCTTAAGCTCGCTGCAGCCCTTTCCCGAAAAAATGTAGCAGTGCTTACAGCGCTGGTCACATTCATCTGTTATATGCCATTGAAAAGAAAAATAATTCATCCTATCCTCCATTCTGCAGGCACAAAGTGCCTACTGCCTGCTTACTGCCTGTCTCCTGCTCCGCATGCTGTGCCGCACGCTGACGGCTTCTCCTCCGGCTTGTCTCCTGCTCCGCATGCTGTGCCTGCCTGCTTCTTTTCCTTCTCGTTCCATCCGAAAATGTTTAATAATGCCATACTCATGCACTCCTTTCTACATAGCCCGGATTAGATGTTTTTATATTTTTCCAATCCGTCATCTTTGTTACAAGTTAATAATAACAATCCTTTCTCAACCGCAAAAGTACGCACTTTTTTATTACATAGTTACAAAAAAGTTACCTTCGCAATTCCTGCCGGCTTAAATATCAAAATTATATATACTATGTGTGCATGAATTTCTTTAAATATTATGATATAATTAAATTTTGAAAACGATAAGACAGATACCACTATAATTTTTCATAATACATGAGGTAACAATTACAATGAAAACAAAAGCAGAATTACCTGAATGTCCGGTTGCTACAACCGTCACACTTATCGGAAGCAAATGGAAACTTCTTATTATAAGAAACCTTTTAGCCCGTCCATGGCGTTTTAATGCATTAAAAAAAGACCTTGATGGCATAAGCCAGAAGGTCTTAACTGACAATCTCCGCTCAATGGAGGAAGATGGTCTGATACTACGCACCGTATATCCTGAAGTGCCGCCGCGCGTCGAATATTCACTAAGCAGCCTGGGGGAATCCCTTAAGCCGATTCTTGATTCCATGGCCGATTGGGGTAATGCTTACAAAGACACCATATCATAATCCACAACAAGTACATAGAACACTCTCCCGTAGTGTTCGCTGTCCACAAGATGGCCGATGTCAATGACTTTTCTGTATGTACCATCCTTTGCTGCGAGACGGTATTTCACATAATCATATGACTGCCCTGCATCAATATCAATCTGATTCCATATATCTTCTTCCACATAGTCGTAATCATCGGGATGCACAAGTCCTGCAAATTGCTGCCCTGTAAATTCCAAAAAGTCATTGAGGTCATCACAGCCGGTCATATGAATCAGTGCCTGATTAGCGTACAGCAGCTGCTCATTGCCCCTGTCTGCCTTATATATGAAAAATGCTCCGGGCAGATTATATGATATATCATCAAGCTTGAAACCAAGCTGTGTTCTGTCAGATTTGCACAGACTGTCCGTATAGCACATGCAGCCGTTCTTGCCTTTAAGCTTAACCTCATATAATGCCACATCTGCACAACGGAGCAGTTCAGATCTCTTCCCTGCATGCTTCGGATACTCTGCATAGCCCAAAGAAATCCTGTAATTATACTCTCTGCCATGGAATCTGAACATACGCTGCTGATGGCAGAAGCGCTCTATCTGATCACCTGCGGTTTCCGCATCTGTTTCTTTTAATACAATACAGAATTCGTCTCCGCCATTGCGGCCGATTATGGAATTATCCGGAAATTCATTGACCATTGACCTTGCAAGATTCTTCAGCGCTTCATCTCCGACTGCGTGTCCATATATGTCATTGATTGATTTGAAATCATCAACATCAAGCATAATGCCGACACACGGCTTACTGCCAATCTCACGTGCATACCTGTCAAGTTCATCATTGAAGCCCGAACGGTTAAGAAGCCCCGTAAGTTCATCTGTAATAGCACGCTGTCTAAAATATTGCCGCTGCTTATCAATAAAGAGAAATGCAATAACAAGCGCTTCAATAAGTACAGATATAATAACCCCCACCACTGCCAGTATATATATATCCTTCCTGTCAATCCAGCCTTCTACCGGCATAATGTCCAGCCGCCATCTGCACCCTCCAAGTTCAAAATAATGTGAAACCGGATCATCCAGTTCCCCATCAGAGCTGTCGTCAACCAGCTTAAACTCCGTATCCAATGGTGACTCCGTCTTATACAGTCTGTACATATATCCAAAATCTGCAAGAGGACTCACAGATTCCTGATATATCTCAGGGACACGTATAATTACAATCGTCAGTCCCCAGAAGTATTCTGTGCCATCGTCAGATGACAGATATACCGGGTTGCGTATTGCGATTCCATGTCCTCCCTGCTTCAGCTCAAAAGGCCCCTGCATTATAACTTCCCGGTTATCTATACCATAATTAACAATTGTTCCACGTTCACTGTCATGTACAAGATCAATCTTACCTCCATCATTATCTTCCTCAGGATATATCTGTGTAACAACCCCATCAGGTGCAAGCTGTATACTCTGGACATAGCTGTTCATCACCCTCTCAGATACAGTATCAAATCTGCCAATCTCCCCATTACTGCTGACAAGAATCTGCTTAAGCAGTTCAGTTATATCAATTCCATCATCAAGGCTTGCTGCCATCCTGTCAGCATAAGTAACAGCATTCATCTCAGCCTTCATTCTTATCTGCTCCCTTTCAGACGCATATGCCTTTTTCATAACTGCACATAACAAAGCCCCGCAGATGATAAGTACAAGCAGCGGCAGCATCCACTTAATATTCCGGCCTTTTTTCCGGTTATTCCCGTAATTATATGTATCTGTATATTTCAATTATTTTCTCCTGAAGCTGTATATACCCAACAAATTATTTTAGTGTCTTAATGTCCATATTACTACTTTTGGAAAAATTTTCAATAACAATATCAGCGTAAGCATTACCAGAGCCACATCCTTATTCTCTAACTCCTGAATAATATGCAGATATGTTTTCTGTGTTGTTGTCATGCTTGCATGTCCAAGTCTTCCGTTACACTCATAATAATAGCAAACCACTTTCTATTACCGCTGTGCCGGAACACCGCAAGCATTTAACTATCGTTTGGGTACAGTGTAATTGTTCAGCTTATGCGAAAACCATTATCTCAGAAAAAGTAAAAAGATACGCCCCCCGGCACTGCACCGTATGGCGTATCTTTTAATATTTTAATTTTCCGGATTCTTCCATGCTCCGATAGCCTTACTGTTACTCAATCACAAGCAGTAATGCCATCTTGAACTTACCGGCAGCAGTAACGCTGTGAAGTCCGTTCTTCTCAAAGCGGAAATTCTCGCCTGCCGAGATAGTGTAATCCTTGCCCTCGTAACCGATTACAGCCTTGCCCTCAAGTGCAAATATAATCGCATTACCCGGTGCGCGGTGTGGCTGAAGGCCTGTACCCTCGTCAAATGCCATAAGCACAAACTTCATTGTAGGGTTGCTTACAATATCAATGTTGCTTATGCTTCCTTCCTCATACTGGATAAGATTCTTAAGCTTCATTACTTCTCCTGCTTTTACTAAATTGTTCATATTAATCTCCTTTTTAATAATAATTTCTGTATAAACTGCACCGCTGCCGCTCTCCACTCCGCAGAGCGTTCCACCGGGTACAATAAGCATATCCCCATCCAAGAAGCTTTGCCTCCCGGCATCGTCTCCAGTCAGAAATACCGCTTCTCCCAATGCCCCAATATACATGGATGTCATGTCATAACGTTCCCTGCTTATTGAAGTTCCTGCGCCAAGCGCAAAAAATGTTACTGTGTTCTCCGAGCCAAGTCCGGCATCCCTCGATATTGTCATTCCGTCTCTTGCCGGTCTTACCCCGGCAACCGTGAATACTCCGTCCATTGCACCCAGTCTTACATCTGTTCCCATAGCTTCCTGCCTCACACTCCTGCCCTGCTATGCCAGCGATACCGGCACAACGCTTCTTATGGTTCTGTTCTGATACATAATCTCGTCAACGACAACATTTACATCAAATGACTTAGATATATTACTCTCATTCAAAATATCTCCGGTAGGACCATAGAATCTGTCTCCCTTGCGGTTCATCATAAGTGCTTCGTCCGCAATGCTCATTGCGTTAGTCGGATAATGTGTATTCATTATAGCTCCTATATTTTCCTCATGGGCTAATTTTTCAACCATGTTGAGTACAAGAATCTGATTATGAAAATCAAGTCCTGTCTCCGGCTCATCAAGGATTATAAGCTTCGGTTCGTTTATCAGTGCCCTCGCAATAAGCACCATCTGAAGCTCGCCTCCGCTCATGCGGTTGCAGTCCTTATCGGCAAGCCTGGTAATTCCTACCTTTTCCATCATTGCCTCAGCCATCTCTATCTCCCTGTGACCGGGCTGACTGAACAGTCCCAGATGCGAACTGCGTCCGAGCATTACCATCTCAAGTCCGGTATATGAGAATGAAAAGCCGTGTGTCTGCGGAATATATGAAATCATGTTCCATATCTCCTTAGACTTAAGCGTGCGTATATCCTTTCCTGTAAGCAGCGAACGTCCGCGGCTCCACGGCATAAGCCCTATCATGCATTTAAGTAGAGTTGTCTTGCCTATTCCGTTAGGTCCAAGCACCGACAGGATGTGTCCCTCTTCAAGCTTTATATTAATATCAGTCAATATCTCTTCCTGCTTAGGATATCCAAAGCAGCCATTTTCAACCTCAAGAATCATCGCAAATTACTCCTGTTTCTGTTAAGCAGTGAAATGAATACCGGTGCTCCGATAATCGCTGTAAGTACCGAGAGCGGCAGCTCAATCACACTGATTGTTCTTGATAACGTGTCTATTATTATCATAAAGCTTGCTCCGAGGCTTATGCTGACCGGAACAACATATCTGTTGTTGCTTCCCACAAGCATTCTTGCGCAGTGCGGTATAAGGAGCCCTATCCAGCCTACCTGACCGCACATCGACACTGCTGACGCTGTAATAAGCGTTGATGCAAGAATAAATGTCATTCTCGTCTTTTTTATATCAATACCGCTCGCCTTTGCCTCATCCTCACTGAGTGCAAGGATGTTAAGCCTCCATCTCAGAAGGTATATAACAACTATTCCGATAATTATAAGCGGAGAACCTATAAGAATCTTCTCATATGTTGCACTTGTAAAGCTTCCCATAAGCCAGTAAGTAATCTCAGGCAGCTTATCCTGTGGGTCTGCCGTATACTTAAGAAGTGAGCCTATCGCATTAAAAAGCGATGATGCAATCACACCGGCGAGCACAAGATATACCATTGAGCCACTCTGGTTTCTGCCTGCAACCTTTATTGTAAAAAATACAGACACAAGCCCGAATACAAGCGCAATAAGCTGTGTCTCAAGTATTCCGCAGGACATAATTATCGCAAGGATTGCTCCCACACACGTTCCGCTCGTTACACCGAGAATATCCGGTGTCGCAAGCGGATTGGAAAATAGCGCCTGAAATGTGTCGCCGGCGCAGGTAAGCCCTGCACCAACGATAATAGCCATAAGAATACGTGGCAGACGAAGCCTTACTATTATTGAATAGTTCTGTATATTTCCTTTTTCGCCTGTTATAAGGCTTGCCAGAGCATTAATGACATCGCTTACCGGCACCTTCATTCTTCCCGCACACATACACAGTATTCCTATAACCAGTGGCAGTGCAATCATGAGAACTATTGCAAGTACCGTGAAATGCCCCTTTTTTATTAATAAACTGTCTTTCATTATTCCCTGCTTCCAATTTAATACTGAAGCATCTCTGCCATATCTGCATCCGTTACCGTGTAGCTGTACCACTTCTGGTAATAATCCTTGATTGTCTGCTCAAGGGGATAATCTGCAAACACTTCCGGATATGTCTTACATGCAAGCCATGCATATACAAGCGGTGCATCTGGATTAGGTGTAAACCAGTTCCACATTCCGAGTGTTGTATCATATACTCTCTTATTCTTAACCGCACTTAAGGTTGAAAAATCCGTTCCCTGAACCCTATTTTCAATGACATCAGCTGTCCTGAGTGAGAGAAGTCCCGGTCCGTCAAGGAAAAGTATGTCAGGATCCCATCTGTATACCTGCTCCATATTTACCTGTGTAAAGCCCTTTGCCTCATCAACTACCACATCCTTAACTCCAAGTCTCTTGAGCCAGAATGTACCGAATGTTCCATTGCCTGATACCTGTGGAACACCATCCGAATATTTCCAGAGAATCATAGCACTCGGTCTCTTATCCTGAGGAACAGCTGCAATTCTCTTCTCAACATCTGCAACGATTGCGTTACCGGCGCTCTTAAAATCGTTCATCTTGCCGTCCTCGTTGAATACATCCTCAAGAAGCTCAAGCCACTGCTGATATCTGTCAATCGGATCTGCATCTGTGCTTGCTCCCACCGTCGCAAAGCCAATGCTCGGTATTCCGCTTTCCTTAAGGATCTGCGCATGGCTGGCATTATTGGCATTGTAAAGGATTACGTCAGGATTAAGCTTCATAATCTCTTCAATGTTGAGGTCGCTCTGTGCATATACCGTATCTGATGACTTCATAAGCTCTGGTGCGATATCCTTAAGAACCGTCTTTGTTATTGTATCCTTGAATGAACCGCAATATCCAACGATATAAGGTGCAGAGCCCTTAAAATATGACATATACGTTGAAAGAATCGGAATCTGGTCGATTACAACTCTTGTTATCTTATTAGGAACCTCTACCGTATTGCCGGCCTGGTCAGTTACCTTATGTGTACCCTTCTCGTCTACGGCTGCCTGTGAGTTCTGTGCCTGTGAACCATCTCCCTGTGATGTTGTTCCTGTACCCGTGCTGCTTCCGCAGCCTGTAACCAATACTGTAAGCATGCATGCTGTAAGTACCGCTGATAAAAATTTTTTCATATCTCCTCCTGTTACCTTGTGTCAGCGTTATCGTTTTGAGTTAGTTTGTTCTAACTTACGATAGCTTATTCTATCCGCAAAAACATATTATGTCTGTTGCTATGGCAACATTTAAAGTTTTTGAAAATTTTTATTATATTTTAATTGGGGAGTTTTTGGAAAATATAATATATCTATAGAATCACAGGATATCAGTTGAAAAATCAGCAAAATCATTAGCAGGATTTTAGAGCGGCCGGTACTTATGCGGCGTTATATGCCGCATTATGTACCGCTGCCAGCTCTAACAAGCGGAAGCACCCTGCGTTGATTTGCTGATTTTTCAACGTCACTTAGTCATTATATGTTTTAAAAATCTCCCCTTACCCTGCAAGGAATCCCCTGTCCAGCACTCTTATCTTTGCACCGGAGAAGCTGAGTATTCCCTCATCGCGCAGCCGGCAGAGCTCGCGTGACAGCGCACTTCTGTCGACATAGAGGAACTCTGCGAGCTTATTTCTTGTGTATGGAAGATTTATTATTCCTTCATCAGATATATGCTGCGTCTGCAAATATACCTTAAGCTTATCGCGCAGCTTTTTCTGACTGAGTATTCTCACCTTTGTATTAAAAAATGTTATCTGATTGGACAGCTCCTGTAGGAGATTCGCCGTAACCTGTATTCTGTGTGGACATGTAAATGTTCTCTCAGATAAAAGTGCCTTAAAATCAAGCAGCAGCACCTTGGAATCCTCAACAGCTTCAAGATAGAACTGGCTTGCAAGTGAGTTTCCGCACGCAAGCTCCGCGCCAAATACTCCCCCGCTGATAAGATGTCTTATAACAACCTGATTTCCGTTTTCGTCATATATGTATTCTTCAAGATTTCCCTCTAGCAAAATTCCTGCACGGAAGTTGCTGTCACCTGCATTCACAAGTGAGTTGCCCGCCTTATAGACAGCCATCCGTGCCTGAAGGCATGACAGGACATTTGTATATTTATCTTCAGGTATTCCCCTGAACAGACATGAATTGTGAAGATAATCTTTGTATTGAATCCAGTCAAAAGACAGATTTGATATATTTTTTGTTGCCATGGCAACCGACCTCCATTAAGTAGATGCATATAATATTTGTTAGTTATTTCTAACTAATATTATATATTTATTCTTATTTAAAGTCAATTATTAGCGGCACTCCGGTGCCTGCGGAATGGAGAGTCAAAATGTTCCAGTTAGGTATTGATGTGGGAACGTCAACTGTAAAATTAATTCTGATAAATAACGGGGAAATATGCACTTCGTGGGAGTGTGCGCACCATAACCGCCCGTCTGAGGTTTTAACAGATGGTCTTAACGATATAATAGCTTCTGCAATAAAAAGTATTAATGCGGATTGTATTAATGCAGAGCGCCTTGCTGTCGGAATTACCGGCAGTGATGCGGCATTTTTGCATGATGCCCTCTCAGGCTCAGTATTTATGGAGAATATCCCGGCAATCGTTGAGGGTACGCTGTTTATTGCACCTGATGCCGGAAGCATAATAGAGATTGGCAGTCAGGGTTCAAGATATATAGCCAATATCCATGAGATTCCGCAGTTTGCGACCAACGGACACTGCGCTGGAGGAACCGGAAGCTTTTTTGAAGATCAGATGTCGAGGCTTGGTCTGGCAATTGAGGACTATTCCGCACTTGCAGACAAGGCTGAGTCAATACCACGCCTTTCCGGAAGATGTGCGGTATTCGCCAAGACCGATATTATACACAGACAACAGGAGGGCGTATCTACGCCTGACATTCTGCTTGGTCTGTGCTATGCGATGATCCGCAATTACAAGGCAACCATCGTCCGCACGCTTCCAATCAGCAAGCCGGTTGCCTTCTGCGGCGGAGTTACGCATAACAGCGGAGTTATAAGGGCAATACGCGATGTCTTTGACCTTGGAGCAGATGAGCTTATCGTTCCGCCGCATGCTTCATTTGCCGGAGCTGTCGGTGCCGCACTGAACGCATCGGGAGCATTTACACTTGAAGAAATAAAGGATTCCTGTAAAATGTCCCACCTTCACAGAGTTCAGACGCTTGAACCGTTAAGCCGCTACGCACTGAATCCGCCAGCAGCTGCATGCAGTTCTTCTTTATACGGGATGAATTCTTCCCGCTGCTCACTCGGCATTGATATCGGTTCGACAAGCACTGACCTTGTAATAATATCTGACAGCGGTGAGCTGCTCGATTACCAGTATCTGCGCACCGCCGGCAATCCTGAGGCGGCTGTCCGCAACGGACTTAATTCTATCAGGGAGCGTTTTGGCGAGATTAAATTTACATCCGTGGGCGTGACAGGATCCGGACGTGAGCGCGTAGGACGCATGCTTGGTGCCGATTCGATAATAGATGAGATTACCGCACAGGCTGAGGGAGCCGTACACTGTGTTCCCGATGCCGACACTGTGTTTGAGATTGGCGGACAAGACAGCAAATATATAAGCATACGCAACGGAAATGTCACCGACTTCCAGATGAATAAGATATGTGCCGCCGGAACGGGAAGCTTTATTGAGGAGCAGGCTGCAAGGATGGGCATTCCGATTGGTGATTTTGGTACGGCTGCACTCAGCTCAGAAGCACCGGTTGACCTTGGTGAGCGCTGCACGGTATTTATCGAGACAGCCATAGCGTCCGCATGCGCTGAAGGCGCTGCACAGGCTGATATTGCTGCCGGTCTGTGCTATTCTGTAATCCGCAACTATCTTCACAAGGTTGTCGGCAGCAAGCCTGTAGGCAGCAAAATCGTGCTTCAGGGAGGCGTAGCCTATAATCCCGCTGTTGTAGCCGCATTCAGGGCATTCTACGGTGACAGGATAACTGTCAATCCGTACTTTGGTATAAGCGGTGCCTTCGGCGTTGCCCTGCTTGCACTTAAAAATATAGGTAACAGGGAAAGTACATTTGCAGGCTTTGATTTTTCAGGCGAAGCAATGCATATTGATACTACCAATGCCGAGGTACGCAAAAATATCGAATTCTACAGGCAGGCCGACAAGCTTCTGCTTGACGGATATACCGGCGTGCGTGACCCTGCAAAAAAGACTGTAGGCGTTCCTTTTGTGCTCATGATACACAAATTCTTTCCTATGGCAAATGCATTTTTCACATCCCTCGGTTTTAATGTCGTACTGACGCACCCGACAGATGAGGAAACAATCCGTCTGTCACAGGAATATGCGCGTGGCGAGAC
Source organism: [Bacteroides] pectinophilus (assembly GCA_025146925.1). Taxonomy (NCBI): domain Bacteria; kingdom Bacillati; phylum Bacillota; class Clostridia; order Eubacteriales; species [Bacteroides] pectinophilus. Next base: position 246,368 of record CP102260.1, on the reverse strand, counting down.
ATGCTACCCTGTAAAGCTTATTTACGGTCACATGAAACAGCTTATTGACCAGAAGGTTGATTATATATTCCTCCCGACAATTCATACAATGAAGCATGAAAAGAGCCATGTGAAGCACAATTACGGCTGCGTATACATGCAGACTGCTCCCGAATCCGTAGGACGCGCAATGGGGCTTGATGAGAAAGGAATAACTCTCTTAAGTCCGGTATTCGACCTTGATTTCGGAAAAGAAGCAATGGCAGGTGCAATGGTCGGTCTTGGCAGGATTCTCGGCATTCCTAAACCCTTCTGTGCAAAGGCTCTCCTTGCCGGTGCAATGGCTGTCAGGAAGCACACTGCTGCCGTTGAGAAGCAGGGTAAGCTTTTGCTTGACAGCCTCCGACCTGATGATAAGGTGCTTGTACTGGTAACACGTAATTACGGCGTATCCGACCCTGTGCTTAATATGGGAATACCTGAGCTTCTGCTTGAAAGAGGCCACAAGGTCATAACGCTCTCGCATCTGCCGGGACATTCGCTGGATATATCCGATGAATATCCTAACCTGTACTGGCCATTTGGACAGCACATAATATCAGGTGCAAAGCTTATCGCCAATCATCCTAACCTGTACGCCGTATACCTTACCAATCACGGCTGCGGCCCTGACAGCGTGATAAGCCACCTCTTTGCACAGGAGATGGGCGATAAGCCATATCTTCAGATAGAGGTTGATGAGCATTTTAGCAAGGTTGGCGTAATAACAAGAATTGAAGCATTTCTTAACAGCCTTTCATCCCACCCTGCCGTAAAGCTGCCTGAGGGCTTTGATATTGCCAATGTAAATATCCGTCATGCCGATATTGCTTCTAAGGCTGACACAGCTTCACCTCTGTATATACCCGATATGGGATATTACACGGAATATCTTGTGCGTTACTTTAAAGCTGCTGGTATTGAAGCCATTGCCGCCCCGGCTACGGACAACAGCACTATTACACTTGGACGCTCTCACACAAGAAGCAAGGAATATCTTCCGTTCGCAGCCCTGCTCGGAAGTGTCATGAGTGTCATGCAACGTGCAGCTTCACCTGGCACACCTGACGGTTGCCGGTATCTTCTTCCACAGAATCAGGGTGCTGATGCTGACGGTGAATATGCGCGTGTAATATACGGAATATTAAATGAAAATGCAGACAATAAGTCTATCCAGATTGTCTCGCCTGTAATTGAGACTATTCCTGAGACTGCATATGATTTTGACATGCTTACACGCGCCATAATGTGCGGTGATATTATATATGCCGCACCTGCCGGTGCAAGAAAGAAGATAGCAGCAATACTTAATAATGGGAACAATGACACTGAGGTTACTGACCGGGATTTAACAATCCGTGAAGCGCATGAGATTCCTGACTGGGGTACAATAGCCCATGCCGCTTCTGCTGTTTCCACGGCTGACATAACGTCATACGGTTCAAAACGTATCGCCGCTGTCGGCACACCACTCTGCCTGACAGTACTTGATGAAGGAATCCTCGATACACTTGATAATGAAGGAAATATAATTCTGCGCGCACCCCTGACTGAATATCTGTACTTTTTATGGATGGATTCTGAGTGTGACGGCTGCAAAAAGCAGCTTGATAATCTGAGCCGCCATATGAATACAATAGCTGATGAACTTGGAAGCCACAATGCATTTGCCAGTGATATTGATATGCTTAAAAATATTGCCGACAGACATCTTCCTCATTTTGCCGGCGGCAACGGAAGATACAGATACGCCAAAGCCATAGATATAGCATCCCGCAATATGACATCAGATGGTACAAAAAACGGTGCAGACGCTGTTCTTGCAATGGCTCCGCGCTACGAAAATACTGCAATCATTCTCGATATGCGTGAGCTTGGCAAAAACTGTCCTGCACCGTTATATAACATAGAGCTTGACAATGACTGGGACGAAAGCGCATGGTCAAAGCTCAAGTCATTTTTGTACTACTGTTAGTTATTGCCGGTTACTACCGTTAAGCTCCCGGCGGATGCTCTCTTCATCAAGATGCTCGCCTATCACAATAATAACGCTCTGTCCTGACGCAGCAGGCTCAACTGTTGTCTGTCCGTGGATTGCGTTAATCTGAAGCCAGCTGCCGTCCGCTTCCTGAATGAAGCCCTTAATGCGGTATATATGTCCGCATTTCTTCTCTATTTCCTTATCATTCATAAGCACGGCAGCGGCTCTGGCGAGCTGCTCCCTGCTTATATCCATATTCATGAAAAACAGCGATTTAAAGCCCTCGTCATCGCCTATATCCATCTTTTGAAAATCCTCTGACACGTATCCGCATGTCATCAGCGCGTCCATGTCCTCTTTTGTAAGCTGCATTGTGCTTTTCATAAGTACCTCACCGGCATTATTTTCATCAAAATGCCTGCGGCACTGTATCTGCTTAAGCGCTCTGTTTATGTGCTTTACCGCTGCCTTTGCCTGTTCGGGTGATGCCTCGTCAGTATGGCTGAGAATTATCCTGCCCGCATCCGCAGCCTCAGAAGCAAGCAGATAATCCGCCTCCTTAGACAGCTTATCAGGTATCTGCGCATCAACTATCGCTATAACACTGCCAACCTCATACCATTGGTCGAGCGGCTCGTCATGCAGCACATCAAAGAATTCATCTATATCATATATTCCTGACGGTTCAACAATTATCCTGTCATACCCGCTCATTGCCATTGCGATAAGCTTTGTCCTGAATCTGCGTCTGTGTGTCTCCTTATCACAGCCGCCTGATATCATCTCAAGGTCACAGTAATCTCCCATAAGCTCCTGAAGAAGCATCATATCTACATTAATTGCGCCAAAATCATTCTCCAGAATCCCTATATGATGCCCTTTATCCATAAGATGCTTTGCATATTTTTTTATAAATGTTGTCTTGCCGGAACCTAAGAATCCGGTTATGAGGTCAATTTTTATCATGGTTGTCCTTTCATTTGTTTTATAACGTAGTCAAATGCTATGTCTGCTTTTCTTATATTCACTTCAAGTCTCTCCTATAATCAAGCTCTGTATTCTAATATTATCTTCATATCGGGGGCAATTACAACTGTTTTCTTGTAGAATTTTATTCATATGTGATTGTTATTGCATTAATTTTAATCCACCAGTGATTTTACGAATTCTATAAGTTTGTTGTAGGTGGGGGTGTCATGGTTTTCCAATGTTAAGAATAATATCTGCTATAAAATGGATAAAGATGATTTTAATACAAGCCTTTATGTGCTATCTAACAAAGACAGAACATTCGGGGTATCTGTATTGCTTTACGATAACACAGACATTTTAAAGGATTGTTTAAATAAGGTGAAGGATTAAACTTGTAATAATTGTAAAGGGCTATATGTTTTACCAAGCAGCATACACGAACTTATATTAGTTCCTGATAATGGTGATATGAATAAAAATTATATGATGCAGATGGTGCGTGAAGTTAATTCAACAGAAGTCAGACCAGATAAAATATAATGGTAAGAAATAATTGACGTTTAGCACTATGTGAGTTAGCATAGTGGTAGATAATTACTTCTTTGTATCACGCAAATCTAATTTTCCGAAATTCTTCATAAAAAAGGAAATATAATTTTTCAAAAAGAAGCAAGGTGAAAAGAAGAAGATGAATTTATTTAATGCAAAACCGGGGAAAAGAAAGTAAAAAAATAAATTCCATTTTTGGGGCTAAAAAATGGAAAAATAGTTTCCCCTTATACAAAAGCCTGTTTAGAACATATATCCATAAGAACCTTAAATATATCGTCCTGTTTTGGATATTGTAAAACTATGAGTGATTTATATGACAGAAAGAAGGTTAAATATGATAATTGAAAAGGAATATTTTGATGCAGAAGAAGTCAGGAAAGCGAATGCCATGAATGATAAGACGATGGCACCACCAAGAAGAATACGTCTTGCGACAACGGACAGTAACAAATATTATGCCAAAGCTGTATTTGTAGCCGATAAAGAAAATATAATTACCGGTGAGCTTCTTTACAGACCAGATTTTCAGGAGTCAGAAGAGGGAGTGGCATTCAGTGAGGTTGTTGTTAAGCAGACAGCAGATGTGGAAGAATATTTCAAGAATCTTATAAGGTTTGAAGGCTATAAAGTGATTCCGGAAGAATATGATGAGAGTGATATGCTTATGCATTATGATGAGCTGAGCATACAGGCTAATAAGCTTTTGTTTCTTGAGAGCAGGGATGAGTAGATATGACAGATACGCAGAATGAGGTGTTTAAGACACCAGTAAACAAGATAAGGCTGTTTGAGCATGGGGCTCCGGGTTCGCAGGACCTTAAGCTTACAAGAAAATATTACACTGAAGATATGCCTGATGGAAGAGTAAAGCATATAGTGCAGAACATTACAGATCCGGATATTGTTCCTTATATACCTGATGGTATTGGTAACAGTACAGACAGACAAAGGATTCCGGCAGTATTGATTATTCCAGGAGGTGCGTTCAGACGCCTTGTATACAACTTTGAAGGTGAAGATGTTGCAAAGTGGCTTAATAGTATGGGAATAGCTGCATTTGTTCTTGAATGCAGACTTCCATCAGATGAACATGATAATGCAGAGGATGTCCCACTTATAGATGCTATGCGCGCAATGAGAGTTATAAGAGGAAGGGCGCAGGAATTCGGTATAGATGAAGCTAAGATAGGCGTTATGGGCTTTTCAGCAGGAGGCTTTATGGCAGCGTTATTATCAACAGCGTATGAAAGTGATGTGTATGCGGATTATAAGTATAAGGATGAATATGATAAACTATCAGCAAGACCAGATTTTGCTGTTTGTTCATATCCGGTTATAAGTATTGACGATTGTATTGAAGCAGGCAAAAGATATATGTCTGAGGAACAGGTGCTTGAGAGAATCAGTGGCAGTAAGGCAAAGATACTGCATAAGTATAATCCGGATAAGCTTGTAAGACCGGATATGCCGCCAGTATTTATATGTGAAACGGATGATGACAGAACAACATTGTCTGAGAACAGTGTGGGCTTTTATATGGCAGCAAGAAAAGCCGGGGTAAGTGCTGAACTTCATATATTCAGAACAGGTGGCCATGGTTATGGCTGTGGTGATGATTTTGCACAGACTGGTGAGTGGAAAGTACTTTTTACAAAGTGGATTAAGAGTATTGGAATTATTAGTTAAGATGGATATAGTATACGAGGATAAAGATAAGATTATATTAAACAAGCCGGCGGGACAACTGTCGCAGAGCGGAAAAAGTCGGAGTGTGTGAAACTTTTTCTGTAAATAGCTAATAACAGCAAGGTCTTCTATGATAAAATATAAATCATAGGAGGCCTTTTATTATGGCAAGAAGAGAAAAGAAACCTGTACACAAAGTAGTAATGACAGAGGGAAAGCGAAACATCATTCAGCAGCTTCTTCAGTAGTATGATATTGAAACCGCTGAAGATATCCAGGATGCGCTTAAGGATCTGCTTGGCGGCACCATCAAAGAGATGATGGAAGCAGAAATGGATGATCATCTTGGTTACCAAAAATCCGAACGATCTGATAGCGATGATTACCGCAATGGATATAAATGAAAGCGTGTAAACAGCAGCTATGGCAGCATGGTTATCCTGAGCTTATCAGGATTAATAAAAAACATATCCTTCCTGCTAAATCCTGTTATCCACCATTGAGGCTCAACCGGTGGCGAGTTTTATGCATGCTATCATAGTTGTTTCTTAGCAGCTAAGCACCTGTAACAAACAAGCCGACACAGCCTGTCTGTCACAGATGCGTATTGCAGCGCTTAATCCACCAGTGATTTTGCAAATTCTATAAGTTCGTTGTAGGTGGAGGTGTCATCAATTGTGTAATATGTATTATTGTTATCCTTATCGTTTACACAACAATGTCCATCTCTAAATATATACATAACCTTGAATTGGTTCTTCCGATTGCTCAGCGTATACTTATAATCCCATTCATCATATGATTCTTCTGAACATGGTATCATTGACATACTTTGAAGCATTTGCTCTATTTTGCCTATTGATTCCTCATCATTTTGGATAACATGTGCTTCATTTGTTTTGCCATTTCTTATTATTATTGATGCCGTTTCATCTATATACTCTTCTGTAATTCCGTTAGACGCATCTATATTACGCTTTAAAGTATCACGTTCTGAATTACTTATCGGCCCTATTATTGCCAGATGCCCATACTCTCTGTCTTTTAAATATATTTTATATACTCCCACATCACCCGGATTCTCCTTATCTATTACGCACCGTCCAAACATTATGTCAAATATTCTCCCCGAATCTGTTTTTACTCCCTTCATCTCTGCACCTATTACTTTTCTCGTATATTTCCCATGCCTTACATCACTCGACATTATTCCATGGTCATTAAATTCCCCATAATCTTCTGTTTTCCCATATACCGAAAAAGCCTGTTCAATCTGTGCGGATACGTTAAATTCTTTCCTGATGTTTTTTGACATCATGTTTATCAATGCCTGCTCGTCCTTTTCATCCAGACATCTTATTATTTCATTTAATGTCTTAACATTATATTCCTGTTCATCCCAATCAGCATTTTTATCCTGATTGTATTCTGCACTTTTACTGCAGGCAGACATGATAATAGCAAGTACTGCTATTATCACAATCGCATATTTTTTATGATACATTTTTTTCATCAGCTTTCCATTCTCCTAAAACACAATCCAGACTGTATGGTTCTCTTTGTCTAAAATAACATTATTGAGGCTCAACCGGTGGCGAGTTTTATGCATGCTATCATAGTTGTTTCTTAGCAGCTAAGCACCTGTGACAAACAAGCCGGCACAGCCTATCTGTCACAGATGCGTATTGCAGCGCTTAATCCACCAGTGATTTTGCAAATTCTATAAGTTCGTTGTAGGTGGAGGTGTCATCAATTGTGTAATATGTATCCTTGTAGTCCTTATCTGTTATACAGCAATGGTTATTAGTCATTGTATACATACTTTTAAGCTGATTCTTACGATTAAGAACGGTGAATTTATAATCATATTGGGAATACTCTTCTTCGTTGCCTTCATATGGTGTCATGTTCATACTCTGTAGTAAATTTTCCACATAGATTATGTTTTCATTTCCATTCTGCAATACTTTATCTTTATCTGTTTGCCCGTTCGTAACTATTATTGATGCCGTTTCATCTATATACTCTTCTGTAATTCCATTACGCTCATCTAAGTTTTTTTTGAGTTGTTGTACTTCCCATGTGCTAATATCTCCAATTATTGAGAGGTTCATATGTTTATCATCTTCTAAATATACCCTTACCAATCCGACATTATTGGAATCTTTAGCATCTAAAGAACATCTGATAAACATAATCGTAAATTTATTATCGCCAACCTTTATTCCTTCTATTGATTCACCGACACTACGTTCTATATATATACCATTATCTGCATTTGATGAAAAAACACCTTTGTTATCTAATTTTTCATAACCTGATGACTTCCCTTCATAAATTGCAAAAGCCTCCTTTATCTGAGAATTCAGTGAACTGTTTCCCATTAAATTTTTATTAAACAGTTTCTTTAATTGTTCTGAGTCTTTTTCGTCAAAACATCTTAGTATCTCTTCAGCAAATTCTTCATTACATTTTTGCTCTTTAGCCACATAATAATCACTTCTTATTTCCATAATAAAATGCCATGTCCTGTATCCGTATACAGCAACCGCTATAGCAATAATTATAAATAAAAATCTTTTCTTCATAAGATTAGCTCCTAAAAAGTAACCCATACCATGTTGTTATCGAATATAATATTTTTGTCTTTATTTTCATATGATGTTTTAAGCTCATTAAAAAGCCCCTATGCTCTGACATATCCACCGAACAAATAATCCTGAGCTTATCAGGATTAATAAAAAACATATCCTTCCTGCTAAATCCGGTTATCCACCATTGAGGTTCATCCGGTGCCCAATTTTATGCATGCTATTATAGTTGTTTCTTAGCAGCTAAGCACCTGTAACAAACAAGCCGGCACAGCCTGTCTGTCACAGATGCGTATTGCAATGCTTAATCCACCAGCGATTTTGCGAATTCTATTAGTTCGTTGTAGGTGGAGGTGTCGTCAATTGTGTAATATGTATTATTGTTATCTTTATCGTTTACACAACAATGTCCATCTCTAAATATATACATAACCTTGAATTGATTCTTCCGATTGCTCAGCGTATACTTATAATTCCATTCATCATATGATTCTTCTGAACATGGTATCATTGACATACCTTGAAGCATTTGCTCTATTTTGCCTATTGATTCCTCATCATTTTGGATAACATGTGCTCTATTTGTTTTGCCATTTCTTATTACTATTGATGCCGTGTCATCCACATCATCACTAACTGTCTGGTTCTGCTGCCTGATATCTGTTTCTTCTCCTCTATAAGTTTTTCCTATTACAGCTTTGGCTTTATAATCTCCATCCTGTAGATATATTTTTTCCAATCCGACCGCCTGTGGATTAGCATCATCTACAACCCTTCTGATAATTGTTATCCTGAATGTTTCCTCCTGATTTGTCTTAATTCCGTTCAGTACCGCATCAACTGTTTTTTCAATATATATCCCGTCTTTTATGGTGCTGCTCGCTATACCTCCGTTTCGTACTTCTCCATCATACACAGATTCTCCGTTGTACATTTTGAATGCGTAGTTTATCTGACCATCAATGTCATATTTATCTTTTATGTCAGGAGCAAACATCCCCTTTAATCTGTCCGCATCCTTGTCATTAAAACACTGAAGGATTTCATGCAGCATTTTTTCGCTGTCATTTCCTTCCTGTTCTGCATTTATATAATGTGAGTCATTCTTATGTGCTTTTAATCCACAGCCCGCAGCGCATACAATTGCAATTATCAACAATGATAATATATACTTCTTCATTTCAGCCTCCTATCTATAGTTGTAGTTCTTCATCAGATTAAATAGGTTTGCACACGCCAATCCAAACATGTACAAATAACTTACTGCATGATTTTATGCAACATCTAAAATATTATCCATACAGTGCAATTTTTATCATCAAATATAAGTTTATCTCTGTCATGGCTTATAATTCTTATACTTTTATACATATCCGGATTATATGAGAAATCGACAGAGCATATACTTTTCATATTGTCTGGATTCTTTTTATTATAATTTGCATTAAATCCAGTTATCCACCATTGAGGTTCATCCGGTGCCGAGTTTTATGCATGCTATCATAGTTGTTTCTTAGCAGCTAAGCACCTGTAACAAGCAGGCACAGCCTGTCTGTCACAGATGCGTATTGCAATGCTTAATCCACCAGCGATTTTGCAAATTCTATTAGTTCGTTGTAGGTGGAAGTGTCATCAATTGTGTAATATGTAATTTTACTGTCTTTATCCCTCACTCTGCATTTTTCATCCTTAAATGTATACCATGCTTTAATCTGATTCTTACGATTAAGAACAGTAAATTTATAATCATATTGGGAATACTCTTCTTCATTACCTTCATATGGTGTCATGTTCATACTCTGTAGTAAATTTTCCACATAGATTATGTTTTCATTTCCATTCTGCAATACTTTATCTTTATCTGTCTGCCCGTTCGTAACTATTATTGATGCCGTTTCATCCACATCATCACTAAATGTCTGGTTCTGCTGCCTGATATCTGTTTCTTCTCCTCTATAAGTTTTTCCTATTACAGCTTTGGCTTTATAATCTCCATCCTGTAGATATATTTTTTCCAATCCGACTGCCTGTGGGACAGCATCATCTACAACTCTTCTGATAATTGTTATCCTGAATGTTTCCTCCTGATTTGTCTTAATTCCGTTCAGTACCGCATCAACTGTTTTTTCAATATATATCCCGTCTTTTATGGTGCTGCTCGCTATACCTCCGTTTCGTACTTCTCCATCATACACAGATTCTCCGTTGTACATTTTGAATGCGTAGTTTATCTGACCATCAATGTCATATTTATCTTTTATGTCAGGAGCAAACATCCCCTTTAATCTGTCCGCATCCTTGTCATTAAAACACTGAAGGATTTCATACAGCATTTTTTCGCTGTCATTTCCTTCCTGTTCTGCATTTATATAATGTGAGTCATTATTATGTGCTTTTAATCCACAGCCCGCAACGCATACAATCGCAATTACCAACAATGATAATATATATTTCTTCATTTCGGCCTCCTGTCTATAGTTGTAGTTCTTCATCAGATTAAATAGGTTTGCACACGCCAATCCAAACATGTACAAATAACTTACCGCATGATTTTATGCAACATCTAAAATATTATCCATGTCAGGAGCAAACATCCCCTTTAATCTGTCCGCATCCTTGTCATTAAAACACTGAAGGATTTCATACAGCATTTTTTCGCTGTCATTTCCTTCCTGTTCTGCATTTATATAATGTGAGTCATTTTTATGTGCTTTTAATCCACAGCCCACAGCGCATACAATCGCAATTATCAACAAGGATAATATATACTTCTTCATTTCAGCCTCCTGTCTGCCTTGGTACTCTTTGCAACGCTTAATCCACCAGCGATTTTGCAAATTCTATTAGTTCGTTGTAGGTGGAGGTGTCATCAATTGTGTAATATGTATTATTGTTATCTTTATCGTTTACACAACAATGTCCATCTCTAAATATATACATAACCTTGAATTGATTCTTCCGATTGCTCAGCGTATACTTATAATCCCATTCATCATATGATTCTTCTGAACATGGTATCATTGACATACCTTGAAGCATTTGCTCTATTTTGCCTATTGATTCCTCATCATTTTGGATAACATGTGCTTCATTTGTTTTGCCATTTCTTATTACTATTGATGCCGTTTCATCTATATACTCTTCTGTAATTCCGTTAGACGCATCTATATTACGTCTGACTATCTTTTCAGTGTAATGATCAACATCACCTATTATCGCAAGATGTCCATATTCAGGATCTGTAAGATATATCTTTCTCATTCCTACTTCATCAGAATCTTTTTCATTTATTACACATCTGATAAACCCAATATCAAACTCCTTTCCATCTTCAAGTACCACTTTTTTCATATCTGCACCAACACTTTTATACAAATACCGGCCATAACTTGCGTTGCTTTCATACACACCCTGATCAAAAAATTCCTCACAGGAAGACGATTTACTGTTATATATTGCAAACGCTGACTGTATCTGTGCACGCACTGAATTATGACTACGCACATTATTTGAAAACATTTTTTCCAAGGCTGCCGAATCTCTTTCGTCAAAGCATCTTATTATTTCCATTACGATAGCATAGTTTTCTTCTTCATATGATTTATAATATCTGTCCGGGTTATATGTACATATCATATATACAATGAAGATAATCAGCATCAGGCATGCACCTGCTATGCCATATTTTACTTTTTTATTCATATACTCTCCTATCTTATCTAAAATGTCACCCATAATGTATAGATATCATCATCAAAAATGATATCTTTATTTGTTCTGAATTTTTTACTCATTTCCATATAAATCTCTTTTTTTGATGACATATCCACCGAACAGATCATTCTGAGTTTATCATGATTAATAAAAAACATATCCTTCCTGCTAAATCCGGTTATCCACCATTGAGGTTCATCCGGTGCCCAATTTTATGCATGCTATCATAGTTGTTTCTTAGCAGCTAAGCACCTGTGACAAACAGGTCGGCACAGCCCATCTGTCACAGATACGTATTGCAATGCTTAATCCACCAGCGATTTTGCAAATTCTATTAGTTCGTTGTAGGTGGAAGTGTCATCAATTGTGTAATATGTATCCTTGTAGTCCTTATCGGTTATACAGCAATGGTTATTAGTCATTGTATACATACTTTTAAGCTGATTCTTACGATTAAGAACAGTAAATTTATAATCATATTGGGAATACTCTTCTTCATTACCTTCATATGGTGTCATGTTCATACTCTGTAGTAAATTTTCCACATAGATTATGTTTTCATTTCCATTCTGCAATACTTTATCTTTATCTGTCTGCCCGTTCGTAACTATTATTGATGCCGTTTCATCCACATCATCACTAAATGTCTGGTTCTGCTGCCTGATATCTGTTTCTTCTCCTCTATAAGTTTTTCCTATTACAGCTTTGGCTTTATAATCTCCATCCTGTAGATATATTTTTTCCAATCCGACTGCCTGTGGGACAGCATCATCTACAACTCTTCTGATAATTGTTATCCTGAATGTTTCCTCCTGATTTGTCTTAATTCCGTTCAGTACCGCATCAACTGTTTTTTCAATATATATCCCGTCTTTTATGGTGCTGCTCGCTATACCTCCGTTTCGTACTTCTCCATCATACACAGATTCTCCGTTGTACATTTTGAATGCGTAGTTTATCTGACCATCAATGTCATATTTATCTTTTATGTCAGGAGCAAACATCCCCTTTAATCTGTCCGCATCCTTGTCATTAAAACACTGAAGGATTTCATACAGCATTTTTTCGCTGTCATTTCCTTCCTGTTCTGCATTTATATAATGTGAGTCATTATTATGTGCTTTTAATCCACAGCCCGCAACGCATACAATCGCAATTACCAACAATGATAATATATATTTCTTCATTTCGGCCTCCTGTCTATAGTTGTAGTTCTTCATCAGATTAAATAGGTTTGTACACGCCAATCCAAACATGTACAAATAACTTACCGCATGATTTTATGCAACATCTAAAATATTATCCATACAGTACAATTTTTATCATCAAATATAAGTTTATCTCTGTCATAGCTTATAATTCTTATACTTTTATACATATCCGGATTATATGAGAAATCTACAGAGCATATACTTTTCATATTGTCTGGATTCTTTTTATTATAATTTGCATTAAATCCAGTTATCCACCATTGATATTCATCCGGTACCCAATTGAATATGCTGTCTATTTCCCCATCATCTCTAATATAATATAATGAGAGAGTCATTGGCATATTTACATCTATTGCATTATACTGTGAAATATTTTTAATTGATCTATCATACACATAAACGCCGGTTTCTGCCCCACTCTGTAAATTCCAATAATCACCTTTCCATGACCATAATATATGTTCTTTACCATTATGTTCAAATTTTATCTTATTTGCTTTCATATAAGTACCATTATCAAATATAATATCATAATTATCATTATACCCAAATGCTTTTTGCCATGTTTCAGGTCTTGAATGGTATGCAACTCTTTCCCTATCATAAATAAAGTTCAGGAATTCCGCACCATATTTTGCATCTTTTTCAGAATTAAAATACTCTTTAACATGTTTTCTACAATAAGTAGCAATCTGTTTATAATCTTCTGAATCAATTTTTAAAAAACCATCCACAATTAAATCTGCATATTTAGCTGCTATATTCATTGGCTTATTATATGGAATATCATCATCTGCATATTGTGTTTGTATATTTCCTGCGTCTATCTGTTTTCTTTGTGCATCCCATATTTTCTTATCTCCATTAGCATAAAAAGGTGCAGAATCTGTAGGAACCAATACCTTATTATTGTATACTACATTTCTTCCATCCATAAGTCCATCATCATCTGAATCCTCTTTGGTTGGGTCTGAATTCAACGGAAGCACTCTTTTTGACCGAAGTTTATCAATTTTTTCTCTTACAAAATCTCCATTATTAGCTATAGACATTTTTAAGGCACTGTCTATAACTGATTGTTCAGGGCCAAGCTGCTCTAATATTTCTTCGAAAGTAGGTAATATTACATTATCATTTTCGTCTGTTTTTAGCAGATTCGATTTTACTTCCTGCCAATCTACAAGTCCATCTTCATCAGTATCGACCTTATTTCTCGGTGACAGCTTGTCCTTAAGTTTTATCCATTTCCAGCCGGTAGGGGTAAATGACATATACTGATTATCACTTGTATAGCCATTATCCCATTCGCATATAAACGGATATCTCACATTATAAAATCCGTCATCCCATCGTCCATTGTCATACATATACCCATGATCCTGTCCCTCATTACCGGCATTATTAGGCTCGCGATAATTCCAGAATGTAAAGTCCATAGGCTCTCCGGTCACCCATACCCATGTGCCTTCCTCTTCCTCATCACTCATTCCTATTGCAGCATACTTTATTCCTGCATTAGATACCAATGACTGTATGAACATATTCTCCTCAAGACTGCCTATTGTAACAAGGTGTCCGTCAAGTGACTGACAATAATCCCTTGCCTCTTCCCATGTCATGTCCATGTCAAATATTGCATATCCATGTCCGTTGTACTGAGATATCTCAATATCCCCGGCAGGTACCGTTACTGCATGCTGAGCTGCTTCTGTGGGACTTCCGTTCAAAGCCATAACCTCTGTATCCGCCTGTAAGCTCATCACACCGATATCTGTGCCTGCTGTCTCTGAGCCGCTGTTTTCCGGCATTATTGCATCAAGCCATTCTTCCATATCAACGAGGCAGTAGGTTCCTGTCATGTCCGTATCTGTATATATCGTGCCTGAAGCCTCGTCATAATATGTCTCGACAGGAAGCAGCATGTTTACTTCCTCGAAATATCTGAATATGTTGAATCTTTTTATTCCCGCAAATGCCCCGCTGTCATTCTCCGCTTTGCTGCTTTCATATGAAACATTGGAAAATTTCACGGTAATTTTATCGATTCTGTTTGAATATATGATTTCAGCTGCCTTTCCAAGAATAATGTCATTGGCAATCGCAGCGGAATAGCCGCTTTCTTCCACTTCAATGCTGCCCTCCGCATATCCTGCCGCCGTAATGTCTATTGATAATTCATATGGGTTATCATCTGTATTGATTTCTTTTAATACATTGCTGTCTTTGCTTATTGTCTGGGCAAATGTACATTCCGCATCAGGCACACCGTTTGTTGATGGATTAAGCGGATTAAGTCCTGCCAATATCTCATCCCTGTCCGATATGGTGTCATTGTCTGTATCAGGATTAAGCGGATCTGTACCATATATCTCTGTCTCTTCATAATCCGTCAGCCCATCTCCGTCAGTATCCGTTCTTGCCGCATCTGTTCCTAGCTGTATCTCCCTTATATTGCTTAAGCCATCGTTATCACCATCGGCATCGGCATCTGATATTCCCGGAGTTGCCGAATCGTATTTTAATGGATCTGTGTCTGTAAGCACTATCTCCTGATAATCTGTCAGACCGTCTGAATCCGTATCTGCATTATCTGGATTGGTTCCGAGCATCTTTTCATAAGCATCAGGAAGTCCGTCATTGTCGCTGTCCGCCATCTTTGCCTCGTAGCCGACACCATTGCTGCGTATTATGAGTGGTTCGCTTGTCTTGCGCCTTCCTTCTGAGTCTGTTAATACTATGCGTATGTATTTTAAAGAAAATGCTTCTTTTACGGCATATGTATATTCGGATGTGCCCTTGACAGCGGCTGTCTTTGAATATGAGCTTCCGTCATCCGACTCCTGTATCTCACAGTCTGCTGCCTCACAGTCTGTTATCCAGCCAAGCTCTATATTTCCTGTTCTGGTATCATATTCTCCGAAAAGCAGGATAAATGCATCAAGCGTGTCCGGCTTTTGCTCAGGCTCATCCGATTCGGTTCCTATCGCTGCCGCCGCGCTTCTTCCATATCCGGCATTGATATTGCGTCCGCTGATAATTACATTGTCCGCTATTATTACTATATTGTTAAGGTTGAGATTGTCTGATTTTAATGTGACTGCACCCTCCGGTGCATATATAAGACCACCAAGCCCCGCACTGCCGGCCTCTATTGTTATGCTGCCCGTTCTGGAGCAGATTAACGGTGAATTGCAGTTGAGTACTCCATCTGATATTGTTATGTCTCCGTCCGCAATCACTGCCGCATTAAGGCTCACATTGCCCTGAAGACCGAGCGTGCCTGATACACGCATTGGATTGTTGATGTTTATATTATTATCCTTTTTCTGAAAATCCCCTGAAATGTCTTTTACGTTATTGCCACTGTAATATGCGGCTTCAAGCCTTTTTACCGCTGATATCATCTGCTCACCGGCTTTTTCTGTCTTTTTACCGTTTATATTCAGATTACCCGATGCAATAATTGTTCCATTCGTTGCGATATCACCATTAACATTGAAGCTGTCTGCCTTAATTGTGATAGCACCATCATCACCGGAACCGGCAAATATCGTATACGGATATACCGGATTCTCCTTATCCTGTGCATATACCAATGTACACGGAAGCACGCCCACCGATATTGCAGCCGCAAGCATCACTGCCACTAATCTTGTGGCACATTTTTTGAAGTTGTTTTTCATCCCTTTTCTCCCTTATAAAATATATTATACTCCTCACCCAATTGATAATTACACCCTATAATTATCTACGCCATAACCATACCATTCTTTTATATGCTTTACAATATATTTTTGCATAAATAGTATATATTACCCACATTTCGAGTAAAAATGACGGTTGACATTTTCGCTGCATATAATATAATTATTTCAAATTTGAACTATTCAAATATGAATGTTTAGAAAGGATGTGACACCTTGAAATCCAATACCAGCTTCATAAATATCGAATTTGCAAGAAAGCTCTCTCTTGCCTACAATGCCATGTGCAGACCACTTTGTCAGGAGCTTAATCTGCCGCAGACCGCATTTGACATACTTATGTTTCTTGCCAATAATCCGGCGTACCGTACTGCAAGCGACATAGTTGAGGTGCGTAAGCTTAAGGCTAATCTTGTGTCTGTGAATGTGGACAGGCTTGTCCGTGAAGGTTACCTGACACGGCAGACTGTTGACGGTGACCGCCGCAAGGTTGAGCTTATCTGCACAGACAGGGCATCCGATGTCATCAGCCGCGGGCAGCAGCTCCAGCGCAGCTTTATGGATCAGCTTCTTGCCGGAATGGATGCCAATACACGCAGTATTCTCAACAATGTTGTACATGTAATGGAAGATAACATTGACAATATTCTTAATTCTCAACATACAGGAGGTCAGCATGAGTAAATTTTTATTAACAGTTATAGTAACATTTTTTGCCGGTATGGGAGCCGGGCTTGGCACAGGCTTTGCCGGTATGAGTGCCGCAGCGGTCATCAGTCCTATTCTTATTACATTTCTTGGAATGGATCCGTATATCGCAGTCGGAATTGCACTGTCATCAGACGTGCTTGCCAGCGCCGTATCAGCGTACACCTATGGTAAGAACAAGAATCTTGATATCCGCAATGGACTTATCATGATGGTTACGGTACTTGCGTTTACTGTTGTCGGAAGCTATATATCAAGCCTTGTTCCTTCAGCAGCAATGGGTAATTTTTCTGTATTTATGACACTTCTTCTCGGTATTAAGTTCATTGTACGTCCTGTCATGACTACAAAGGAAGCAATGCAGGGCGTATCCGCAAAGAAGCGCGCAATACAGTCTGTTATATGCGGCATGATAATCGGCTTTATCTGCGGCTTTGTCGGTGCAGGCGGCGGCATGATGATGCTTCTTATCCTCACATCGGTTCTTGGCTATGAGCTGAAGACTGCCGTAGGCACAAGCGTATTTATCATGGCCTTCACGGCTTTCACCGGCGCTGTCTCACATTTTGCAATCGGCGGTATGCCTGACATTACGGTATGCCTGCTCTGCATAGTGTTTACACTTATATGGGCGCGTATTGCCGCCGTATTTGCCAACAAAGCAACGCCTGCAACACTCAACCGTGCAACCGGAATAATCCTTGTTATACTTGGTATTGTAGTGCTTTTATTTTAAATAAATGTTAAAATATATATACTAAAATGATACCAAGGGTCAAAAGGTGACAGCCATGACAAAATCATCCATTATTAATGACCTGAAATCCATGGGACTTACAGGTTCTGAGACAATTCTTATACATTCATCCATGAAAGCAGTCGGCAATGTTGAAGGCGGTGCCGACACCGTGCTTGACGCGCTCATGGAATTCTTTGCAGACGGTCTGCTGCTGCTTCCTACGCATACATGGAAGACTGTGAACGAATCCAATCCCGTATTTGATGTCAGCAACAGTGAGAGCTGTGTCGGCATTCTTACGGAGCTTTTCCGCAAGCGTCCGGGTGTAGTCCGTTCGCTGCATCCTACACACAGCATTGCTGCCTTTGGGCGCAATGCCGAAAGCTATATAGCGGGCGAACTCTCATGCAACACCCCATGCACTCCGGGCGGCTGCTATGACCGCCTTAAGGACGTTGACGGAAAGATTCTTCTGATAGGTGTCACACACGCCCGCAACACATATATACATAGTGTCGAGGAAGTTCTTAATGTTCCTAACCGCCTTTCAGACAAGCCTATGAAGCTGTCGGTTATCGACAATTCCGGCAACAGCCATACCGTCTATATGCGTAAGCATTATAATGCATCCCAGCCGCACATATCTGAGGATTTTGTAAAGCTTGCACAGGCATATATTGACTGCGGCGCTGCCCGCAATGTAATGTTTGGTGATGCACCATCGGTCCTTTGCAATGCCCGTGGCATATTCAATGTGACAAGGCATGTGCTTGCCCCTGCTCCGGAATGCTTCATCACGGAAGACGTTATCTCTTCTGAGCGGTGGGCTGATTTTCCTGGGAATGAGTTCTCCCAGGAATGAGTTCTCCGAAGAATACATTTTCTTTATTGTAAAAAGTTATAAAGAGTTATAAAAGGAGTACTCCCATGACCACTAATCTCACAATACGCAGAGCCACACCACAGGACACTCCCGTAATACACGGACTTATCCGCGGGCTGGCCGAATATGAGAAACGCCCACAGGATATGACGGCAACCGTTGAGCAGCTTCGTCACTGGCTTTTTGAGCGCATGGCAGCCGGGGTTCTGATTGCTGAGATAGACGGAAGCGCTGTCGGATACGCTCTTTATTACCCGATATTCGGGTCATTTGCAGCAGCAGGCAGAATCTATCTTGAAGACCTCTTTGTAAAGGATGAATACCGCGGGAACGGTTTTGGCAGAACGCTGTTCATGCAGGTTGCAGAGATTGCAGCAAAAGAGGGCTATTCCGGCATGGAGTGGAGCTGCCTTGACTGGAATAAACCCTCGATAGAATTCTATAATAAGCTTGGTGCCGCAACTGAAAGCGGACGTGTGCATTTTGATTTTGATAAAGCTGCCATGGATGCTGTCTGCAACGCATGCGGCACTGTGGGTAATACTACAGATTCTCCATCTTAATGCCCTGTGATGCATTTTCAACATCAGCCTTGAAACCAAGTGCTGATATTCTCTGGGCTCCGTTGCCCCACACTATCATCTGTTCAAGCGCATCGGACGTTGCCACTGTCACACGGTATCTTCCCTTGTTAGGCGGCGTCTGGTGCATGTCATGAACTGTCTTCTCGATATACTGGTCTGCCGTCTCCGCTTCCTTTGTATACACAACATAAATGTTATGATATTTTTCAACCGAACCCGGATTCCCCTTAACCTTATATGCATCAAATACAAGAATCAGATTACAGCCCTTATATCCCTGATAATTACAGAGTATGTCCATAAGCTTTCTTCTTGCGCTGTCCAGATTGTCCTTCGACAGCTCATTAAGTTCCGGCCATGCAAATATAATATTATATCCGTCAACGAGCAGATATTCATCAAGCGGCTCCTGCTTAGGTATATGGCGTTTTTCCGATACACTACCTGTCCGGTCCTGGCTTCCCGTATTGGAATATTTTCTTCCGTTATGTTTCTTGAAAAGGCTCAATTCCTCCGGCTTCTTGCGGTACGTCTGACGGAATATCTCTTCAATCTCCTCCTGTGTTATGTACTGCTCACTGCTTCTGTATGATGCGTTTTTGAGAGGAACTGCGATTCCGCCTATATCATTTTCATTATTCACAGCATTAGCTGTATATGTGCCGTTGCCGTCATCCGGCTTCCAGCCATCTTCAACATGTGCATAGTCCCTTACCTCATACCACGGCACAACAAAACCTGCACCATGCGCACAGAACACCGAACCTGTGGGATTGGCGGTATCTGCTTCCGGGTCATAACCGCATCCGGCAATTACTTCCTCAGCATTATGGCACGGCTCATATCCCTTAAGGGTACATGTAAGCCTGCCATGCCCCCTTGTGTATGCTGTTACTTCCCTGCTGTAATCACGCATAGCTGCCGCAGGGGCGCTTCCGGTGAGAATGCATTTATCTCCCTCAGTTACCGGCGGCTGGAATTCCCCATGCATCCTTGTCACGTCCGACATCGCTTTTCCTATGTTGTCAGCAGGGACCTCAAGCCTGAAATCAAACCACGGCTCAAGCAGGATATTACGCCCGCTTCTCAACCCCTGACGCACGGCGCGGTATGTTGCCTGACGGAAATCGCCGCCCTCGGTGTGCTTATCATGCGCCCTTCCCGCAATCAGAATGATTCTCACATCCGTAAGCTCTGAGCCGGTAAGCACGCCGGGATGTATTCTCTCCTCAAGATGTGTCAGAATAAGTCTCTGCCAGTTCTTATCAAGCTCATCCGAACTGCATAACGAAGCAATCTGTACGCCGCTTCCGCGCTCCCCTGGCTCCATCAGCAGATGTACCTCCGCATAATGTCTTAATGGCTCAAAATGTCCTATTCCCACAACAGGCTCTGCAAGTGTTTCCTTGTAGACAATGCTTCCCGCATCAAATTCAGCTTCGATGCCAAATCTTTCCGCAAGCGTGCTCTTAAGAATCTCCATCTGCACCTGCCCCATGACCTGAATATGAATCTCACGGCTCTCCTCCTGCCATGTGACATGAAGCTCCGGCTCTTCCTCCTCAAGCTGCCTCACCTTGCCAAGCGCAACAACCGGGTCAGTTTCATCATTAAGAATAAGGCGGTAGGTAATTACCGGTTCAAGCACCGGCGCCGAGTTCTCACTCTCAATTCCAAGTCCCTGTCCCGCAAATGTTTTCAGGAGTCCGGTTACCGCACATATATCGCCTGCCTCAACCTTTTCCGCCATCTGATAGCCCGCACCGTTATACAGACGAAGCTGGTCAGCCTTTTCCTCCCATACATTGTCTCCATCAGCACTGCAGCTGTTGCCAACCATCATCTTAACCCTGAGTGTACCGCCTGTAACCTTCATATACGTAAGTCTGACACCTGACGCATCGCGTCCTATCTTATATACCCTTGCGCCGAATTCCTCAGGATATTCCATGTTCTCAGTCATGGAATTAATTCCGTCAAGAAGTTCTGTAATTCCTTCCTCCTTAAGCGCCGAACCGAAGAAGCACGGAAAGAGCTTTCTTTCGCAGATTGCGTCATTAACAGAGTCAACCTCTATACTGCCATTCTCAAGATATTCCTCCATAAGCTGTTCGCTGCACATTGCAAGCTCTTCTGCTGCCTCAGGCTCAGATGCTATGTCTGACGGAATCTCCATGATATTATTATCAAGCTTATGCCTAAGCTCTGTCAGAACAGCTTCCCGGTCCGTTCCCGGCTGGTCCATCTTATTTACAAATATAAACACAGGCACGCGGTATCTGCCAAGGAGCTGCCATAAAGTATGGACATCCCCCTGCACACCGTCTTTGCCGTCTATCACAAGAAGCGCATAGTCAAGCACCTGCAGAGTTCTCTCCATCTCAGCCGAAAAATCAACATGTCCCGGCGTATCAAGGATTGTTATGTCACAGTCCTTCCACGTAACTCTCGCCTGCTTGGAAAAAATCGTAATTCCGCGCGCCCTCTCCATCTCTCCGTTATCAAGAAATGCGTCCTTATGGTCCACACGTCCTGCTTTTCTTATCGTCCCGCATGCATGCAGAATCCCTTCCGCAAGCGTTGTCTTACCGGCATCAACATGTGCCAGTATTCCAAGTACAATCTTCTTCATACAACTCCTTATTCCTGCTGTTCCTTACACACATCGACCCATGATACCGCACCGGCCGCATCCGAAAGCTCGTCAATCGTAAGCCGTACCGCACTGTGGTCATTGCCGGCCGCAGGATATACCGTATCAAATCTCTTAAGGCTCTCGTCAAGATAGACCTCAATCCCGTCATTGATTCCAAACGGACACACACCGCCCGGAGCATGTCCCACGATTCCTTCAACCTCATCAAATGGTATCATCTTCGCCTTAACATGAAATGTGTCCTTATATTTTCTGTTATCTATCTTAGCCGTTCCTTCCATAAGAATGAGCACCGGCTTGTCACCCTGCATGAATGACATCGTCTTTGCAATCATTCCCGGCTCAACGCCCAGTGCCTGTGCCGCAAGCTCAACCGTGGCACTTGAATCCTCCAGCTCTATAATATTGTCTCCAAATCCTTTATCCTTAAGATATTTCTTTGCTCTCTCTAATGACATAACAATCCTCCATTCCGCAGGCACAAATAGCTTATACATACTTATTTATTATATTTGCTTATTACGGTTCATGCAACCCTTGACATGACCCGGAATCTTTATGCGGCAATCCGGATATGTCAGTCCGTAACATTTTTACTGACATTTTAAAATATACTGATATACTTATCTTATAAATGCTGCATGCAGCCACAGCTTTTTGTGCCTGAGCAGACTTGAGATGTCCCGGAAACCGGGCAGGAATGGAGACCAGCTATGAGAATAGTTATTGCGATTGATTCATTTAAAGGAAGTCTTACATCATACGAAGCCGGCAACAGTATTGCTGACGGTATACGCAGTGCCATGCCTGATGCCAATATTACAATAAGACCGCTTGCTGATGGCGGCGAAGGCACAGTTGCCGCACTTACAGCCGGCAATAACGGCATCATTAAAAATATTACCGTAACCGGACCTGTCGGCAGGCCTGTAAAGAGCATGTACGGAATACTAAACAGCAACGGCTCTTCCACTGCCGTAATCGAGATGGCCAAGGCAGCCGGAATCACTCTGGTTCCCGCGGATTTTCCTGCTGATATGCGCAATCCGCTTTATACAACTACATATGGCGTGGGTGAGCTTATAAAGGATGCCATTAACGAGGGCTGCCGCGATTTTATAATCGGTATTGGCGGAAGCGCAACCAATGACGGCGGCATCGGTATGCTGCAGGCTCTTGGCTTCGGTATGCTTGACGATAATGGGCGTCAGGTTCCTTTTGGTGCCATAGGTCTTAAAAATCTTAAAAACATCACAACAGATAATGCACTGCCTGAGCTTTCGGAATGCACCTTCCGTATTGCCTGTGACGTAACCAACCCTCTCTGTGGTGCCAGTGGCTGCAGTGCTGTGTTCGGCCCGCAAAAAGGTGCAACTCCCCAAATGATTGCCGATATGGACACATGGCTGACACATTATGCGGATATCGCCGGAGACATTGCCGGAATGACATCCGGCAATGCTGATGCATGCTTCCCCGGTTCAGGTGCGGCAGGAGGACTGGGATTCGCATTTCATACATTTCTTAACGCATCACTTGAATCAGGCACACACATAATTCTTGAGGCAATCAATCTGCGCGAATATATCAGGACTGCCGATATCGTAGTAACAGGAGAAGGCCGTCTTGACAGCCAGACCGTTATGGGTAAGGCACCTGCCGGCGTTGCCGCAATTGCAAAGGAATACGGAATACCTGTTATTGCATTCTGCGGATGCGCCTCAGATGATGCCGGTGTATGCAACGATAACGGAATCGACGCATTTTTCCCAATACTTACCGGCATAACTACACTTGAGGAAGCAATGTCACCTGACACCGCACGCCTTAACGCTTCTGTCACCGCGAAGCAGGTCTTCAGGCTGATAAAGGCGTTAAGCTAATTAATTACCAGACAACCTCAATTTTGAAAGGCTTACTATGATTCGTGAATTTAATGAAAATGATTTATTACCAATTATGCAGATATGGCTGGATTCAAATATAGATGCACATAGCTTTATTCCTGCACAATACTGGCTGGATAATGCCGATATGGTTAAGGACGTGCTGCCACAGGCTGAAATATATGTATATGAAGATAACGCTTCAAAACATATAAGCGGTTTTATAGGATTAAACGAAGATTACATAGAAGGAATTTTCGTGGAAAGATCTATGCGCTCAAAGGGTATCGGCAGGCAGCTTCTGGATTATGTAAAGGCAATAAAGCCTGCTATGAGTTTAAATGTATACCAAAAAAACAGCAGGGCAGTTGCTTTTTACCAAAGGGAACATTTTGTAATCCGGTCAGAAAGTCTTGACAGCGCTACAAATGAAAAAGATTTTCTTATGGTCTGGAGTAAACTAAGGTGATGCAAGAAAGTCATGACCAAAGAGTGATGATCAAATCATATAGACATGGTATGGCAACAGCAGGTTGCTTTTCATAACATGGATTTGTCTGTATGATATGTTTATGGAGGTGACAGCTATGGAAACAAAAAATATCATTTTACAGCTTCGTACCGAAAGAGGAATGTCACAGGATGAACTTGCAGAGAAAATCATGGTGACACGGCAGGCAGTATCACGCTGGGAGAACGGAGAGACAATTCCGAATACAGAGACCCTAAAGCTTTTATCCAAAGAGTTCAATGTTTCAATCAATACACTTCTGGGCGCACCCCGCAGGCTCATCTGCCAGTGCTGCGGAATGCCTCTTGAAGACGATTCCATTATAGGCCGCGACCGCGACGGCTCATTGAATGAGGACTATTGCAAATGGTGTTATGCCGACGGAACTTACACATACAGCAATATGGACGAATTGATTGATGTCTGTGTAAAAAATATGGTAAATGAAAATATTTCAGAGGAGCAGGCACGCTCTTACCTGAAAAATCTGCTTCCACAACTGGATTATTGGAAAAGATATGAAGAACTCAGTGACAATGGACAGTTTGATGAATTCAAGCATCAGTTGGTTAACGAAATCAATGAGCTTCATATAGAAGGAATGCCTAAGCTTGATAAGCTGAATGCTCTCATCGGAAAATACGTCAATCCCGAATACACACTTCCGAATAATTCAAAAGTAAAATTTCTCAATGACCAGAAGACTTATCTTGGTAATCAGCTTGAATGTGAATTCGGTGGTGAAAGGTACTTCGGCATTGTCGCGGATATGGACTTTATTCTGGTCTGCACATATGATAAAAATAACGTCAATGGAACCAACGTGACGAATCCCGAACTGATTCTTTATAAGAAGAGGTAATTCACTTTAATTGATTGGTATTTGCTTATCTATATCACAATATCACACTGCGGGACCTGGGCGACAGCGAAGCGCATCGCCGGGGCATGGGGCGACAGCGAAGCGCATCGCCGAGGCTGGGGCGACAGCGAAGCGCATCGCCCCCCTATCCACAGGGATTCCCATGTGCTGATTAAGACTGTATGAAAGCGCCGGCACTTAGCGAGCCGCCGCAATAGCGGCAGGCGAGCTTAGTACCGCTGCGCCTTTCATCCAAGCGAGAGCGTGTCTTAATCAGCACTTGGGAATCCCCTCCAAAAGAGTCTCCAACGCCGCCAGAAATGCCGAATCTGTCGGGAAGTCCTTATGTCTTGCTTCATACACAAAATACGGATCATTGCCCGGTCTGAATGTAAGGAACGGCTCATGTCTTTCAAGAAAATCCGGTATTTGTGCCACATCTATCGCCGCATCCTGTTTGAAGAAAATCTCCACACGCCAGTCTTCCTTATTAACCACGCCACCCTTTATCTTACGAACATCTGCCTTGTGCGCCACTGATTTTATAAGGGCAATCGTCAGAAGATTGTTCGCCGAATGCGGAAGGTCACCGAATCGGTCAGTAAGTTCATCCTGCATATCCATCTGCTCATCACTTGTCTCAATAGCCGCAATACGCTTATATATCTCAAGTTTCTGAGCTTCTGAGCGGATATAAGTGGAAGGTATAAATGCATCCACATTAAGGTCTACAACCGTCTCAAAATCCGCACCATTAGAGATTCCCTTAAGTTCATTGACAGCCTCGTTAAGCATTTTGCAGTACAGGTCATATCCTACCGCTGCCATGTGGCCGTGCTGCGCTTCTCCAAGTACATTACCGGCACCACGTATCTCAAGATCCTTCATTGCAATCTTAAAGCCTGAACCAAGCTCAGTGAATTCCCTGATTGCATGAAGCCTCTTCTCCGCAACCTCCTTCAGCATCTTCCCCCTGCGGTACAGAAGGAATGCATAAGCAGTCCTGTTAGAACGTCCCACACGCCCGCGGAGCTGATATAGCTGCGACAGTCCGAGATTTTCTGCATCCTCGATAATCATTGTATTAACATTGGAAATGTCCAGACCCGTCTCAATGATTGTCGTTGATACAAGAACGTCTATGTCACCATTTATAAAATCATACATAATAGCTTCCAGCGTCTTCTCGTCCATCTGTCCGTGCGCATACGCGACATTGGCATCCGGAACAAGCTGCTGTATACGGCTTGCAGCCTCATCAATATTACGCACCCTGTTATACACATAATATACCTGTCCGCCTCTTGCCAGCTCTCTGTTGATTGCTTCACGCACCATCTCATCATTCTGCTCAGTTACAAATGTCTGTATAGGCATTCTGTCAACCGGAGGCTCCTCAAGCACACTCATATCCCTTATTCCGACAAGGCTCATGTGAAGCGTACGCGGAATAGGTGTTGCACTGAGCGTAAGGACATCAACATTTTCCTTAAGCTTCTTAATCTTCTCCTTGTGTGACACGCCAAATCTCTGTTCCTCGTCAATAATAAGCAGCCCCAGATCCTTATACTCAACATCCTTAGATAACAGCCTGTGAGTTCCGATTACAATATCAACCATACCCTTCCTGAGATCAGCTATCGTCTGCTTAATCTCCTTCGGTGTCCTGAATCTTGACAGCATCGCCACCTTAACAGGGAAGTCCTTCATTCTCTGTTCAAATGTGTTAAAATGCTGCTGCGCAAGTATCGTTGTCGGTACAAGGTACGCAACCTGCTTACCGTCCTGGACAGCTTTGAATGCCGCTCTTATGGCGACCTCCGTCTTACCGTAGCCGACATCACCACATATAAGTCTGTCCATAATTTTTGTACTCTGCATATCATGCTTTGTATCTTCAATTGCCGCAAGCTGGTCAGAGGTCTCCTCGTAAGGGAACATCTCCTCAAACTCACGCTGCCACACCGTATCCTCGCCAAACTGGAAGCCCTGCTCATTCTGGCGTTTTGCATACAGCTCCACAAGATCCTTTGCGACCTGCTCAACAGCAGTCTTAACCTTGGATTTTGTCTTGCCCCATTCCTGACTGTTAAGCTTGTTAAGCTTTGGCTTTCTCGCATCAGCCCCTGCGTACTTCTGCAATACATCAAGCTGTGTTGCAAGAATGTAAAGCGTATCCGTTCCGCTGTATTCAATCTTTATATAATCTCTCTCTATTCCCTCTACTTCAATCTTCTCGATACCGCGGTATATTCCAAGACCGTAATTTTCATGTACAACATAGTCACCTATGGCAAGCTCGTTAAAGTCAGCAATCGCCTTACCGTTGTACTGCTTCTTTCTGCGCTTCTTATCTTTCTTTTCCTGTCCGAATATATCACTTTCGGCAATGACAACAAACTTAACTATCGGATATTCAAAACCTTTGTGTATGTTGCCGTAAGTTACCATAATCTCGCCTTCAACAAGAGCTTTGTCATAATCCTCGCTGAAATATGAATCTATCCCGTTATCACGCAGATCATCAACCATGCGCATCGCACGTGTTCTTGAGTTCGATATGAGCACAATCCTGTAGCCGGATTTTTTATATTTTTTGAGGTCTGCAACAAGATACTCAAAACGGTTATTGTATGAACTTATACTCTTTGAATCCACCTTAAAATGTTCGGCAATATCAAGCCCATTCGGTTTATATTCAAGAGTTGACACCACAAGCAGCCTGCGGCAGTTCACCTTCGCATATATCTCGCGGCATGTAAATATCATATCTGCCTGACTTGGAATTATATAGCCCTTCTCAAGCCTGTTCTTCGTGCTGTCGGTGAATTCAAACTCGACAAGCTCCATGCGCTCCGCAATTCTGTTAGGCTCATCAAGCACAAACAGCGTTGTCTCCCTGTCAAAATACTCAATAAGCGACACTGTATCCTTTACAAATGAATGCACAAATTTGTCTATATCAGTTGTCTCATTGAAATTATCGGGAATTGCCTTAAGCCTCGACAATTCCTCATATTTGTCAGCTTTTTTGAAAATGTCCGCCTGCTTTGCGACTTCATCATTAATGGCAGCAACACCGTCATCTATCTCCACCTGTGTAAGGACATACTCCGTTGCCGGATATATTGTCACCTTCTGAAGCCTCTCGATTGAACGCTGGCTCTCCACATCAAATGAACGAATTGAATCTATCTCATCATCCCACAATTCAATTCTTACCGGTGTCTCGTCGGTAAGCGGGAAGATGTCAATGATTCCGCCACGTACTCCGAACTCTCCCGGTGCCTGCACCTGTCCCATATTCTCATATCCGAGCAGCACAAGCTGCTTCTTAAGCTGTGCGAGGTCAACAATTCCTCCCTCTTCAAATGTCAGAATTCCCGACTCAAGCTTTTCCCTTGTCATGAGCATATCGGCACAGCCGTCTATCGTTGTGACAACCGTGAGGTCGCCTTCATTTTCAATGATTGCCCTTATGGCCTTCATTCTCTGTGATGTAAGCTCGTTGCTTCTGATATCGGCACTGTAGAATATAAGATCCTTTGCCGGATAGAACACCGTATTTCTGTTGAAGAAGCGGCTGTCATCCACAATCTCCCTTGCCTTTGCCTCATCATACGTTATAATTACACGACAAAAAGCATCGGCTCCGAGCGCCTGTATCATATGCGCTTTACCGGAGTCAATGCACCCGCTGAGCATCATGGCGCTGCCCTGTACCGACAGCCCCTTTGTTATGCTCTCATATCCCGCCAGTTCATGTATCGGCTCATTAAATACTTTACTTTTATTCTTACTTTGCATTGAACTCATTCATGCCTTCCTCAATACCACGGTCAAGTACTACCGGCACAGCCTTAACTGCTTTGTCGATTCCTGCCCTGACATCATCGAGCTGCTCCTTCGGAAAATGACCAAGCACCCAGTCAGCAAGATCATAATTCTTAGGCTTGTCACCCACGCCCACTCTTATTCTTGAGAACTCCTCTGTACCAAGATGTGCTATTATACTCTTGATTCCGTTATGTCCGCCGGCACTTCCCTTCGGTCTCAGGCGCAGCCTGCCGACATCCAGGCATATATCATCATATATCACCAGAACATTATCAACATCTTCCTTATAATAATCGAGCACCTCTCTTAAGCACTCTCCGCTGTTATTCATAAATGTCTGTGGCTTCACCAGAAGAACTTTATTGCTTCCGATCATTCCTTTACCGCATATTCCCTTGTGCTTTGCCATATCCATATTAATGTTATATGCGTCCGCAAGCTCGTCTATTACTGCAAATCCAATATTATGCCTTGTTCCCTCATACTGTTTTCCGGGATTACCAAGTCCTGCTATTATATACATATCTGCTCCTATCTGCGCTTCTTTGTCCCACGCTTCTGTCTGCGTGACTTTTTCATGTTCTTCTGCCTATATACCATTGAGCTTACAAATGCTGCAGCCAGTGCTATCACAAGCATTACCGCTATCATTAAAATAATTGTTATTCCGACTTTTTCAAGGAACTGCGGAACCTTGTCAGGTGATGATTCTCCAACAGGTACTCCGTACTGCAATTCATATTCAGCCTTTGCCTTTGACTCCTCTTCAGCCTGCTTCTTTGCCCTGCGCTCCTCCGCCTGCTGCCTTGCCTGCTTTTCCTGCTCCTCATATGATGTAATATGCTCCATCATATCATTGCCGGTATCTTCTCCCACAGTAGTCCTGTAAAGTCCAAAATCCGAAATACTGTACTCATAGGTATCAGATACATAGAACCAGCACCACTGCTGTGACACATGCTTTTTATATGCCGCCGTTGCAGCCTCAAGCGCCGTCCTTCCTCCAAGGTTGTCAAGCGGCTGTCTGCAGTCAAGCTTAATCTTATTCTCTCCATACAGATGTATATATGTCTTGGCAACATTCCACACTCCGTATTCTGCCGCAGATTCAGGATATTTATCCGAATCCATGCTGACAGTAACCGCCTCCTGCATCGCAGCAGAGGTAAGCTTATGTGTGCCGTGTCCGTACTCACCATCCGTATCCTGTGCCACACAGACCTGCGGCTTGAATCTTCTTATCTGCTCCACAACAAATGCTGCTGCTTCATCATGTCCATACAGCTTTTCTGCCGCCGCAAGGTCATCCGCATATTGGTCGGGGAAATCACCGTTAACCGGATAATGCCTTACTCCAAG
Source organism: [Bacteroides] pectinophilus (assembly GCA_025146925.1). Lineage (NCBI taxonomy): Bacteria > Bacillati > Bacillota > Clostridia > Eubacteriales > [Bacteroides] pectinophilus. The sequence continues at coordinate 215,911 of CP102260.1, read as the reverse complement.
TTCCCACAGTCCGTCAAGCTTCTCATGCTCACGAATTACCGTCCCGCCAAAATAATTAGAGAAATATACAACCTGTACATCAAGCTTATCCTCACCCGCATACTGTGCAAGAACTCCTCCAAGAAAAAGTATCTCATCATCCGCATGTGTTGAGAGCACAAGCATATCCGCCCTTGCACACTCAGGCTCCCACACCTGTACGTCATCAGGCAGTGTTCCCGCTGAATATGCATCAATATTACATATCTTTTCCTTCTGTGATAATTCTATAACCGCTGATGTAGTTCCCTCAGGTATCTCCACATATTCATGCAGAAATGCATTCCGGCCGCATTTCTTAGTACCGCCGTCATATGTAAGTGTCCATTCTCCCGGTCTTGCCGCCCATGTTATGTACAGTCCGTATATTCTGTCATTTGCATCGGCCGGCGTAATCGTCAATGTATTATCTGCCGTAAATGTTATCGACGTTGAATATGAACCATCCTTTATCTTTGCCGTTGACTCCTTATTGGCAGGTACTATATTTATATTGACCTTTGACGCCTGAACCGAAGAGTCCGCTCCGGTCTTCTGCTCTGCCGTCTGTGCTGTCTGCTCTGCTGCCTGTGCTGTCACAGCTCCGGTCATACATATGCCGGCCGTCACTGCTGCTGTCATCGCTGCCGCTGTCACTGCCTGCATTATTTTTCTTTTGATATTACGAATATCCATCATTATATATATCCTTCCAATCTTCTGATTATATTCTGTCTATTACCTCTATAAGCTCTCTCATGCTGTCAATTATATACCCGGCCCCGGCATCCTCCAGCTGCTGCCTTGAAGCATTGCCGTATGTAACGCCGCATGTGTGCGTTCCCGCATTCTTTCCCATTGCAACATCCATCGGCATGTCTCCGATAACCAATGCCTCACATGCATTGTATCCAAGCTCTTCCAGTGTCTTTAGAACCGGCTCAGGGTCAGGCTTAAGTTTCCCGGTATCATTGCCGCCAAGAATATATGGAAAATATTCCGCAATTCCCATGTCATCAAGGAATCCCTTCAGCGACGGCGTATTCCTTGATGATGCAATCGTGGTCACGACCTGTGTTTGATTCAGTCTCTCTAACACGTCCTTCACATCAGGAAATATCTCCGGCGGCATAAGCTTTCTTATCTGCTCGAATTCCTGCCTGTATATAGTAACACATTTATCAATCTTTTGCTCTTCCAATTGCGGATATATCATCTCAAATCCTGTCTTTGCAGAGAAGCCTATCGTAGATGCACACGTTCTTTCATCCGCTACCTCAAGTCCCATCTGACGCATCGTCTTCTGCTTTGCCGCAACAATGGCTTTTCTCGTATCCGCAATCGTACCGTCAAAATCAAATATTGCTAATTTTATGCTCACAAGACACTCCTTTTTCAACATTCAATCCCATTTTAATGCCATTATCCAATACGATAAATTTTAGCAAACGCAGTATAAAAACTCAAGCCATTTACATGATAAATATGCACTCTTATAAGTTACATGGGATGATCCCGTTCCTGACCGCGGATATGGTGTCGTATCCCGTTACACATATTTCCTCATATCTCCGCAACAGATGAGCCGTAATCATACATATGATCATCCAGAACGAATCCACTACTGGATTAATTAATATAGGGCTGCTCAGCTATAAGACTCCCGGACGATAAATTTCAAAATCAGAGACAACAAACAGAAAGCAGCACCGGCGATTAATCAGCCGGTGCTGCTTTCTGTTAGCATATTTAGGAGGTTATGCTCGTGATAATTCTTCATCAGGAGTGCTATTATAAGCCTCTATAATAGCATTCTGGAGTAACTGTCTTGTTGCTGAAGTAATAGGATGCGCAATATCCTTATACTCGCCATCTGATGCCTTACGGCTTGGCATAGCTACAAATAACCCCTTGTCACCATCAATAACCTTGATGTCATGTACCACAAATTCTCCATCAATTGTTACCGATACAACTGCCTTCATCTTGCCCTCGTTGGCAATCCTGCGTACTCTTATGTCTGTGATATTCATTGTATCCCCCTTTATTATTGATTAAGAAAAGTATGAAATACCATTCTCAATAACTATCTTTGGTTCACTCTCTTCCCCTACATGCCTTGTGTTGGCCTTTATCGTGCCGTTACTCTCAACGATACAGTTCTCAATGTATGCATTGTCGCCGATATATGTATTATTAAGTATAATCGAATTCTTAATTACACTGTTATTGCCAATATAGACTTTCTTAAACAGTACTGAATTCTCGACCATACCGTTTATTATACAGCCGCTTGCTACCAGACTGTTCTTGACATTAGCACCATAATTATACTTAGCCGGAGGCAGGTCATCTACCTTGGAATATATATCCGGATATTCCTTAAAGAAATAATTGCGGATATCCTTATCAAGGAAATCCATATTCGTCTTATAATACGAATTAACCGTTGATATATTGCTCCAGTATGTATCAAGCTTATATCCGTATATTCTCTTCAGATTCTTATATCTGATAAGAATATCTTTTACAAAGTCATGTCTGTCTTCCTCAGCTGCTTTCTCAATCAGTTCAATAAGAAGACGTCTTCTTATTACATATACTCCGATAGATGCAGTTGTAAGATTAGTCTCTATAGGCTTCTCATCTATCTCTGTGATTCTGCCTTCCGGAGACATGCTTACAAGTCCGAATCTCTTAAGGTCCTCCTTATCATCGAGCTTCTTGACAACCATAGTAATGTCTGCTTTCTTCTCGATATGATATTCAAGTACCTTACCATAATCCAGCTTATAGACACCATCGCCTGATGCTATAACTACATATGGTTCATGACTTGTCTTAAGAAAATGCAGATTCTGATACAGTGAATCTGCCGTTCCTCTGTACCAGTAGCTGCTGTCTGCCGTTATTGTCGGAGTAAATACAAACAATCCGCCCTGCTTACGTCCAAAATCCCACCACTTTGATGAACTCAGATGCTCATTCAGTGAACGTGCATTGTACTGTGTTATTACAGCAACTTTGCTTATGTGTGAATTAGACATATTACTTAATGCAAAATCAATGCTGCGGTAGCTGCCTGCAATGGGCATTGCCGCTATAGCTCTCTTATTAGAAAGCTCTTTCATCATCTTATTATTGCCGCCTGCCAAAATAATTCCTATAGCTCTCATTCATCCTCACCTGCCTTAATAATTATTCCGCCTCCCGGAAGCATTCCATCCGTATAATCCTCAGGCACCGTAACACCTGATATCGCGGTATTCTTACCAATCTTAATTCCGTCAGGTATGACTGAATTCTCACCTATAGTAACAAGCCCTGAATTGTAAATCTTCGGTTTCTCCACATTCGGCACTTCTTCTCCGACACCGAGCTGGGTATTCTCGCCAATATCTACATTCTCAGCAATAATTGCCTTATTGATTACGCTGCCTTTCTTAACAACAGATCCCTGCATAATAATGGAATCACGCACAACAGCCCCCTCTTCAATCGTTACGCTCGTACCGATTACACTGTTATACACCTGTCCGTATATCTCTGAGCCTTCTCCGATTATACTCTTCTCAATATATGCATCCTTAGATACATACTGTGGAGGAAGTGCATCCGTCTTAGTATATATCTTCCAGAATTCCTCATACAGATTAAATACGGGAATTATGTCAATAAGCTCCATGTTAGCCTCCCAGTAAGAACTGAGTGTACCGACATCCTTCCAATATCCGTTATATTCAAATGCAAATATTCTCTTATTATTCTCAAAGCAGTATGGAATTACATGCTTGCCAAAATCACATCCCTGCTGGTTCTTAAGCTTAATAAGCGCTTCCTTAAGGACCTTCCAGCTGAATATGTAGATGCCCATTGAAGCAAGATTGCTCTTTGGATGTTCCGGCTTCTCTTCAAATTCTGTGATTCTGCTGTCCTTATCGGTAACAACCACACCGAACCTGCTTGCTTCTTCCATAGGAACAGGCATTGCCGCTATCGTAATGTCTGCATTGTTAGCTTTATGGTAATCAAGCATTATCTTGTAATCCATCTTGTAAATGTGATCACCTGACAGGATCAGCACATAATCCGGATTATATGTCTCCATATACTCAAGATTCTGATAAATGGCATTAGCCGTTCCTGTATACCACTCACTATTAGTACTTCTCTCATATGGTGGAAGTACTGACACACCTCCGACGTTCCTGTCGAGATCCCAAGGGATACCGATTCCGATGTGCGTGTTGAGGCGGAGCGGCTGATACTGTGTAAGAACACCTACTGTATCTATCCCTGAATTAATACAGTTGCTTAATGGAAAATCAATAATCCTGTACTTTCCCCCAAAAGTAACCGCAGGCTTTGCAACCTTGGCTGTAAGCACTCCAAGTCTGCTGCCTTGTCCACCTGCCAAAAGCATGGCAATCATTTCTTTCTTAATCATGCCGCATAACCTCCCAACTTTTATGCCGCCCAAAACTTATATTTGCACCGCACTTTTAATATGTGTTAATTATATCACATACTACATTTTAAGTAAAAAGAAATTTTGTAATTTTTCCAAAATTTTTAATAATTTTTATCAACATTTTGCGCTATAATGTGTATACTTTAAATACAATTCAGCATTAATCGTGTAATGTGTATACAATGCATTAATACATATTGGACAAATTTCTTTTACATATATATAATATACTCAGTTTATAAGATGTATGCTTATTTACATTTACTTATTTATTAATGCAGCTTTTTGTTTTATAATTATTTTATAAGTTATTTTATTCAGATGCATACAGAATTGATATATGTGCGCTATGCACAGGAATGGAGATTTTATGTACAAAATTAATTTTGATAATCCCATACATGTTCATTTTATAGGAATAGGCGGGATCAGTATGAGCGGTCTTGCAATGATTCTCTGCAATAAGAATTTCACCGTATCGGGATCAGACTCAGCACGCAGTCCTCTTACAACGCATCTTGAGTCACTCGGATGCCACATTGCTTATCCACAGAGCGCAGACAACATAACACCGGATATTGATCTTGTAGTATATACGGCTGCAATCCATCCGGATAACCCTGAATACGCCCAGGCAGTCAGGGCCGGTATTCCAATGATGGCAAGGGCTGAGCTTCTCGGTCAGATAATGGCTAACTATAAGACCGCTGTTAACATTGCCGGTACACATGGCAAGACGACTACAACTTCCATGCTTTCAGAGATTCTTCTCGCCGCCGATGCTGACCCTACAATATCTGTCGGCGGAATTCTCAAAGATATAGGCGGCAATATAAGAATTGGCCGATCAGACCTTTTTGTTACCGAAGCATGCGAATATACCAACAGTTTCCTTTCATTTAATCCAACAATGAACATTATTCTTAATGTTAAGGAGGATCATCTTGATTTCTTCAAGGATCTTGCTGACATACGTGCATCTTTCAGACGCTTTGTTGAGAGGCTTCCTGAAGGCGGAACACTTATCATCAACAGTGATATCGAGGATTATGAGTATTTCTGTAAAGGGCTCAATGTGAAGGTTATCACAGTAGGTTCCGATCCTGACAAGAGTACCTACAGTGCCCGCGGAATAGCATATGATGACCTTGGTCGCTGTCATTACACACTCCTTAAGAACGGGGAGCCTTATGGAATCGGTGAGGAATCTTCAATTGACCTGATGGTTCCGGGAATACACAATGTATACAATTCACTTGCTGCGATTGCTGCAGCTCTTGAACTTGATATTCCTATTGCCGCAATTAAGAAAGGGCTTGCTGAATTCTACGGAACTAACCGCAGATTTGAGCGCAAAGGCGTCTTCAACGGCGTAACTGTTGTCGACGATTACGCACATCACCCTGATGAGATAAAAGCTACCCTCGCTGCGGCAGGCCATTATCCGCACAAGACATTGTGGGTTGCATTCCAGCCGCACCTTTATTCAAGAACCAAGCTGCTTCTTGACCGCTTTGCTGCTGAGCTTTCCGCTGCCGACAAGGTGATTCTTGCGGATATTTACGCTGCAAGAGAGACCAATACTTACGGAATAAGCTCGGAAGACCTTATGAATAAGATTAAGGCTCTCGGAACCGAATGCTATTATTTCCACACTTTCGATGAAATAGAAAAATTTTTACAAAAAAATTGTATCAACGGTGATTTGTTGATAACAATGGGTGCAGGAGACATTTACAAAGTTGGTGAAGATCTCGTGAAATAGCCATAATACCAAGCCTTGCGGGGCTTGGTATTTTTTTATGCTTTTTCATCCACGTACTTATCCACAACTTCCACAATTTTTTACAATATATTTACACATTTGATGCATTTTTTTTGCACACAAAATGTGCATTACTTTTTTATCATTTTTATCAAGTATTTTGGCATTTTTGCAAACTTTCCACGGAGTTATCCACATTATCCACAATTTTTCTGCTGTTAATGGTGGATAAGTGCCCCTATTTTCTTTTTTTCCACAGTGTGCTATTATACGTTCATCAAATATAGCATTGAGGAATTTACATCATGAGACCACTTACTTTACAATCCAGAATTACGCTTAATTACACACTTGTACCTGACTATTTTTTAGATAATTACATGCCTAAGGCAAGTGGTGAATTCGTTAAGATATACTTATATATATTGAGATGTCTTGGCTCAGGCACACCAGCCGCTGCATGTGATGTTCTTAAGAATGGCTGTGCTTCATACTCAGGCAGTGATGACTGCTTCTGCGTCTCTTTTCTTGCAGACAGGCTTAATCTTACTGAGAACGATGTTATGCGTGCACTTAAGTACTGGGAGAATGAAGGTCTTCTGATTCTTACATATGCTAATGCTTCATCAGGCAGCGGAGCATCCGACGGTGAACTGACAGGCATCACACTTGCAGATATTACAATGTCCGTTGAAGACACTTTCGGCACTGCTGCCAATGAGACAGCGGTGACCAGCCAGACAACTGCTCCGGCTGCAATGATATCAGCTCCCGAAGTGTCTGTTCCTGAAGCATCTGTTCCTGAGAAGCCTTCATATACGGCAGCACAGCTTAAGGAATTTGCTGCCAATGAAGAGTTAAGCCAGCTTCTCTATATTGCCCAGATGTATCTTGGCAAGACGCTTACAGCAACTGAGACTAATTCGATGATTTTCTTCTACGATACTTTGAAGATGTCTGCCGATGTAATAGAATATCTTCTTGAATACTGCATTTCCAAGGAACACAGAAGTATGCGCTATATAGAGAAGGTTGCGATTGACTGGGCTGAACATGGTATATCATCTCTTAAAGAGGCGAGGGAATATTCTGACAGTAAGTCCGAGGACATGTTTGCCGTTATGAATGCATTCGGAATAACAGGACGCAGCGCCGCCAAAGTTGAGCGCGATTATATCCGCAAGTGGCGTGAAACATACGGCTTTAACACTGATATAATTGTAGAAGCATGCAGCCGTACAATTAAGTCTACACATCAGCCAAGCTTTGAATATGCCGATTCTATTCTCACACAGTGGAATGAACGCCGCATAAAGTCCGTTGATGACATTAAGGCTCTTGACGCCGAGTATGACAAGACACGTAAGGCCTCTGCTGCATCTGCCGGTAATTCCACGGGACAGGCCTCAAGAAGCAAGTCTGCCGGCAATAACAGATTTAACAATTTCTCACAAAGAGATTATAATTACGATGAGCTTGAGACACAGTTTGTAAGCCGCGAGCTTGTTTAAACAGGATATAAGCAGGAGGACATATGTCACTTACCAATTCGCAGCATGACGCAATAATGAGAATATATGGCAATATACAGACGCGCAACCGTCGCATTCATGATGAACGCGTTGAAGAAGTCTATGCGGCATGCCCGCGTATACCTGAGATTGAGAACGAGATAATAGACCTCTCCGCAAGAAGTGCACCTATTATAATACGCGGTGACGAAGGTGCAATGGAAGAATACAGGCGCGAGCTTGCGAGGCTTAATAATGAACATGAGCGTCTGCTTGCAGTATCAGGCTTTCCTAAGGATTATCTTGCTCCGATATATGACTGTCCTGTCTGCCACGATACCGGGCTTGCAGATGGCAGACAGTGCGCATGTTTTAAGAAAAAGGTTGTGGACATGTTTTACATGCGTTCAAACCTCAAGAACATTGTTGCTTCCGAGAATTTCGGAACCTTTTCATTTGACTGGTATTCTAAGACCGATATTGATAAGACTACCGGACTTTCTTCTTATGATAATATGAAGAATGTAATGTCGATATGCCGCCAGTTTATTAATGATTTTGACAAGGGCTTCCATAATCTTCTTATATACGGAGCCCCTGGTGTCGGCAAGACATTTCTCTCCAACTGTATTGCCAAGGAGCTTCTTGATTCATCACACAGCGTAATCTATCTCACTGCCGTTGAACTGTTTGATGCATTTGGCAATTTTAATGATGAGGATGATGACGAAGGTACTGCCGTTGAGTATATTCTCGACTGTGACCTTCTTATAATAGATGACCTTGGAACTGAGCTTTCCAATTCATTTACCAACTCGAAGCTGTTCTACTGTATTAACGAACGCATGCTCAAGCGCAGGGCCACGATAATATCTACCAACCTGAGCCTTGGAGAGCTTAGCAGTGTATATTCTGAACGCCTTATGTCGAGAATAACAAGTACATACACAATCCTTAAGGTATTCGGAAAGGATATACGTCTCCAGAAGCGCAGCAGGCAGCTTAACACAGGCCGCTAATAGCCTGATATTGATTTATACTGCTTATTTATACTGCTATTGACTTATACTGCCAATATGATAATATTAATGATGTATGCTTTTTTGCATCTTTAAATTATAATAACACTAATATTTACATTTCACATGGAGGACAAACACATGCCACGCGACGAACGTCACACAGAAACTATCCCTGTTGGTGCTCTGGGTATAATCCCAACAGTCAGCTGCCAGTCACTTGGCGAGAAGGTTAACAACTATCTCGTACAGTGGAGAGAGCAGCGCGAGAATGAGCACACAGGTACTCTCGCTTTCACAGGTTACAGAAGGGACTCCTACATCATAGATGCCAAGACTCCACGTTTTGGTTCAGGTGAAGGCAAGGGCGAGATTAACGAGACTGTAAGAGGTTACGATATCTATATCATGGTTGATGTCTGCAACTACAGCCTCACATATTCACTCAGCGGCAACATTAATCATATGTCTCCTGATGACCACTATCAGGATGTTAAGAGAATTATTGCTGCCTGCGGCGGTAAGGCTAAGAGAATTAACGTAATCATGCCTTTCCTTTATGAGAGCCGTCAGCACAGACGTTCAAGCCGTGAGTCTCTTGACTGTGCACTTGCACTTCAGGAGCTTACGAGCATGGGTGTTGATAACATAATTACATTTGATGCACATGACCCACGTGTACAGAATGCTATTCCTCTTAACGGTTTCGAATCAGTACAGGCTACTTACCAATTCATTAAGTACCTGCTTCTCGGAATTGATGACCTTCAGATTGATTCTGATCACATGATGATTATCAGCCCTGATGAGGGTGGTATGAGCCGCGCAGTATATTTTGCCAACGTACTTGGAATTGATATGGGTATGTTCTATAAGAGACGTGACTACACAAGAATCGTTAACGGACGTAATCCTATCGTTGCTCATGAGTTCCTTGGCTCAGATGTTGAGGGCAAGGATGTTATCATCATTGATGATATGATTTCATCAGGTGACAGTATTCTTGACGTTGCAACAGAGCTTAAGCGCCGCAAGGCAAGACGTGTATTCGCATGTGCTACATTCGGTCTGTTCACTAACGGATTCAAGAAGATTGATGAAGCTTATGAGAATGGTATTATTGACCACATTCTCACAACTAACCTTGTATACCAGCCGGAGCAGCTTCTTACAAAGCCTTGGTATATCAATGTTGATATGAGTAAGTATATCGCTCTTCTTATCGATACACTTAACCACGATGCTTCTATCAGCGATATTCTTAACCCTGTTGAGAGAATCCAGAAGAGAGTTAATGAGTATAACGAAGCTCACAAGCATTAATATTCTTTCTGTCAACAAATATTAATAATTATATCAGATGAATAAAACTGCCGTTATACAAGTGCGTTATTATCGCCACTGTATTACGGCAGTTTTCATATTTATATTACTTCATATTTATACTACATTCATTACACTTCTGCTATCAGCTTCACCACTGTTGCCACAAAAGGCACCACAAACATTGCAATCACAAACAGTACCCACATAATGATAAACACAACCGCAAATGTCCTGCTCAGCTCATGGCTTATGCTAATCTCTCTCTGCGATGCAAATGAACATGCTGCTACAAGAATCAGGAATGTAAATACACTTACTGCCATTCCGGTCTGTGTTCCAGCCGGAGTAAATGTCATCTCAATGGTATTATTGCCATTCTCAAGCATTACCCCCATCATCATTCCTCCGGCAACCGGTACGATTGAAGTACTGTTTCCGTTAGTCTCTGCATCCCAGTTATCATCATATCTGACCGGCAGCAAAAGCATGCTCCTTCCATCCTGTGCATTGGCAATAATCTTAATCTCATTGCCGTGCTTGACTCTGTATAATGATGCACTAAGTCCTTTATTGCTTTTCATCATATTACATACTACTGAAAGGCGTCCCATATCAAGCACGCCTGCATCAATACCGGCAATATCCGGAATTGCATCATTACCTGCCATATCATTAACCGCTATTGCAACTTCTTCATTCTCAAATATGCCAAGATAAAGAAGCCGCGGGCTGTCGTCAGGTCCGTACAGCGTATTATTAAGCGCTCCCGCCTTTGGGACTGCCGTAACATTACCGTTTGCGGATACATTTACGGGAATATCCGTATCCAGTCTTATATACAATGCCTTCCTTCCGTCAATACTGACTGTGTAACTGCCGGAATCTGATTCTGTAATATGCGCTTCTGATACTATGTCCTCGTCTCTTCCGGTTATCGCACGATAGATAACATTATTACTGTCTATCCAGCTGTCATATGAATGTGATATCTCATAACCTTCAATATCCGGAACCACCGTCATGGCATATGGCAGTGTATATATGGAATCATATAATCTGAATCCGTCATATTCATTCAGATTCTTATACAAAGCCGTGTCTTCATCTGCCCTGCTTACAATCTGTGTTATGTGAAGAACCGCATCTGAGAATACAGTTCCGCCGACATCTGCATTTGTCTTATTATACACTCCGTATCCCAGCTTCTCCGCCATTCCATTCCTGCAATATGAGTCAAAATCGCTTGAAACCGTAGGTCTCTGAAATACCGTTGAATAATTCGTTCCAAGGCTCATATCCGGACTCCTGATTCCATCTGTGGATGATGAGCTTACATCCAGACCGTTAGCTGCACTGACCGCCTGAATCGCATAGTTGGCACTCTGCTCCGAACTGAAATCATAGAATCGCGGCGTTCCTATCATTGCATATGCACCGGCAAAAATCTCTATTGCAACAGTTACATAACAGCATTTTGCGCAGAATACCCTTTTGTTAATCAGGCAGACCGCTATATTAAACACCAGCATCACCATGAATACAAAGACAAAATACAAAAGCGCGTGAAATGTCTCATTAAGCTCAAGCTTATTATATATATATGCCCATATTGCACACTGCACCATTCCTGCAAGCAGATAAACAAGCCTCTCAAGCGGTTCAAACACTGCTTCAACATTGTACTCCGTATTCTTTTTTCCGGTTTTCTCTATATTGAGCGGCTTGCCGGCAAAATATGCACCGGTACTTATAACAGCAAATGCAGTTATAAATCCAAAATGGACGCTGTATCCCGAGTACTCCTTAAGATTCCATATTCTTTCCGTCTTATCAATAATAAGAGGAATCAGCGTTATCAAAAGCGAGATAAGCATATATCTTGTTATGCGTACTTCCTTCTTGTACTTAATAACTCCTATAATAATCATTGCAAATGCAAATGACATCCCATACAGAATCATAAAGTGCTGGAATATTCCAAGCTGTGAGACATACAGCTCCGATGTTATCGTCTCGTAATACTTCGTCCATATGCTCCGTCCTGCTGCCTGACTGCCTTCCCACATCTTTATCGCACAAGGCAGTACTGCAAACGCCGCGAGCCCGGCACCGGCAAGTGTTGACACTGTTATTCCGCCAACAAGCCTGCCTGCGGCATAAGCCTTTTCATTAAGCCTAAGGTCTCTGCGCATTCCGATTACAACGATTGCATATATTCCCGTAATTATGCCGGCATATAACAATGCCATCATTCCAAGTCCGCTATTCATAATCAGCATGACTGCCGTCATTATTATGTAAAACAGCCTGCCTCCGCCCTCCTGCATCTTATTATATGCAAGCATAAAGAGCGGAAATACTGCTGCAACGTCCATCCATGGTGAGAAACATGAAGCATACAAAAGAACATATCCGCTGAAGGAATACATTATTGAAAATAATGCCTTGAATGAATATGGCGTTCCCGAGAATCTCTTGTCATGATTCAGAAAGAAGTACATTGCAACCGACATGCACGCCATCTTTATTATTGTCATTACCGGAATAAATCCCAGTATATGGCTTCTCGGCACAAGATATAACAGCAGATTGAATGGGCTTGACATTGAAAATACCGATTTCATTGCCGACAGATCAGTTCCCATTCCCATCTGAAGACTATAAACAGAAGATGCCCTGCCATGCAGGACATCCCAAATAAGGCTGTACATCGGTACAACCTGATGCATATTGTCATTATAACCAAAGCCCATCTGTCCGAACGGATAAATCTGCTTGATTATCATAATCAGAATCATGCCAAGACTTGTAACAACCGGTGGTATCAGGTATGAATAAATCCTGGCATTTTTACGATTACCATTAAACATGTGTAACTATGCACTCACTTTCTCCATGAATGATTATGTTCTTCTTACCTGCAGTAACGAAAAAACTCTCCCCGGCTTTGAATTCAAGAGTCCTTGAATCCACAGTTATGCTGCCTCTTCCGCTTACGAATATTACTGAGATAAATGAAGCGTCATCAACCATTATCTTTGCCTCATCTTTGACCGCATACTTAAAGCACTCAAAGTATTTGCACTGTACAAGCCTTTCCATCTCGTAATTATCATTCTGTACGAGAATCTCCTGCTTGTTGTTATTGCGCACATATGGTTCAACATCAACTACATCAAGTGCCTTCTCAAGATGAAGCTCCCTAAGATTGCCATATTTGTCACGCCTGTCATAATCATACAGACGATATGTGCTGTTGGAATTCTGCTGTATCTCACAGATGAGTATTCCGGCACCTATTGCATGGATAGTTCCTGCCTTGATAAATACTACATCACCTTTCTTGACCTTAACTTCATTAAGAATCTCGGTGATTGTATTATTGGCAATTCTGTCACGTATCTCTTCCTTGGTTGTCTTTCTCTTAAGTCCGCAATACAGGCTTGCTCCGGGCTCGCAGTCAAGTATATACCATACTTCATTTTTACCATACTCACCCTCAACCTCAAGTGCATATTCATCATCCGGGTGAATCTGTACGGACAGCGGCTGCTTTGCATCTATAAACTTTATAAGAATCGGAAATCTGTCAAGCGCCTGACACTTCCATCCGAGTGCCTCCTTGCCTATTCTTCTCAGATAGTCATTGAAGAGCATTCCTCTGTATCTTCCTTCAGCTATTCTGCTCTGTCCGTCAGGATGTGCCGATAACTCCCAGCTTTCCGCAATGATATCATAGTCACATTTTTTGCCGAATACAGTACGTAGCTTGGTTCCGCCCCACAGATTATCCTTGAATGCCGGGTCAAGCTTTACTATATCCGATACGGGACCACTGTTATTATTGTCCTGTCCGTATATCTTGACCATATCGTTATCTGTAAGCATATCACCTATGCCTACCTCAATTATTACAACATTCTTATCTGTATGGTTGGCAACCTTGTGCTGCATTCCTATTGGAACGAATACACTCTCAAACTTATGGTAATCTCTCTCCTGCGTTCCGAGTGTAATAGTCGCAACGCCCTCAACTACAGACCAGTGCTCGCTTCTGAACTCATGCTGGTGAAGATTCATGCTCATTCCCGGGAATACGGTTACCTTCTTAACCTTATATCCGTTAGCTGATGTCAGGAGTTCATGTATTCCCCACTCTCTGTACGAAAGGCGGTTGTAATCAAAATACTGTTCATATCTGTCATGATTGTCGCGTATGATATCTTTGATATCTTCCACAGATTCCTTCTTAGATACATATACGGCATCGTCTGTATTGACAACCACGATATCCTCGAGGTCATTGGCAACTACAAGATTCTTCTGTGCCTTATTAATTATGTCTACGTTGCTGCATTTGTTCTCAATTACATACCGGTTGCCGATATCTGCAACACCGTCAATTACCGTAAGATCTGTAACATTACCTACATCCTGCCACTTGAATGCTATCTCAATCACGCGTGTGCAGTCCGGATGTGCAAACACTGTCCCCTCTATGCTTCCTGCCGGGAACTTCTCCATAATGAACTCAGGAAATGTTACAACGCCTCTTATAGCTACTACTTTTCTTCTTGCATCAACGCAGCAGTCATACATCTGTCTGTTGCAGTTAGCAAGCATATTAAGATAGTCTCCCGCACGGAATACGAACAGACCGCTGTTCCACAGATATCCTTTGTCATATGTGTATTCTGCAGCCTCCTCTATAGGTGCGCGTTCTACAAATTCCTGTATTGTATTATCTTTATGCTTAATATATCCATATGATGACGACGGCTTATATGGCTTTACACCAAATGATACGATAACACCATCCTTTTTAACCATCTCTTTGGCTTCAAGTATTGCTGTCTGGTATTCCTTACCCTCGATAAGGTTATCTGCTGATACTACAAATATAAGCTCTGACTGGTTGCAGAACATACATCCCAGTGCAATTGCCGGAGCTGTACCACGTGGCTTTCCTTCAAGAATTACTCTGTATCTGAGACCCTGAAACGCCTTCATCTGGCCCTCAACTATATTCAGATAATTCTCATTGGTTATTATAATAAATTCATCACAGAAGGTCATGTTACGCACAATCGTCTCCTGAAGAAGGGAACGTCCCTCCTTGATGTTCATGAACTGCTTAGGGTAGTTCTTTCTTGATAACGGCCAGAGTGTATCACCTGTACCTCCGGCAAGAATCAAACATTTCATTACTCGCTGTCCTCTTCAATATTGCGCGGCAGAATACTGTTAAGTGCCGCTACAAGTCTGTCATTGTCACTGCCTGTCCTAACTGCAAGACGGATATAATTTTGACCGTTAAAGCCTTTCTTAGTTGAAAGATCCTTTATCAGGATATTGTAATCATTAAGCAATATCTCAGTAAGCTCTGTGCTGCCCATTCCTCCGAGCACCTCGCAGAGGAGATAATTTGCCTGTGACGGGATTACCCTCAGATTGTCTATCTCCGAAAGGTCTTCAATATATTTCTTTCTTACAGTATAGAACTTCTCAAGAGCCGCCTTATAATCCTTTTTATACTTCTCCTGTATCTGAAGGAAGAACTCTCCAAATGAGTTGATATTCCATATAGAAACGTCCTTTTTCATTGCTGCAATGAGTTCTTCATCAGCACTTGCAGCAACACCAAGTCTTATTCCCGGAACACCATATGACTTAGAGATACTCTTTACAACAATCATCTTAGGGTACTTTCTTATAATATCCCTGTCAAGATATGTTGTCTCTTCTTCCGCATCAGCAAAATCAACAAATGACTCGTCCACAATAAACCTTATATTCTTCTGTTCACACCACTGTGCGATACGAAGAACATCGTCTCTTCTGATGTAATTACCGGACGGATTATCCGGATTGATAAGTGTCAGAATATCAATATCCTTATCATCATAGAAATTCATCAGGTCATCTGCGGTATATGAATAATTGTCATTCTGTACAAAGTACGGAACTACATCTTCTGTGTTCTTTCTGTTAGGATACTCCTGAAATGTCGGAAATGCAATACCAAGCCTGCCCGGGAGTTTCTCCATGAGAGACTTTATCAATTCGGCAGCTCCGTTACCAACAACCATCTCGTAATCCTTAAGGCCGAAGTTCTTAGCAGCCGTCAGACTGTTGACAGCCATTCCTGACGGATATTGTGTAAGAAGGCTTGTGAAGTTAGCCTTCATCTCACTTATAAGCTTATTATTAGGATAAAACGGATTAACAAGATAACAGAAATCAAGCAGTTTAGGGAATCTCCAGTAACCGCCGAAGCAGTGCTGCATCTTCTCAAGCTTCTCTGCGCGTGTTGCAAAAAGAATCTCCGCAATGCTCAGATCCTGCTCATCATCTATCTCATACCATACCTCATCGTCAAGGCACACTGCCTTGATATCAGGCTTGTCAAGAAGCGTAATTACCTTAAGGACCTGCTCGTAATACTCATTATTGCCGAGAGCCTTGCAATAAGCTTCAAGGAATGGTACATAATGTGTTACCGAGAAATCCCTGCTGAACTTATACAGGTTAACGGTCTTATAATAGGAATCAATCTTAGTAAAATCAAAATCCTTCTTACCCAAGAAACTGCATATATTGTTGTCCTCGTCAAGTGTGACAACAGTTCCGTCCATCCAGCTCTCAAACTTTGCCACAAGTGTAAGGCTTGGATATGGATTATCCACAAGCTTACGCAGAACCGAATCATCAAATACTATATCTGATTCAAGAAGCAGTGTATCGTCCTTAAGCAGATAATCCTTGGCAAGATACAGTGAATATATGTTATTTGTCTTGTCATATACTTCATTATTGACAAATTCGAGCTTTGTATTAAGATTAAGGCTCTCTGCGTATTCTACAAGCTTTTCACCCTTATACCCGACAACCATTACTATTCTGTCAAGTCCGAGTGAATCAAGGCTTCTGAGCGTACGCTCTGCCATCGTAACACCGTCTACCTTAACCATGCATTTGGTTGAATCATTAGTAAGCTCCTTAAGACGCTTTCCCATTCCCGCTGCTAATATTATAGCCTGCATAAATCCCTCTCATTCCGCCGCAACCGGCTTTTAAATATAATCAACTACTCTTTATCACTTCTTATTGAGCTTCCGCATTGTTCTGTGACTGCTGCCTGCAGAACATTCCTGCAAGTGTTACAGCCAGATATCTCACTATATTAACTGCAAAAATCGCAGCTGCAAGACCGTTAAGCCCTCCGAACAACACTGCCGGTATGGCTGCTGCAAAGAATATGACTGCGTATCCCGCATTAAGTATTATCTGAAGCTTCTCTCCGGTAAATCTCAATACTATTACCATCAGCGATTCAGATATAAAGTAGAATATCTGTCCTGCATTAGCAAGCAGGAACAGCGGCTTTGCCTGCCCGTACACATCCGGATACATAATCATTACAAATATATTGGATGCAATCACACTCGCCGCCAGCACAAACAGCCCTACTGCGAACAGAGCTCCTGATATTGCTGACATCATCTTCTTTGTAAGTCCACCCTCATACTTGGACAGATGCCCCATAAGCACGCCATTCAGCGGACTTGTAATCATCGCAACAATCTTGCCTACGAGCGTTGCCGTGTAGAATATCGTAACCTCCGCAGAACCCACAAAAAGCATAATAAGTATTCTGTCCGCATTCATTATCATACTGGAAATCAGATATGCCAATGAAAGCTGCCATACCGACCTCATAACACCGGCACGATACTCCGATGCTTCAAACAACGGTCTTTTGTAAAGATTCCCCGTAAGGCACACATATACCGTTGCAAGCACTTCACCCAGCGCAATAGCAATCCCCCACGAATGGGTGACCGGATACAGGAGCGTGCCTGCCGCATATCCTATTGCAATTACGATATAGTACTTCATGAAGCCTTTATAATTAATTGCAAGCTTATATTGGACATCACCGTAATATCTGAGCACACTTGCTATCATAAGCACAGCCGAGCTCACATACATAACAGGATTGAGCGCCCTGAATACTATCAGCATCACAAGCGTCACAATAAGCGATATTGCCGCAATAATCGCAAGAAACAGATTATAATCTCCCTTAGGTTCTTCCTTTCTCGCACTCATTACGAGCCTTGAATAGTTGGCTCCAGAGCCGAATGATGAAGCCATTATTGATACAACCGATTCAATTGACAGTATAACGCCGAATGCTGCCGCACCCATCTGCTTTGTAAGAAGGGGATTAACAAGAAGCTGGATTGTTCCGTTAAGGGCAACCAGTGCGATGATACTGTACATCATATCCCCTGCAAATGCTTTTAGAATATTCTTTTTCATAATACAATCATTCCATTATAGTAAAATATTCACTCGTCACGTCATAATGCTCCGCAACCCTCTTATCCTCAGGCGGAAGCTCCATATAGCTGCCGAACATTGTCCTGAGCACATTGTCATAGCCCTGCGGTGCATCGAATTCATATTCGTCAAACGGAAGCCTTACCGCATTGTCAAACCATGATCTGTCATATATAAAATGTATCTGGTCAAACGGATAATATGCTGAGAAAAGCTTATCATAACCTTTGCCGTTATCATTCATCGCAATCTTTGTAAAACGCTTCTCTATTGAGCTCTGCTTAAAAAGCTTTCCGACATGTGACATAATCGCAACAATTACGCGCTGCGCTGCCGAATACTCACTGTAATCAATCTTATATCTGTGAGCCCATGAAAGCATATATAAAAACTGAAGCCTTAACACCTTCCACTTCTGTGCAAGCGGTGACGGACTTATCTCATCAAGCACAAATATATCAAGAAGCATATGGTTCTGCTTACCGTTATAGAACTTCATCTCATCATTATCCGGCTTAATTGTACTCTTAGTAAAAGCCACATGCGGAATAAAATCAAAGAAATGATTCTCACCATAATCTTTAGGGAGCACGAGCTCATATCCGTCAGCAAGCTCTCCTGCCTTACATACATCTATGAACTTCTCGTAATCCGCGCGTTTCATTGTTATATCAACATCGTCATCCCACGGAATATTACCATTATGCCTTACGGCACCGATAAGAGTGCCGCTGTCCATATAATATGCTATGTCATGCTTTTTGCAGATTCTGTCAACCTCAGCAAGCAGCAGGTCATTATAGTGGTGAACATCATCTATTGTGTACATCTGTATTCTCCTTCGCCATTTCCTCTTCCTGAGGTGTTCCAATGTCAAAATTAAGTCTCTCTTCTTCTATTACAAGCGGTCTGTTCATTACACGCTGGTTGATACTGAGTATATATTCTCCCATAAGCCCGAGGAATATGAGTATCAGTGAACCGAATATGCACACAAGAATTACAAGCGGTGCCATTCCTGCCGAGAATCTGTTCCAGTACAGGAGCTTAAGTACAAGATATACAATCGCAATAATAACACTTATCACCGCTGTTACCGCCCCGATAAATGTTGCAAGTCTCAGTCCTATCTTGGTATATGACGTAAAGCTAAGCATCGCTGCATCATACAGTGTATAAAAATTATTATGTGTCTTGCCGGCACGTCTCTGCGGCTGCTCGTACTCTATCTCTGTGCGTTTGTAACCAAGCTCTCCTACGATTCCCCTGATAAACGGAATCGGATCCTTTAAGTCGCGAAGCACCTGTACAAATGACCTGTCATACAGTCCGAAGCCGGTAAACTGCTCAATCTGCTCTGTCGAAGACATTTTCTTGATTGTTCTGTAATATACTGAGCGCAGCCAGTACATAACGGGATTCTCCTTACTTCTCGTCTTGACCGCACATACAATCTTATAGCCTTCCTCCCACTTATGCACAAGCTCAGGTATCATCTCTATAGGATCCTGGAAGTCGGCACATACAGGTATCGTACAATCTCCCGTTGTCTGAAGGATTCCATAATATGGTGAGTTAAACTGTCCAAAATTCTTGGCATTAAATATTGCCTTAATCCTTAGATTACCCTCACAGAGTCTTCTAAGTCTCACTCTTGTTGTATCCGAAGAATCATTATCAATAAATACTATCTCATAGTCATACTGCGGAAGGTCTTTTGCAAACATCTCAATAATTGCCTTAGAAAGCGGCTCTACATTCTCTTCCTCGTTATAGCAAGGAACCATTATGCTAATTTTTTTCATTGAATTTCTCACTTTTTAAATAGTTTATGGTATCTTTTATTCCGTCTGCAAACGCAGTTGACGGTTCAAATCCAGTATCATCATGCAGGTCACTTATGTCCGCACACAGGTAAAATACCTGCTTTGGTGCATAATCCACAGCTCCAAAATTAATCTGTGCATCCGGATTAACCGCATCCCTGATATCTTCAATGTATTCTCTCAGCGGTCTTGTTCTTCCGCTTCCTATACAGTATATCTTACCATCATGACCGCTCTGACCGAGAAGCATCAGTGCACGTCCTGCATCATCCGAATAGAGATAGTCCCATTCCTGCTCACCCTTCGTACAATCAGGTATCCTTCCGTCAAGCAACGCAGCTATGGTGCTCATTACCATGGTCTTCTCGCCGTCATATGGTCCGTATATGCTTAATATTCTTGTCCACACATGGCGCATTCCGTACTGTGAACATGCAATCCTTGTCATCTGGCCTGCGCATAACTTGGCTATTCCGTAACCATTCTCCGGGAATGCCGGCACCTGTGCATTAAGCTTTCCCTCAAACCTTCCGTATTCTGCCTGCGAACCTGTTCCTATCCAGCCCTCACATCCGCATTCATTGGCGGCATCCACCGCATCAAGCGAATACTTCACATTAAGATTCTGCCCGTGCATATTATTACGGCTGTTACCGAATGTTCCATCCCAGCCGAGGTGATAGAATACAAGTCCTCCCATGCGTTCATCCGCACTTCCAGTCCTAAATCCGGCCCGTGCAAGGCGGTCTTTTAGCTTATCAAGCTCATCAAGCCCGCATTCCACCTTCGTAAGCAGCGGATTATCCTTTATTCTTGCTGCCCTTGCCGACCCCGGTCTTACAACTGCTGCCACACGTATTCCGTGAGATATTAAATTATTAATCAATGCCATTCCCACCGCACCCGTAGGTCCGGTAACTATGGCGCTTTGCATCCCCTGCATATTCTGTGCTCCTGCCGTATCACGATAATGTCAAGATAAAGTTAAGATAACATCATGATAAAGGTTCTATTATCATATTCTTATGGAATTCATCCCTGTCAAGGAATGGTGCCAGATCCTCCAGCGGAGGTGACACAAGTGTTCCGTCTTCAAGTCTCTTTGTCGCCGACTTCGGTTCAAAGTTCTGTTCCTTTGAAACAAATATCTCTACAAATACAGGTCCGTCAACCGCAAGCGCCTCATCAAGCACTCTGCCAAGATCTGTATTGGAGTCGCATGAAAAATACGGATATCCGTAAGCCGGTGCAAGCTTTGACATATCAGGAAAGCTCAGATCCTCACTCTGCGGGCCTATTCCGACAAAGTTCTTATGGAAAAGATTTGTCTGTGTCTGTCTTATGGAATGATATCCCTCATTATTAATCATGAATATCTTAATCGGCATTCTGTGATGGATTATAGTCTGAAGCTCCTGAATATTCATCTGTATGCTTCCGTCACCGCTTATGCAGATAATATCCTTCTTCGTATCCTCTCCTGCCGGCTCCTGATTCTGTCTTGCCAGACTTCTTCCGTGAAGTGCGGCATTGCCGTGGTGTGCAACGCATGCGCCGATTGCTGCCGGAAGGTCATATCCCATTGAAGCGATTGCGGAATTAATTATAAATCTCTGATCCTTCTTTATCACATATGCATGACTTCCCACAACGCATGCAGAACCGTTGCCTACTACCGTAACCTGTCCTGGTTCAAGCCTTGAGCTTAATTCCTTAATAAATGCATACACATTAGTGTGGTTGGTATCCTCATAATGCTTAGGAAGCACTACCGGATATCTCTTCTTCCAGTCTGCACATCTTGAAAGCCACTCTTCTCCGTTCCAGAATGTCTTTCCCTGTGTTATTCCTCTTGCATCAAGTCTCTCGTTAAGCTTGGCAAGAAGATCCTTTGCGTCTGCCCATACAGGCATATCAACATGAAGCGTAGGCTTTCTCATCTCATCACGGTCAACATCGTTAACTATTACATAAGCTTCTCTTGCCCATGTCTTCCATGTATATCCTACCTGACGGATGCTCAGCCTGTTGCCGGATGCAAACACAAGATCACTGTTCTGCACCGCAAAGTTGCCGGCACGGTCTCCCATGATTCCGCCGCGGCCGACATACAGAGGGTGTTCATCATATATTGCATCTATGCTGTCCCAGCATGTGACAACAGGTATGTTAAGCCTGTCTGTAAGCTTTTTGAATTCCTCATATCCGCCTGATATCCTTATACCGTTGCCGGCATAGAATACAGGTCTTCTGGCTGCTGCTATTCTGTCAAGAATCGCATCTGCTGTCTCATCAGTAACCTTCGGTGCAATAGTATATGCATTCTCGCGCTCATATTCAGTTACATCAAAATGTATCAGCTCGTCCGTATCTATTATAGTTCCCTGATAATTAACCGGAATATCTATCCAGCATGGACCCGGACGCCCTGTATTGGCAAGATACATCGACTTCTCAAGGGCATATGCAATACGCCTTGGATCCTCAATCATCTCACAATACTTAGTCATTGAAGCAACTGCTCTGGTGATATCGAATTCCTGATCTCCCATTGCACGTATATTAAGCCCTGTGCTTCTTGCCGTTGTATCGTAACGTACCTGTCCTGATATAACAAGCATAGGGATTGAATCAAGCCAGCCTCCGACAACTCCCGTAAGTGCATTAGTTCCACCCGGTCCGGTTGTAACACAGAGAACCGCAATCTTATTATTGATTCTTGCATAGCTCTCCGCTGCTATTGCACACGCCTGCTCATGGTGGTTGTACACCATAGTAAGCCCTGCCTGATGTCCGAGAGCATCATTAAGGTGCATGGCTCCTCCACCTGTTACAGTAAAGCCATGAGTTATTCCATTGTCAACAAGAAACTGCGATACATAATCAGCAAGCCTTATCTTCATTAATTAGCGCCTCCGTTTACTGCTTCCTTAATTGTCTTTGCCATATAATCAATCATCTCATCAGTCATTCCCGGATATACGCCTACCCAGAACGTGTCATTCATAATTCTGTCTGTAACAGAAAGGTCACCCACTACGCGGAAGCCTTCTCCTGACATTCTCATAATATCAAAGCACGGATGCTTTGTAAGATTACCCGCAAAGAGTGCTCTTGTCTGAACCTTATGATTCTCTATATATTCAACAACTGCTCTTCTGTCAATTCCTTCGCGGCATGTCATAAGGAAACCGAACCAGCTCGGATTAGAATTAGGACATGCCTCAGGAAGAATAAGCTTATCAGATACATCTTCAAGTGCAGCCTTAAGTCTGTCAAAGTTATGTCTTCTTCTCTCAACAAATGAAGGGAACTTCTCAAGCTGCGCACATCCGATTGCTGCCTGCATGTCTGTTGCCTTAAGGTTATATCCAAAATGTGAATATACATACTTATGGTCAAATCCCAGAGGAAGTTCACCATACTGTCTGTCAAAACGGTGTCCGCATACATTGTCATGACCTGAAGGGCATACACAGTCACGTCCCCAGTCGCGCATTGAACGGATTATTCTGTTAAGGAGCGGATTATCTGTATATACTGCACCACCCTCTCCCATTGTCATATGGTGTGGCGGATAGAAGCTTGATGTACCTATATCACCTACAGTACCTGTAAGCTTGTCCTCCCCGTCTATTGTATACACTGAACCGAGCGCATCACAGTTATCTTCCACAAGCCACAGCTCATGTTTCTCACAGAATGCCTTAACTGCTGCAAGGTCAAATGGATTACCGAGTGTATGTGCAATCATGACCGCTTTAGTCTTATCTGAAAGTGCCTCCTCAAGCATATTAACATCAATATTGTACTGAGGTATCGTAACATCAACAAATACAGGGACTGCACCATACTGGATCATCGGTGTTACAGTTGTAGGGAATCCGCATGCAACCGTAATTACTTCATCGCCTCTCTTAATCCTCTTGTCACCAAGAAGAGGTGATGTAAGTGTCATAAACGCAACAAGGTTGGCTGATGAACCTGAATTAACGAGTGAGCAGTAACGTACTCCGAGGTACTCTGCAAACTTCTTCTCAAATTCGTTAGTATATCTTCCTGATGTAAGCCAGAACTCAAGTGAACTGTCTACCAGATTGACCATCTCTGCGCTGTCATATACTCTTGATGCATATGAAATTCTGTCGCCTTCCTCATATGGCTTCTTAGCATGGTACTTATCACAGTACTCCTTAACTAAGCCAAGTATATCTTCTCTTGCTTCCTTCTCAGTCTTATTCTCAAACATATCTGTCTCCTATCCAAAAAATTCATTAATCTGTCTGTCCATGCATGCTGCAACATCACCGTTGTTGTCATATACATTGTACCATTCAACACTTCTGTTTATCGCCTCATCAAAGTTCCAGCGCGGCTTCCAGCCAAATGTGCTCTTAAGCTTTGAACAGTCGAGCTTAAGGAAATTCGCTTCGTGAGGGCCTCCGTCATACTTGTTGATCCATGATGCCTTCTTGTCTGAAACCTTATTCCATGCCTCACAGAACGTATCAACAAGTCTTCCAGTTGTAACACAGTCAGATTCATCCGGTCCTACATTATAGTATCCCTGATACTTCTTATCTTCATACTGTGCCTTTGCAATCATAAGATATGCTGCAAGCGGCTCAAGCACATGCTGGTAAGGTCTTGTTGAATGAGGATTACGCACAACAATAGGCGTTCCCGCAAATGACGCCCTTGCGCAGTCAGGTACTATTCTGTCATTGGCAAAATCTCCGCCGCCTATGACATTACCTGCCCTTGCTGTTGATACGGCAACATCCATATCATTAAAAAATGAGTTCTTGTAGCTGTGTGTAACAAGCTCCGAACATGACTTGCTGTTAGAGTATGGGTCATATCCGTCAAGCGGCTCGTCCTCTCTGTAGCCCCATACCCATTCCTTATTCTCATACACCTTATCAGTCGTCACGTTAAGAAATGACTTTACGCAGGCATTCTGCCTTACACATTCACATATGTTAACCGTTCCCATTACATTCGTCTCATATGTGTATACAGGATTCTTATATGAATCCCTTACTATCGGCTGTGCTGCCAGATGCAGTACTATCTCAGGCTGCGCCTTTGCAAATGCCTCCTTAAGGTGTTCAGAATCTCTTATGTCTCCTATGACAGAATTCATCTTACCTTCAAGTCCGCACATATCAAAAAGTGCCGGATTCGTTGGCGGTTCAAGGGAATATCCTGTAACAACAGCCCCTGCATTCACAAGGATTCTGCAAAGCCATGAGCCCTTAAAACCTGTATGTCCCGTTATAAGAACTCTTTTTCCTCTATAAAAGCTTAAATCTGTGCGATTCATCATTACTCCATTTCTGCGCGTTTTTCATGGCATATCAGGTCTGTGTGCAGCCATTAATCATTCCATGACTTCCATGGTGCCTTACCGCTCTGCCATAACTCTTCAAGCTTCTCCATCTCGCGCTTTGTATCCATGCACTGCCAGAAACCGTTATGCATATATGCCTTAAGTTCACCCATCTGTGCCATCCTGCGGAGAGGCTCCTGCTCAAATACGGTGTCATCTCCTGCTATATAATCAAATATTGCCGGCTCGAGTACCATATAACCTGCATTAATTCTGCTGCCGTCAACATCATCCTTCTCTCTGAAGGAATTAATGGTATTGGATGAATCTATATCAAGCACACCGAATCTCTGTCCTACTGATACTGCCGTCATTGTGGCAATCTTCCCGTGGCTTCTGTGGAACTCAAGAAGCTTGTTTATATCTACATCACATACTCCGTCACCATATGTCAGCATAAATGTCTCATCACCGACATACTGCTGTATTCTCTTTACACGTCCGCCTGTCATGGTGTTCAGGCCTGTGTCAATAAGCGTAACCTTCCAGGGTTCCGTCTTATTATTATGCACGGTCATCTCGCCGCCCTTTGTAAAGTCAAATGTAATGTCGCTGTTATGAAGATAGTAGTCTGCAAACCACTCCTTTATCACGTACTGCTTATATCCACAGCATATGATAAATTCATCAAATCCGTAATGTGCATACTCCTTCATAATATGCCACAAAATAGGCTTACCGCCAATCTCTATCATTGGCTTTGGTTTAAGATGACTTTCTTCACTTATTCTCGTTCCGAATCCTCCGGCAAGAATTACGACTTTCATACTTTCCTCATTTCCGCACACTGGGCGCTTTTTATTAGATTAAATCTGGTTAACCCATATTAAGACTAATTATAAAAATTAATATACCATATTCAGACAAAATATGCAATCTTGCCTATTCTTTGAGTTTTCGTACTTTTATCCACACTCCCCCGCACTTAAATCTTATCTTACGGCCATCCGTAACGGACTACGCAAGAAGCTGTCATACACACCGATGACAGCGGCATTGTAAAGCCTGATGGTTTCAAAGCTGAAAAAAGGCTCTCCAACATAAGTTGGGGAGCCTGATTATTGTTCTTTTACTTTTTCTTTCTACTTAAAACAACTGCTACTGCCGCAGCCAGAATTATTAATGCTATTAGTCCGGCTACCGCAGCGCCTGTGACGGGGTTGGTTTCGTCGTTTTCGGACTTTTCAGCATCACCGCTTTCGTTGTCTGCGGCGTGGTCGTTTTCGTCAACTATTACCCTGCCGCACTCGTCCTTGATGAACGGAAGCTCAGCGTCCTCAGGCGGAAGCGTGGTTGTGGCTGAGGTTTCGGACGGAGTTGTAGTTGTTCCCGACTGAGCCGAAGTGGTTTCGGACGGAGTTGTGGTTGTTCCCGTCAGAGCCGAAGTAGGTTCGGACAGAGTTGTTGTTCCCGTCAGAGCCGAAGTAGGTTCGGACGGAGTTGTGGTTGTTCCCGACGGAGCCGAAGTAGGTTCGGACGGAGTTGTTGTTGTTCCCGACGGAGCCGAAGTAGGTTCGGACGGAGTTGTTGTTGTTCCCGACGGAGCCGAAGTAGGTTCGGACGGAGTTGTTGTTGTTCCCGACGAAGCTGTTGCAGGAATAACCGTGCCTCGCTTGACAAGTTCATTGCATACCGTGCAGTATTCATCGCCTGTGTAGCCGTTGGCTGTTTCGGTCGGCTCAACTCTGTTTCTGATTTCGGTTGCTCCGTGTCCTGCCGCAGGAATAACAATGTCAGCTTCTGTCAGCGCCGTTGCAGCGTTGCTGTCGGCAAACATCTTGCCGCAGGAGCATACATAGTAGCCAATATTGCCGCCCTTTGTGCAGGTAGGCTTAACAGCATAAACCGGCATAAGGTTGTTGGCATGAATGTGTCCCAGCACCGGAGCGATTTCGTATCCGCAGATTGTGCAGGTTTCAGCGGCAGTTTCGGTTGCATGACCGCTTGAAACGTGCGGCTCTATTTTATCCACAGAGCCACAGACATCACATTTATGCCAATGCGAGTCGCTGTCGAATGTCCATGACGTGAGGTAGCGGTGTCCCTTTGCCGCAATCACCGTATCGGCGTAAGTTATTTCGTTTTTGCCGTCAGCGTCTGTGAACAGCTTGCTGCAGTTACCGCATTTGTAGTATTCAATGTTTCCGTCGGTTGTGCAGGTTTCAGGGACATAATCGAAATACTGCATATTGTGACCGAGAGGTTCTCCGTATTCGTAGCCGCAGGCTTCGCAAACAGCCTTATCCGTGCAGGTCGCATTACCGCCAAGGTGTTTTTGATAGTTAAACTTTACGGTGCAGAGGTCGCTGTTTTTGCAGACATACCAGTGCGCGGTTTCGTTGTAGCGATAGCCGTCGTCAATATCCGCCTCGCAAAGCTTGAACACTTTAAATAAGTCGTTGAAGTGGTAATCAATCTGGGTTGTCGCGCCGTCTGCGTCTGTGAATACTAACGAATGGTCGCGGTCTGCAAGCCATAAGTGAAGTCCTGTGTCGCTCGGGTCGGCGGCAATATTGTTGGCGGCAATTGCCATAACGCCGTCAACGATGACATCATCGCCGTTAGGATTGTCAACTGTCAGCAGGTAAACAGGTTCGCCTGCGCTGTTCTTTATCTGGCTGTTCTGAGAAATATCGGGGCTGAATGTGTTTGTCGAGTACATAGCTACCGAGCTGTTGTCGATATAAATTTCGCTTGCAACGCCGTCAACGCCGTTTCCTATCATATCAGGTCCGCAGGAGCCTTTCTGAACCAGCGAAACAACGCTGTTTTCGATATAGATTTTGTCGCCTGTTCCGTCGACGCCGCCGCCGATAATCGCTGCGCCGGATTGGCTTGCTGCGTAAAGGGTCGAGTTTTCTATTCTGATGTTTTTGCCGTTTGCGTTCTGACCGCCGCCGATTGCTGCGCTGTAATCGTCTGTTACGGCTTTTACATTGGCGTTCGCAATTGTAATGTCCGAGGCGCTGCTTTCCTTACCGCCGCCGATTGCCGCCGCGCCGAAGCCGCCGACTGCGTTGATGTTGCCGCCTAAAATCTTTATATTTTCAGCGGTTACAGCTTCGGAGGAGCTTGAATTTTTTTCGCCGCTTCCGATTGCCGCTGAAGAGCCGCCGCCGGTGGCGTTGATATTGCCGCCTGAAACAGTGATATTCTCTGCGCCTGTGTAAATACCGCCGCCGATTGCTGCGCCGTGCTTAGAAGCCGCGGTGATATTGCCGCCCAATATCGTAATCTTTTGAGCAGTTTTTCCGTTGTACTGACCGCTGGTTGAGCCGATTGCGGAGCCGTACATATTCGCCTTTGCGCTGAGCGTGCCGCAGTTTTCGTCACACTTGTGAGAAAAATCGTTTTTAGCCTTTTCGCAAGTTATTGTCAATGTGCCTGTTCCGTCTTTTGCAATGCCGCAGCCGTACATACTGTCAGAGATAAGAGTGTTGGTAGTTCCGTCTGCAAGCGTGATTGACGCGGTGTTGTCATTGGCTATGCAGAGCGCTGAGCTGTCGGTCCACATTGACGGGTAGCTGATATTTACTCCCGCAAGGGTAACGTCCGCATAGGACGCATTGATTACGATTATGTCCTGTGTTGAGGAAACGCCGTCTGCGTTCTTGATTACAACAGGAGTATTTGTGTAAACGTTCAGCGTTCCTATATCGGCGGATACCTGCGTAACCGGGTTCGTTACAGAGGAGATATAATAGTCGTAATCAACGCCCGGGGTAAGCGCCGAGCCGTCAGCCGCAGTGATAACAAGGTCGCTTCCTATGGCTGCAAAGGCGCGCATGGCAGCAATGTATTCGTATGTTTTTTCGCTGCCGCCGACCTTAACGGTATGCTTTGCCGAGCGGTCGGCGTAAATGTAGAGGTTAGTGTCGGAATCGCTGTGGGTTTTGAATGGCAGAAGCTTTCCGTTAAAGTAAACGTCCTCATTCTGTGGGTTGGCTATTGTAATAAGAGCAACCTCAGGATAGCTGCCATCCGCATTTTCGCTACAGGAAACGGGAGCTTTGCTGATTGCGTTTATGCCGTAGGTCTGTTCGCCGTATGCCCCGTTTTTGCCGCGGATATATACGGAAGCGGAGCTGTCTATATGAACCTCGCCGTCAGTGTTGTTTGTTGTAGCTAAAGCGTAATATCTCTGATTGCTTTCAAGGGTGTAAACGCCCTTTGAAAGGGAGAAATATTTTGCGTTTCCGAGAGCGGAGGCACCCTCGCTCTTTGCGTAGATAAATCCGCCTGAGAGGATTATTTTTCCCTCCTGATAGCCGTCTATTGCGTTTTCATCGCCGGAAATAACGGTTATCCTGCCGCTTTTGAATTCGATGAACTTATCCGGCTCGGAATCAAGTATGCCGATAGCGGGAGCTATGTCTTCCTGCTCGACATAAAGAGTGCCGCAGGTTTCATCGCAGATGTGACCGTATTCGGCAGAGCCTGCATAGCAGCTTACAGTCAGGCTGCGTCCTACTGAGATTGTTGTTTCGCTGTCTATTGCTACCAGCTTGTTTGTGCTGCCGCCGTCGATTATAAGATTGCAGGCTACATATTCATTGCACTCGATTGCAGGGTGGTACGTACCGCTGTCGCTGTCGCAAGGGGCGTAAATGTTTACGCCGTTAAGGGTAACGTTGACGGTTGACGGCGCTTCATCGCTGCCGATATAGATACGGTTGTTTGTGGGAACGCTTTCATCGGCGTTCTTTATGGTTACGCTGCCGGCGCAGTTGTTTACTGTAAGTATGCCCGTTTTGGCAGGGTAAGTGTATTCTAATCCGTATTCAAGGATTTCGTTGTCGCCTCTAATAACAAGGTCGGATCCCATTTCCTCGAATATTCCTTCGTTAAGACCGTAGGAATACTGCTTGTCGCCTACCTTTACGCTTGCAGTGCCTGCTATATCCTTGGGAACGTAAGCATAAAAGGTCATATCGGAGCTGCTGAGGAATCTGTACTGCTGAGGGTCGCCGTTTATAGTGATTTCCTCGCCGTTCGGGTTGCTGATTGCGGCAAGATAGACGTACTCGCCGTTATTGTTTTTGAGTTTAGCGTCGCTGCTGAACGGCTTCAGGTTCTTAGTCTTGTCATTTACCAGATAAACCATACCGCCGTTTATTTGGTAGTTACGGGTGTTTTCGGAATTTGACCAGCCGCCGAGCGCGTAGCTGTTGTAGCCGCCCTGGGCGGTTACGATACCGTCGTTTATAATAATGTTGTCTGCCTGACCGGTTGCGCCTGAACCGATCGCGCAGCCGTAAGCGTTATTATTGTTAAAGTAGGTTATAACAGCGTTGACAATACCGCCGTTAATGTAAATGCCGTCAGCGCTGCCGCCCTGCCCGCCGCCGATGGCTGCGCCAAAGACGCTTTCTGCGTTGATTATACCGCCGTTGACAGTAATATTGTTTGCCTTAGCGTTATAACCGCCGCCGATGCCTGCGCCCTTGCTGCCTTTTGCATTGATTCTGCCGCCGTTTATGACAATGTTGCTTGCGGATCTGTTATCATCGCCGCCGATAGCCGCAGGGTAGTTAGAGCTTGCCGCATTAAGTCCGCCGCAGCTGCTGCCGCAGATATGGCCGGCTTCTCCGCTGTGTTGGCAGGATATGGTGAGCGTTCCGCATTCGGCACTGTCTGAGTTCTTGGACAGTGCGGCGTAATTATAGGTTGTAGAAATAATATTGTCCGTGTTGTCGGCAAGGATTATGTTTACATTTCCGCTGCTGTTTTCGGCAATTTCAACAGCGCTGAGTTCATTCAGACCTCTTTGGATATTTATTCCCGCAAAAGTAATGTTTGCGGAAACGCCGCTCTCAATGTAAATGTCGTTGCTGCACGGCTGCGTCGGGTCAACATTTTTTACGGTAATGCCCTTGTCCGATAAAATTTTCAGCGTGGAGCCGTCAATTTTATAGTCTGTTCCGTAGACAAGTGGTTTATTGCTGTCTGTTGCGTAGAAGTCAAGCTTCATATCTTCAGCGTTTACCAGACCGTTTTCGGTGTAAATATAGTCGGTGGTTGTATTGCCTACCGTTACGCTGTTTCTGCCGGTTTTCGGCATGAAAACGTAGGACTTTTTAACCTCTGTCGAATTATCAAAATCGGTGTTGTATGTGCTGTTTGACGGATATGCTTTTCCGTTTACGGTAATGCTTTCATTGCCCGAATTGTCTATTTCCAGTAAAATCAGCTCTCTGCCGCTTGAGTCCTTCGGCAGGGAGGACATACCTATTTTGTCGGAATGTACGGTACAGTCGTCGCCGCACTTCGGATATACCGAGCCGCCGTCTATTACGATGTCGGCAGGGTCTGCCACGCTGTCGGTAACGCCGATTGCGTCAGTGCTGCCGCTGCCAACTGCGTAAACAACGCCGTCGGAAATTCTGATTATACCTGTCCTGTCCGAGTTGCAGTTGTTTCCTGCGCCGACAGCGACTCCGCCTGTGCCATTGCTGTCATAAGCGGTATTTGCGTAGATAGTGCCGCCGCTTATGTTTATGCTGTCAAATCTGCTGCAGTAAGCAGCGCCTATTGCCGCGCCGTAAAAGTGGCTGCCGCTGGAATTTCTGAATGCACTGCCGTATGCCGAAATTATGCCGCCGCTTATGTTTATAGAGCCAATGCCGCCGTTAGTGGCGCTGCCGATGCCTGCGGCGCCATTATCTCCCCATGCTTCGATTATGCCGCCCGAAATATTGATGTCGGATACATCGGCTAAATTGCTGCCGCCGATGCCTGCGCCGTCATGGCCTACAGCTAAGATCACGCCGCCTTTTATGTATATGCCGCCGGTTTCGGTTCCATAATTACATCCTGAAGCGCCTATGCCCGCGCCGTGTCCCGCGCTGCACCTTGCGTCAAGCATACCGCAGTTCATGTCGCACTGATGGTTTTCTTCGTCTGCGTGTTCGCAGGTGATTGTAAGCCTTCCGTTTTCGGACAGCTTTTCAATGCCTGCCGCGTTCACGCCGTTCAGATAGTTGGAAGTCCCACCTTTAATGGTTATGGTTACGCTCGCAGAGCTGTCGCCCATAGATATAGCGGCGCCGTCGGTCGGTCTGATGCGCAGAGTGTCAAGCGTAATATTCGCATCAACGCCGTTTTTAATAAAGATTTTTGCGTTGACAAATTGATTGTTTACGCTCTTTATTGTTATTGGTGTGCTTTTCAGAATGGTCAGCAAGCTATTATTTTCGTCATAGCTGTAATCTCCGTTCGCAGCGGTTCCTCCGCTTATAAGAAATATGCCACCTACATTTTCTTTAGCTTCTCCAGCGTCTGCGCTGACGGACAGGGTTCCGCCTGCTATCATTGCCGAAACAGTAAGGGCGCAAGCTGCGAGCAATGCCGCAATCTTGGATTTTCTACCATGCTTTTGTTTCATTTTGTTACCCCCCTATTTTTTCTCTTTTGCCGCAGTTTTAGTGCGGAATTTATATATTAATTACCAATTTAATCTTGCCATGTAACGGCTTGTTTTGTCAATAGCAATTCCCTTTGAGTTTTCGTACTTTTATCCACACTCCCCCGCTTTCACAGGCTCTGCTATAAACAACTGTGAACTACCCATTGTCTTAAGCCAATGGGCTTCCTGCTTCAATCGACCTCGTAACCTAATATCTCCACAGGCGTTAATTCGGGCAGTCCCTGCCCTATTTATTATTTTTTCTTATGCTATTTGTCTTAGTCCTTCTGCAAGTATATTTTTTGCAGCATTGATATCCCTATCATGTCCTGCTCCGCATTTCGGACATATCCATGTCCTCACTGACAAATCTTTTGTATCTGAATTCTGATACCCACAAACAGAACATAACTGACTGCTGGCATAAAATGTATCTATATCTCTGTCCTACTGATACTGCCGTCATTGTGGCAATCTTCCCGTGGCTTCTGTGGAACTCAAGAAGCTTGTTTATATCTACATCACGTACTGCTTATATCCACAGCATATGATAAATTCATCAAATCCGTAATGTGCATACTCCTTCATAATATGCCACAAAATAGGCTTACCGCCAATCTCTATCATTGGCTTTGGTTTAAGATGACTTTCTTCACTTATTCTCGTTCCGAATCCTCCGGCAAGAATTACGACTTTCATACTTTCCTCATTTCCGCACACTGGGCGCTTTTTATTAGATTGAATCTGGTTAACCCATATTAAGACTAATTATAAAGGTTATATATACCATATTCAGACAAAATATGCAGTCTTGCCTATTGCCATAATATGCCTATATGTTTAAAATACTAGATAAAGGGTTCATTTGCCCTTATAATGCCCAAGACACGGGCAGGAACGGAGATTACAATGACTTTTACTTATGCTGTCTTTGCAGTTCCTTTTATATGTGCGGGACTGTATTTTTATGGAATGGAGAATTCACGGCAGAGGCCTTTATATGTTGTGATGTTCGGAATTGCGGCTGCGATCAATTACTTTGCGGCATTTGCAATGCTGGCGCTTATTGTGGCAGATAATGCCGTCGCCTCAGATTCTGCCGGCAGTCCCATACTTTCCTGGATATCTGTCAGATTATTATTGCGCAGGCTGCTGATGATTATCGCGGGCCTGATTCCGGTGAATATAGTATATGTCACGGAACATTATATATTCGCAGGACAGCCGGTGTGCTTCTGGCTCCCTGATTTCCAATACTGGAACCTGCTTTTTGAAAAGCATTGCCTTGACGGCTTCTACTGGTTCTGGCTCGCATATATACTTTTCATTGCCGTATGCCCGCTGATCAGCGGTTACCCCGGCATGACGCGGTCAAAAACCGCGGCGGTATGTGGGACGGCTGTTTACGGAATAATGATATTTTCCTCAAGCATCACGCCTGATTTTGTACTTATGTTTCTGCCGTTTGCATTTCTTATGATAAGAACCGGTAATTGTGGAACTGCAGCTTCAGATACAGCCGATACCGTGCTCAAAATTATATTGATAGCGGGGCCGGTGCTTATGTGCCTGTACTCGTCCGATTATAATTTCGGAATACTGAGCGTTGTTGTGACAAAAGTTCTTAATATGTTTGCTAAGCTGGGAATCGGTTCAATTATCGGCGCAGCTACTTTTATCTCAATAATCTATTCTATATCCGGGATACTGAAAAACGATACCTCTTCAATAAAGGAGAACATTTTACAATGAGTAAAATTACAGATAAAAAAATAAGCCATGCATTTTTAATTGAATTCATAATCCTTGGTGCAATAGGCATCTTTATATTCTCTTCACACGCCTATCAGGATTTCTGCGAGACAATGCGGCACGGTCTCACTGTGTGGGATGCGCTTTTTGACGGAAAGCTTATTGATTTTTATGCATACTGCGGCGGTAATAATGGCGGCATCTACTGCGGAAGCGACACGCTCGGCACATATATGGATGCAAGATATGACTTTACTATCTATGTGATATTTGCAATATGGAACTTTCCTTTGTGGCTTATTGAACATTTTGGCGGCGGCAATATACAGAATTCCTTTATCGCCATGCTGTATGCCAAGTCAATGCTTCTGGCTGCTGTTGCAGTGACGGGCCGTCTTATCATTATGATAAGCGCAAAAATCACTGGTAACACACAGAGTACTCCGGGGCTTGTTCTTTCATACCTTTCGTCCTGTACTCTGCTTGCAAGCCTGCTTATCATCGGGCAGTATGACGTACTTGCTCTTATATTTATTCTTGCCGGTGTATATTTTTATGTTAATGACAGCCAGAAATATTTTTTCATATGCTTTATAATCGCCAACAGTATGAAATATTTCGGGCTACTGTACCTGCTTCCGCTTCTTTGCCTTAAAGAAAAGAATCCGCTTAAGCTTGCCGGGAAGCTTGCCCTGAGCATGTCACTCAGCGTGTTCTGGAAAATATTTTTCTCACTCGGCACATACGGAACCGCCGTACTGTCCAACAATGATGGTCTTATAAGCATGCTGACCGATTATCAGGTATTCAGCGGTGTTTCCATATTCTGGGTATCTTATCTTGCGCTTGTAATCCACTGCTATAAGCGCAAAGACATGTCACAGGCAAGGCATTACCATGAAGTTATATTTGCAGGCTTTGTAACTTATATGCTGCTATATACTGCAACCCCGGCCTATCCGTACTGGGTAGTGCTGCTTATTCCTTTCATGACAATCATGCTTCACACAAGCGGAAGTCTCTATGGACTTAACACATGGCTTACGATAATGTTTGAGTCTGCGCTTTTAATAAAGCACTACACATGGTATCCATGGTGTTACAGCCGTGTTACATACGGCAACATGCTTCTGTATAAGCTCTGCCCTAACAAAGCTGTCGGAGCGCCTGACATTGGCAGATATATAAACTACTGGATAGAGAAGTTCCCGACATGGCACATTCCTGTTATGCTGTCAACTGTATTCACTGCAGCCGGGTTTGCACTGATACTGCTCAACCGTCCAAAAGAAGCCGGCGATTCCGGTGACAGCGCACTGACATATACACAGAATCCTGTCCTCATGCGCATAAGGCTTGCAATATCCCTTCTGATTCTGTTAATTCCTGACATCTATTACATAGGTGTCACATCAGGAGTTCTTAAAAATATGCAGCCGTAAAGATACAAAAAAGCCATATTGTGAATGTACAACTTACACTCACAGTATGGCTTTTCTGTTATTATAACGCGGCTGCTGCCGGTCGTTATATGTTATTTTACTTTTATCTCTCCACTCTCACATCACTTGTAAGGAAGTCATGGTATGCAAGAGCAATACCTTCTTCAAGCTCCGTATGATACTTCCAGCCGAGCGACTCAAGCTTGCTTACATCAAGAAGCTTTCTTGGTGTTCCGTCAGGCTTTGACGTATCGTACTCAATCTTACCCTCATAGCCTACAACCTTCTTAACAAGCTCTGCAAGCTCTCCGATTGAGATCTCCTTGCCTGTACCAAGGTTGACTGTCTCATCTCCGTCATATGTATTCATAAGATATACACACGCCTCTGCAAGGTCATCTACATAAAGGAACTCACGAAGAGGCTTACCTGTTCCCCAGATTGTAACTGTAGGCGCATTGTTCTCCTTTGCTTCATGGAAGCGGCGGATCATTGCAGGAAGCACATGTGAATTCTGTGGATGATAATTGTCATTAGGTCCATAGAGGTTAGTAGGCATTACGCTGATGTAATGTGTTCCGTACTGGCGGTTCATGTACTGGCAGTAACGGAGTCCCGAAATCTTGGCAAGTGCATATGCCTCATTAGTCTGCTCAAGCGCACTTGTAAGCAGGCAGTCCTCCTTCATAGGCTGTGGTGCCATTCTTGGATATATGCATGAGCTTCCAAGGAAAAGAAGCTTCTTAACACCATTATCGTATGCATTCTTAATCATGTTCATCTCCATGATCATATTGTCATACATGAAGTCAGCAGGATAAAGGCTGTTAGCCATAATTCCGCCTACCTTTGATGCTGCAAAAAATACATAATCAGGCTTCTCTGTTCTGAAGAATTCCTCAACATCGGCCTGTCTTCTAAGGTCAAGCTCCTTAGATGTTCTTAATACAAAATTAGTATATCCCTGTGCCTTAAGTGTTCTTAATATAGCAGAACCTACCATTCCGTGATGTCCTGCAACGTATATCTTAGCATCCTTTTCCATTATATCCTCCATAATTAATCAGATTCATTATTATAGCCACATTTTGCTGCGCCGTGTATTAGAATAGACCATTATATCTCTAAAATCAATTGACTATATTGCCGCAAAATAGTATTATCTTGCTATGCACATACAACACGTATTCCATATAATTACGCCACCATACGGAGGGCATTATGGCAACATTTTTTGAAAAATATACCAAATCAGAAGTAACCAATACGCGGCGTGTCATAACAACACCCGACGATTTTGCCAAGCGCAACATGTTCTATGCACAGGAGGCAGGCTATCTTCAGAGCCTTAAGCCGCATGAGAGCAGACGCCGCGGACTTGACTCCTACCTTTTTATGATAATATTGTCAGGAAGCGGTGTCATACGATATAACGGAGAGACGCACGATGTCCATTCGGGTGACTGCATACTTATAGACTGTCACGGCGAGTACTCACACATGAGCAGTGACAGCGACCCGTGGGAGCTTATGTGGATTCACTATAACGGGCCTCTTGCCAGTTACTATTACAGATATTTTGCTGAACGCAAAAGCTGTGTGTTCCGCCTTAATGACACCACAGCCGTAACTGACCGCATACTTCGCCTGATTGAGCTTGGTGAGACACACACCGCCGATTCCGCTATAATGATTGCACGTATTATAACCGATCTGCTCACCGACTCCATAACCCTGGGAATAAGTGCAAAAGAAAATGACAGCTCCTTCGTTGCTGCCAAATTAGCCGCCGTTATCAGCTACATTGACAATCATTACACCGAAAAGCTGTCACTTGATGACCTTGCCTCTATGTTCTTTATAAGTAAATATTATCTGTCACATGCATTCAAAAAGGAATACAAGATGACTATAGTCCAGTATATTCTTACACGGCGCATATCCGCCGCCAAAGAAAAACTGAGATTCTCCGACAGCTCCATTGAAGAGATTGCCTCAGAATGTGGAATTGCCGATGCCAGCTATTTCAACAAAGTATTCCGCAGAATTGAGGGTATGACCGCTTCACAGTACAGAAGTATGTGGAAAGGCGGCATCAAAACTCGTAATTTACCTCAGCAGGATTAACTATAAAATTACTGTTAAATGCCATCGTATATGCTCCGGCAAATCTGAACGAAAGCACATCCCCCGGCTCTAATCTGCGCACACTGTGCTCATCTGCGAACCTGTCATTCTCCATACATGTGCAGCCGCATATTATCTGATGCTCGTCTACAGGTCTTGCATCATAATCCGCAATAAGCGATGTACTGTAAGGCTGGTTACGGTGTGCCATAAACGGATTAACGTGAAGCAGTGTACCGTCCATCGTAACTATCTTTGTTCCGCGTATATCACGCACAGAAAGCACTGATGTCTCATATGTTACGGAGGTTGCAATGACCGAAGCACCCGGCTCCAGAATAAGCGTTGTCATCTCCGGGTTCAGTGCCTTTTTAAGTTCCCGCGTTATGACCTGAGCGTACTGCTCCATTGACGGCTTACCTTCAACCTTCTGTCCGCCAAAATATCCGCCGCCCATATCTACAAAATGAAGCTTAAGTCCGTAATCATTAACAAGCTGCGCAGCCTTGCGTGCAAGTGAAGTAAATACAGCTGCACTGCGGCTCCTTGTGCTTGTATGCATATGAAGTCCGGCAGGCTCTATACCCGCACTGCGGAGCATGTCCACAGCCCTCGCAAAGTCTTTGTTCTCCACATCTATTCCAAAACGGCTTACACTCTCTCCAGCCGTTGTCTCTCCCGGACATTCCGCCTCAAGGTTATAATTCACACGTATTCCGATTCTTGATGCATCTCTTACATCCGACACATGTCTGCAGACAAAGCTCACATCATCAAGGTTGTCAAGATTGACATACGCCCCACCACGGATTGCATTAATAAGTGCATCCTGCCTGCTGCATTTGCATGGACCGTTAAATATAATATTCTCCGCATCAAAGCCAAGATTAAATGCCAGTTCAAGCTCATCCGGCGATACTGTCTCAATAAACCACCCCAGCTTGGCATGTGCATACTTCATAAGTCCGGCATCATGGTTAGTCTTAACAGAATACCCATACTCGACCCTGCCGCCCCAGGCCTCTTCAAATGCATCCATGACCTCACGGCAGTTCTTCTCAAATATGTCAAGGTGAATCGTATAGCAAGGTGTGTTCATCAGTCTCTCCCGTCAAATGTTATATCAATAAGTCTTATATCTTTCTGTGCAATCCTGTCATACTGCTTAATTGTAAGCTCTTCTGAGGCATCTTCGCCATCTATCCACTTTACGATTGCCTTAGGAAGGTCAACTCCCGCAAAATGGCTGAACGGATAACCGCCGCCAAATCTCGCATTAAGTTCAAGCACATATGGTACTTTGTCAACCACAAATACATCCATGTCAAGATTACCGATATGTCCAAGTGCTTCTCCAAGCCTTGTTCCTGTCTCTTCAACCTCCGGATATCTTACAACTGATGCGCAGTCCGTCTCTCCCGAACGCATTGCAAGCTTCTTACGCACAACCGTAAGCTTCTGTGTTCCATTAAGGTCATGTATTACATCAAGCCCGTATTCCTGTCCGCAGAGCTTCTCCTGAAAAAGCACGCATGAAGCTTCATCAACTGCCGACTCATATTTTAAATACGAATTAAAAATATCCCTGCGCACCTTCTCTGCAAATACATCAAGCTCCTGCTCATTATCCGCCTCAAACACTGCAATAGAGCCCATGCCCCATCTGGGCTTTATCATTACCGGATAATTGATTGTACCGTCAGCAAGAGCTTTCTTAACATCTTCAAGCGACCTGTATGTAGCAGGCACGTTAAATCCGTTATCCCTGCAGAATACATATGTATTCCACTTGTCATTGCATATGTCTATTACCTCAGGTGCAGACACAACAACAGTAACGCCCTGCGCTGCAAACTCTTCACGATGCTTTGCAAGCACCATAAGATCAACATCAAACAATGAAACAATAAGCTTTATATCATTCTCTTTGCAGTATCTCTTAAGAAACGGTATGTAATCATCATCATATATCAGCGGCGTAACCACATGTCTGTCCGCATAGTAAAATGCAGGCGATACCGGTGAGCTGTTGCCGGCATGCACAAGCCCGTTTCCACCGAGTGCCTTTTTAAAAAATTCAACAAGATATCCTCGCCTTCCGGCTGATGTAAGCAATATATTCATACTAATCTCCATTCCGCAGGCATTCTGCTACGACCAGTAGCTTCCGCCTGTCATATCAAGTGAGTCGACATTACCAACCTTGGTCTCATCGGGCAGATCTATCCAATGTTCATTATAAGTATCCGTAAAATATGCATCCCAGCGCTTACCTTTAATTCCAAACATAAGCTGCAAAGGCCCGCCGACATGTACTGCCTGCTTTCCCCTCGCTCTGAACTTAAGTGCCAGCGGTGTCGAGAATGTCGAACATCCAAGAAGTGCAATATCAAAATCCTGCTTCATGGATTCCAGATACAGATAGTCAAACGCCTCAAACCAGCTTTTGAAGCTTGGATCTTTATAGCCGTCATACCAGAATAATGCCTTAACAGTGTGAAGCTCGAATTCGGGTATTCTTATACCATTCCAGAGCAGGTTTCTCTTCTCATACTGCTTCGCCATATACTCGACAAACGGGCTGACAACAAGCACTTTCTTACCCTCAATGCCATATATCCATGAATCCGGATCTTTAAGAAGGAAGTTGGAAACTCCGTTATCTTCACAGAACTGCATGCCGGGATTCTTCTTCAGAAACTGCTTGTTAAAATATGACTCCATGTTAATACTGAACCAGTTAACTACATAGTCTGCATACTGCATCAGCTCACAGGTCATGTTATAATAACGCACTCTCTCCCGCCTGTCAGTGAATACATCATCCATCCCTGCTGCCGTGTCCTTATTCCACATAATATCCCGCTGTATCTTGGCAAGTATCCCCGTCTCCCACATGCCATTGCGTGTAACTGCAAACGGTTCACCATTCTTAAGCTTTTCACGAAGCTGTCTGTTCACCGTTGCGCTGTCGAGAATCGACTTTCCGTATGATTTCTCATAGAAGCTGTGCCTGAGTGCATCGTACTTTTCTGCATCCAGCATTTTTCTCATAACCTTAGTCTGCCAGCTTGACCTTGCAAAGTCAGCAAGCCATTGTGTCTTCCCCATCAGGACCTCCATATATCCGGATCCGGCTTATATTGCCGGACAATATTTTATTATAATTTAAGTTATTGCTACTTGTTTCGCGCTATCTATTTATGATACTATTCAATGGAAAAGAGGTCAAGTTTATGAAAGAAAAAAAGCTCAGTATTAATGCAATACGAATTATATTTTTAGTGCCAATATTTGTAATGATGATTATTTTTGCATGTGTCGCAGCATATGTCATGCATAATGCAGCTAAGGACAGCGGATGGACGGTCACACAGTACTCTGACCTTACGGGCGGCCAGGCAGGCTTCTATACTCTTGAAGACGGTGCCGGACATTTTCTCATAGTTGACGGCGGATGGGCAGGCAACGAGGCGCGCGTCCGTGATGCCATAAAGATGCACAATAACCACGTTGATGCATGGATTCTCACACATCCTCATCAGGACCACATCGGGGCTTTCAATGCCATTTATGCTAATCCTGATGGTATCACCATAGACCGCATATATGACTCCCCTGTTGATTATGATGTTGTTAAAGACCGCGGTGAAAAATGGGACGATCTGGCGGTATTTGAGGAATACCGAAAGCTCACTAAGGATGCAGACAATGTAACTCACCTGAACCGTGGAGAGGAGCTTGACCTGTACGGTCTTCATATTAAGGTATACAACGCATATGACCGTTATGTTCTTGATAACTCCAACGACATAACCAATGACAGCTCTCTCGTATTCAAAGCAAGCTATGGCAGCAGCAGCATGATATTCTGCGGAGACATCAAATACCAGATGGAAGATATTCTTACAGAACTGTATGGCAGTGAGCTCAGATGCGGCTGTATTCAGGCCGGGCATCACGGCAACTGGTCATTCTCAGATGAATTCTATGATAACACAGGCGCTTCGACCGTATTCATTGATTCTCCTGCATGGATAATGCAGGATTCCGAATATCCTGCCTATGAACTTGCAGAACATCTCAAAGAAAAAGGTGTGACCGTGAAAGACTTCACAACCACACCTAATGTATATCAGTTATATTAAACATTTGCCCGAAAGTAACAAATCAACGCAGGCACGCTTGCACTGCTTATGACTTTATTACTTTCGGGCAACATATCTTTATTATCTTACTTTATAGTATTCAGGTAAAGCTCATAAAGCTGTCTGTGCTTCTTGTTAATAACATGAAGAAGAAGCCCCGTAACGTACATAAGGACTGCAACGATAAACAACATGCAGGCAACAAAAAGTGTAGGAAATCTGTCTACCATTCCTGTCTGTGCATAATCAATGAGAACCGGCACAAAGAATATCATTCCGATAACTGCAAATATAAGCGCTATTATTGAAAAGAATGTAAGCGGTTTGTAATCTCTGAACAAGGTACCGATTGTCTTAAGCACTTTTGCACCATCACTGAAAGTGTTAAGCTTTGATACACTTCCCTCAGGCCTGTCACGGTATGAAACAGGTATCTCAACAATCTTAAAGTTCTTATCAAGACAATGTATAGTCATCTCCGTCTCAATCTCAAATCCCTTTGACAATACAGGATAGCTCTTAACGAACTGCCTGCTGAATGCTCTGTAGCCTGTCATGATATCTGTTACATCGCTGTGGAAAAGCTTATTAATCGACCATCTTACAATCTTATTGCCTGAATTGTGGAAAGGTCTCTTATTCTCTGTAAAGTATGTTGATGACAGTCTGTCACCGATTACCATATCCGCCTCACCGTTAAGTACGGCATCCACAAGCTCTCTTGCGTTATCAGCCGGATAAGTATCGTCACCGTCTATCATAACATAGCAGTCTGCATCTATATCCCTGAACATTGTTCTTATTACATTACCCTTGCCCTGCCTGCGCTCATATCTTACTTCAGCGCCTGCCTCTTTCGCAAGTTCAGCCGTGTTATCTGTTGAGTTATTATCGTACACATAGATAACTGCCTCCGGAAGCACCTTTTTGTAATCTTCTACTACTTTCTTAATAGTTACGCTTTCATTGTAACATGGTATTAAAACTGCAATACGTTGTTCTGACATTATTTCCTCCATACGGCTTATCTGCCGAGTAATATTCTGATATATGGTGTCAACGATCTTGTAAATGCCGTTGCAACCCCAAAGTTCTTCCTAAGAAAATGATACCATTCCCTTCGCGGAAGCCCTTTGATTCCTTCCTTTTTCGCAAGTCTTAGCTTTCTCGGCAGTGTGGTATCATTCCATGTGCCTCTGACATCGTTCTTGTTACATACACCTGCATATATCCTGTAGACTTCTGCTCTGTA
Source organism: [Bacteroides] pectinophilus (assembly GCA_025146925.1). Lineage (NCBI taxonomy): Bacteria > Bacillati > Bacillota > Clostridia > Eubacteriales > [Bacteroides] pectinophilus. Next base: position 172,111 of record CP102260.1, on the reverse strand, counting down.
ACCGAGCCTCTTTATCTGAAGACCATAATCAAAATCTCCAAGGCTGTGATTATATGCCTCATCCATATTAGGTGAAGCCCTGAAGATATCTCCCGGCACAAGGACACAGTTAGCATTAAAAGTATCACATGTCCTGTCATCATCCTCCGGCTTTACCGGAATATATTTTATCCCTTTTACATAACGTATTCCACCGTAACTGAATCTGCCATCGTCATCTTTTGTTGCACCTACAAGTACCGCAGCATCCATATCTGCAATCATATGGCTGACACCGGCGCTGTCAAACCTTACATCATCATTGGCAAGGAGATACCCGTCTGAGTCTGCACAATGTACCTTGGCATATTCTATTCCCTTGCGCATTCCTCCGGTGTAAAACAGATTACCGTTTCCTTTGAGGACGCAGATATCCGTCCCCGCAGCCGCGGATAATTCCACAAGCGCATCTTCTGTTCCGTCCGTGCTGTTATCATCAACCACCACATAATTAAACCGCCAGTCTGCCAAAAGCCCGGCAGTCTCATTAAGCGAATTAATGCAGCGCAGTGTATAATCTTTTCTATTAAAACATGTCATTATAACAGTAAGTTTCTTCATTACTACCTCTTAAAGAGCTTCTTTTGAAATTGGGTAAAAAGTGCCGCAAATGTTCCTGCTGCACCTCTGACATACAATGAAAAAGCAGTCCGTCCGATAATCTTCCCTTGTATCCTGCGCGAAAGCTCCATTATCTGTTCCGGTTCCATGGCAAACACATCGTCCAGGTTGAAATTATACATTGTTTCGCCGTGTTTGTCATCCCTGAATAAAAATGGATGTATATTACCACAGTCAGCTATGTGTTCTGCCTGCTTTTTATCGTCTTCACAAAGAGCCGGATAGAAGTAAAAAATATCCAGATCGGGAGAAGCATAGATATATTTTTTCAAATCAAGATAATCCCTGTTATTGAATACTCTTCCGGCAGATATGTCTGATGTCCGGAATTCTCTTTTAAAAAGTGAATTCTTATCTTCACCGCCTTCGAGCGCATCCTCTATATTGAACTGTCCCGAAAAATCATATGCATATCTTGCACCGAGAAGACACGCCGCAAGAACCGCCATATAACCTCCGGCAGAATTACCGACCGTTATTATATCACAGCCTTTGGGAACATTCTGTGAAATCCATGCAATCAGCTTATCTATCGATGAAATCTCCGAATTAATCCCCTTTATATACCACTGTTTGTATATATCCCTTACATATATCTCACGTCTTGCTTTGTGAAAATGATATCTGCGCCATTCAAATCTGTCATCCGCCATGAACTTTGCAAAATTCTCTTCTGTATTAGGATAATAGAGCCCATTGCTTGAAAAGTATATAACACAGTATGGCTTGGCATCCTCACCGTTGTAGTCCGCAATAATGTAATTATCTCTCGAATACTGCTCCTTTATGAGCGGTTCTTCTTCATTCCAGATATTGAACATTTTAATGCCCTCCAGTCAATGCACCCTGCATATGCTGTCAGAAGTGCAAACCACGAAATAATAAACATTCTGTATGTATAGAAGAAATGTATCTGCGAATGCTGACCCATTACAATAACCCAGGCTACAGGCAGCAACGCCGTTGCTGCTATTGGCAGATATACCGCTGATTCAGTCTTTTTACGGTACTTAATCCAAAGCACAGCCATAAGCACAAACACTGCAATATACAACACTGCGACAAGAATCATAGCGCCCTTTTCTCCTTTGCCGATTACATTCGAAAATGGCATTGCGGAATAGATATTCTTGGCAAGTGCCGTAATTCTGCTTACCTTGCTTGTATCATTGCCGCTTACCCTGAATGATGCCTGATTCAGCGCATCTTCAATTATATTGCGTCTGAGAATTGCCGTTCCGACAATCCACTTGGCTGCCCAGCCTGCTGCCCATCCGACTGCCCATGTTATGCATGAATGAATAAGTACAGCCCAGTTTTTTATTATTGAATCCCTGCCAAGCTCCTTCGCATTTATCAGAAGCACTGCACAAAGCGGAAGTCCAAGTGTCACAAGCGGTGCCGTGAGAAAATCGAGATACTGCGTAACCATTCCGATTATAAGAAACATCTCGCCCGTGAATGCCACAGTCTTCGACGCACTGTAACGCTTTGTTATATATACAAGGGCCGTCATCGTTACGAGAAATACCTCACAGAACTGAAGGCTCCATGGCACCATTATAAAATATGCAAGTACCATGCAGAGTGTGAATATCCATGCCGTACCGCGTCCAAGCCTGTCATTAAGCCCAAGTGTACATGCTGTAAGAAGGAACATTAATACAACCATAAGGATATACCTTATATCAAGATATGAGAATAATACGAGGAGCGGTCTTACCCAGACAAGATATCCGTGCCAGTATCTGCTGTATCCGTTGCCGCTTAAGGCATTACTCAACGGGCTGCAGTTATCATTAACCATTGTCCCGCTTATAATTATGCTGTCAGTCAGATTATCAATCATGCTTCCCGATGCATATGTATATACTCTGTTCCAGCCGTCTCCCTCCTGCTCGAACACCTCCATTGAGCGGTCATAATTCTGCTTTATTGCAGAATTGGGAATGCACATAACCAGCGTAAGCATCAGCACAAAGGCTATAATCATAATACAGAATATCGAGATAATCCTCAGCCAGATATTCTTCTGCTTGCTTCCCATATTCTGTTCTCCAAACAGTTTCTTTAACATCATGTTCTCCTTCTGATAAATGCATTGACAGGTCTGTCAACCCCATAGTACAGCACAACACTTACTATCGTCGTACCAACAACAGCAATGCCGGTTATCGCAGCCTCAGGCAATATGTATGATGCCATAAGCATGTCTATTATCTCCATTACCACCGCATGTCCAAGATATATTTCATAGGAAAATCTGTCAAGCACGTCAAACATTTTATTTACATATGAATTCTTAAATTCCACATTCATTGACGCAAGGACAATTATAGTAAACAGGCATGACAATGTGTATGGACTGTTGAACTTGGACATTGCAAAAAAATACAGCATTATACATGCCAATAAAAGTGATGCCCTGTCAGCTTTGTGCTCCTGAACTGCCCTGCATGCAACCGCTCCGAACATAAAATATAACACATAAAACAGCGGTGTGAACCAGTCTCTTGTAATCTCAAGACGTGCATACAGGATATCAAGGCCTATCATGCACAGGTATGTAACCGCAAGTCCAACAAGTGATGACCGGTATGTCTTCATTATTCTGGCAAGAATCGGTGTCATTATATAAAATAAGACAAATATGCCAATCGTCCATGTAAAGCTCAGATTACGCCACTGATTCTCTCCGGGTATGTACTGTCCGATTATAAATATATATCTCAGCCAGCCAAGTCCCGCCCAATCATGCGGCATATCTTTTAATATCAAACCGTGTACTATTATATCATATATAACTACCGCATAATATACCGGCAATATTCTTGCCAGCCTTTTAATCCAGTATCTTACAGGGCTGTAGTTATTCTCCGAATATGTATACAACGCCAGGAAACCGCTTATTATAAAAAAAAGATAAACACCATGCTGCATGTAATGCGTGAGCTCATAAATCCTGCCCTCAAGCATAAGCCTCTGGCTTATGTGTGTACACACAATTGCAATACATGCAATTACCCTCAGATAACTGAGATTTTTAAAATATTTCATTCTGCTTCATTCTCTCTAATTCTCTAACATCTTCAATACTTTCAATAACCATATTCCTGTTATCCGCAACAGAAAGTCTTATTGAAATATATTCTGCCATTCTTGCTATAAATTCTGAATTAGTAGGCCTGTCCTCTATATTGCCTGCCGGTCTGCAAAATATCTCTTCAAGCCACTTCATATCGCCCTTGGTCCATACTACTTCAATCGCGTGTCTCATAGCTCTCTCAACCCTTGTGGGCGTGGTCTTATTCTTTCTTGCAATATCAGGATAGAGCAGCTTCGTAATTGAACTTACACATTCTCTGTCATTCATCGTCATTATAAGTGCTTCCCTCATAAAACGCTGACCGATTATATGAACCGGCATTCCGAGCTTAAGAAGCATGTCTGCAACTTTTATCTCTATATCAGTATATGAATTGCGTCTCTTAAGCTCCTCACTTCTGCGGCGCTGCTCTTCGTTATTCAGTGCCCACCGTATCCTGTCTGTAAGCAGTGGGCCATCCACCGGCTTCATAATATAATACTCAACGCCTGACTCAAATGCCTCTCTTATTATCCTGTCTTCCCCTATTGCGCTGACAACTATAAATACCGGCTTATTCTTAATAGTGTCATCAGCCTTTATCTTTCTTATCACCTCAAGCCCATCAAGCTTAGGCATAATAAGGTCAAGTACAACCGCATGCGGCTTGTAATTCTTTATAACAGATATGAGCTCTGAGCCATTTATCGCCTCTCCGACAAGTTCCATATCAGGTTCATCGTTAATTATATCCCTGAATACCCTGCGTACCGCCATATTGTCATCTGCACATGCAACCCTTATCTTATCGTCATCCATACTTTGCATCCCTCCTGTTATATATGTGCCTACTATAATAATCTCATTTTTCAAAAAACAAAACTATAGTATGCTGTCGCATTATTCGACACATATTTTACCGATGCTTAATTACATCAGACTTTTTATATACTTCTCAACTGCCTTTGCAATCAGGCTGTGTCCTTCTTCGTTAGGATGAAGGCCGTCTGATGTGTATGAATCATAATTATCCGCATTGATGTTGAAATTGTGATACAAATCTATGACCGGAATATCATACTTTGCGCATACCTTCTGCATTGCATCTACATAATCCCACATCGAACTTCCTGTCTCATTGTTGCTCGAATTATGCATACCGCCAAATTCACCCGGAAGCGGCGTAAGAAATACTATATTGGCATCCGGATAACTCTCTTTAAGGCCTGAACACAGCTTCTTAAGTCCGCCGTAGAATTCGTCTTTTCTGGTTGAATCCGGACTTCCAAGTGCAACATTATTGTAGTAATCGTTAGAACCGCCATATACAACTATAACCCTGCAGTCAGGATTAATAGACTTATATCTCTCAACAAAGCCTTCTCCGCCATTGCTTGCAAGCGTATTACCCGATATTCCATAGTTGAACTGTACACATCCAAGATCTTCGCAGACAACATCCGCATAGCTGTAACCACTCTTATATCCTACCGTTATGCTGTCTCCAAGGAATGCTATTCCAAAAGGTGCTGTAAGCTTACCTGCTGATACAAAAGCAGCTTCAGTCTGGGCTTCTGTCTGTACAGGTGCTGCCACCGTGACAGCCTCCGTCCGGGCAGGTGCCTCTGTATCGGCTTCCGTCTCAGGTGTCACTCTGTATACAGGTTTCACTTCAACCGGAGCCTTTGCTGCCTCGGTCTCTGTTTCAGAATCTGTTTCCTTCTCTGTATTTTGTTCTGCAGCTTCAGTCTCTGCCTGTTTTGCTTCAGACTTCTCTTCAACAGCTTTTTCTGTTTTATCTGACTCTGTCCGGGCTTCTGTCTCTGTCTGATCCGGTGCAGAAGAAACATCCTGACTCTGCCTGTTATCCTGACCTTGGGAATTGGCCTGCACTACAGTTTCTGCCTGACCTGATGCATCTGCATCAGCGCCCTGCCCCTTATCTGCACATCCTGTCATGACAACCATTCCTAAGGCAATCATAATTGCTGTCGTTTTTTTAATGTAATAATTCCAATTCCTCATTAATTCCAATCTCCATTTCGTTCCATTCATTACTCTGCACAGTCTTTTATTATATCACATATCCTGTCAACATCTGATAATGGCAGGTCAGCAAATAACGGAAGTGTAAGCACTCTTTTTGAAATCTTAAGTGCAACCGGCGTATCATTCGGATCAAACATTCCATTGTAACATTCAAATGTATTCGTAATCGGATAAAAGTACTTCCTTGCAAATATATCATTCTCTGCAAGCTTCTCAAATACCACATCCCTTGTCACACCAAATTCTTCTTCATTGAATACTACAGGGAAATAGGCATAATTGTACTTTACGCCATCCTGAACCTTTGAAAGCTGCACACCTCTGACACCATCGAGATTGGCTCTGTATCTGTCTACAACAGCCTTTCTCCTGGCAATCTCACCATCAACATGCTTAAGATTGCAAAGCCCCATTGCAGCCTGAAATTCATTCATCTTGGCATTGGCTCCGACATAATCAACCGTCTCCTCATCCATAATGCCAAAATTCTTAAGGCGGTACAGTCTCCTTCCCAGCTCTTCATCCGAATAACATACAGCGCCGCCCTCGATTGTATTATATACCTTGGTGGCATGGAAGCTGAACATTGATGCATCGCCAAAGCTTCCGGCACCCCGTCCGTTGTATGTCTCCCCAAATGCATGTGCTGCATCATATATAACCTTAAGTCCGTGTCTGTCAGCTATCTCCTGAATCCTGTCGACATCACATATATTGCCGTATACATGTACAGGAACAATAGCACATGTATCCTTTGTTATAAGCCGCTCAATCTTATCAGCATCTATAGTATAGTCATCCGGATTAATATCACAGAACACCGGCTTAAGTCCGTTTCTTACTATAGCATGTGTTGTTGACGCAAATGTGTACGGAGTGGTAATTACTTCCCCTTTAAGATGCATCGCCTGAAGCGTAAGTTCAAGTGCCATATGCCCGTTAGAGAAAAGCGTGATGTCATCAACTCCCAGATACTCCTTAAGTTCCTTTTCAAGCCTTACATGCTTCTCTCCCATATTGGTCAGCCAGTGATTGTCCCATATCGAAGCTATTTCCTCTATATATTCTTCCATTGGCGGCATAGATGACCTTGTAACAAGAATTTTTTCCATACTATTCTCCATTCCTGCGCTGCCTTTTGCGCATATCAAGTTTGTGCGCAAGCACAAATCTTGCGTGTGAAAAATCTTATTTTTCACACTATTCTCCATTCCTTTCAAGAAGATTCTTCAGAATAACCGGCCGTCCCTTTTTCAGGAAACTGTCCTTAAAATGATATTCATCCTGAAAATTCTTTTCGTCATAATAAGTAGCATTCTTACTGTAACCGTTGAGGATATCCTGCAAACCGTATCTTTCTATATCTTCCTCAAAGCCCTTCCATGTACGCATTATTCTGTTGCTCTGCAATGGACAGCACATTACCTTAAGATTAATTGAGTTATCATCACAAAGCTGCTTTATCTGCCTCAGATATGTGGCAGACAATGCGCTTATACGCATATTTTCACGCTCTTTCGGACGCGTTGCTGTTATGTAATCCCTGTATTGTGACAACACAAACATATCATTGTATATTATCTTTTTGAGAGGCTCACACCTGGTTGCGGCAGCTCCATACTTATAATCAATATACTCCTGGACATCCTCCGTTATATACTGCATATTCTCCTGCGTATAATACGGAACAACATAATACTGGTATGAGTAATCCTTGTCTGCCGCATTAGCCATCAGATCCGGAGATATTACCATAATTATCCTTTTGGTCTGTGGATTAGCCTCTATGTAATTACGCAGAAGCAGATAATAGCCTCCCATTGTCGCCGAGCAGTTGCCTGTCATTGTATATGCATTCTGAAACCTTTTATCATTGCCGAATAGCTGTGATGCCACACTGTCGCCTATTATAAGCTTCTCCTCACTGCGTGTCTGCTTAGACTGCTCTATAAGTCTGAACTGGTCTTCTGCAAGTCCGTTTTCATCATAGCTCCATGCCTTTGCATGCACTATCTCAAGCATAATAACAAGCACTATAAATGCTGCCGCCCTTAAATACGGTATCAGCACGGCTATTGCATTAGCTGCATTTTTATTCTTCATAATTACCAGATACGCATATCCTTGTCCAGATAATTCTGAACATAGTCCTTTGCGCCCTCCTCAAGTGAGTAGAACGGCTTATCATATCCTGCCTCTCTGAGCTTGTCCATCTTAGCCTCTGTAAAATACTGATATTTTGGGCGAAGAGTCTCAGGCATATCTATAAACCTTATATCCTTATCAATTCCGAGTGCCGCAAATACAGAAGCTGCGAGGTCATAGAATGATCTTGCCTTACCTGTTCCGACATTGAAAAGCCCGCTTACGTCAGGATTATCCATAAGGAACATCATGACATTGCATACATCCTTTACATAGACAAAATCCCTTAACTGTCCGCCATCCTCATAGCCTTCCTTATAAGACTTGAATAGCCCTATATATCCTCTTTCCTTAATCTGGTTAAAGCCATGCATGATAACGCTCGCCATGCTGCCCTTGAAATATTCGTTAGGACCATATACATTGAAGAACTTAAGTCCCGCATGCTGGCGTGGTGCTTTATTACCTGCCGCAAGCTCCTTCTTTACCCATATATCAAACAGCTGCTTTGAATATCCATATCCGTTAAGCGGAAGATAGTTATCTATATCTGCCTTATCGTCAAATCCCTGTGAACCGTCACCATATGTTGCAGCGCTGCTTGCGTATACGAAGCTTGCATTATTGTCTGCGCAGAACTTCCACAATGTCTTGGTGTACTCAAGATTATTCTTGTAAAGGTAATCAAAGTTACGCTCTGTTGTTGCGCTGCACGCACCAAGATGAAATACATTGGTAACCCTGCCTGCATACTCAGGAAGATGCTCAAGGAACTCATCCCTGTTGTAATACTTTATGTATCTTTTGTTGGCCATGTTGCGCCATTTATCAGTCTCGGCAATATTATCAACTATAATAATGTCGTCAATTCCCCTGTCATTAAGGCTTCTCACTACACAGCTTCCTATAAATCCTGCTCCACCTGTTACTATTATCATGTCTGTACCTCCAATATTATACTGTTAAAAGCTGCATTTATAACCACGTTCTATATCTGCAGCTCTCTTAGCACATTCTTAAGAACATCTGTTACATCCTTCACACTCACCATGTCGACACATGTAAACAGCCCTGTATCTTTCATATGTTTTTGACATTGGGAAGTTCTGTCAACTATTCTGCAGTTAAAGCATTCCATGTCATGAACACAGACTGCCGGCATGCATTTATTGATATCATTGTTATTGATGTCATTGTCATTTCCACCGGATAACTGCCCGTTCTCAATCTTATACGGAAGGAATCTCCCGTAATGCCATCCGCCGAATACACAGACTGCTTTGGTTCCTGTTGCCGCAGCAAAATGTATTCCGCTCGTATCATTGCCTATGAGCAGCTTTGCATGCCTTATTACCTCTATCGACTGCAGAAGCGTTGTCTTACCCGTCATGTCAATGACATCACCATTGTAATGCGATGTAAGACCATTGGCAAGATATTTCTCATCAGGTGAACCGCAGACACAGCATTTCCAGCCTGTAGTATCATGTATAAACTGCGCTGCCTGCGCAAATCTTTCTATCGGCCACATCTTTGCCCTGAAGCTTCCTCCCGGAAATACAACAAAATAATCTCCCTCTGGAATCATGCCGTCAGGAACTTCTGTAGCCCTGAGCACCGGAACGGATGCACGGAATGTGCTTCCTGTCACCTTACGCACGAATTCGGCATTGCGCACCAGCTCCATAACATGTCCGTCTCCGGCATCTATAACACTGTCATATATCGTATCTGTTGCTTTAAGCGCACCCTGTGAGGCATTATCAAATGACCTGTCACGTATTGTCAGCTTTTTCTCTGCCCTTACTGCCGCAGATACCACATCAGTATACACCCGCCTCGAAAATGCAGTCTGTATCAGCAGCTCAACATTAATACGTTCCAGTTCATGCGAAAGTTCCTTTCTGAAGCGGAAATTGCCGGCGTAATTAAGTCTGCCTGTATCTACCGGAACTATCTCATCAAACAGTCCGCTTGCCTCGGCTATCCCCTTACATGCCTTGTTACATATAAGTATTATATGCCTTCCTGCAAACTGTCTTCTGAATTCTGCCGCACTGTCCAGCCATATTACAAAGTCACCGATTGCATCAAGCCTTACAAGTGCCACCCTGCCCTTAGCTGCGGCTCTCTGTTCATCTGTCTCTATTCTGTTATTATTGTGTCTGAGCTGCCATATATCTGCTTTACACAGCACAGGTGTCATTCTTATGACTGCTTTTCTTAAGATACTTCCCATTGTTCCACATCCTGCAATACTTATTATACGGTATCCCTCTACAGCTGTCTCTACAGCTTTGCACTACCGTCCGGCTATTCGTGGTGAGCCGCGTTAACGGCATTGATAATGTTAGTTGTGGACATACCGTCAACAAGCTGTATTGTTGTGACAAGTCCACCCTTAGCTTCAACTATGTCATGTCCCACTATATCTTCAATCTTATAGTCCCCGCCCTTGACAAGAATATCCGGCTGTACAGCCTTTATCAGGTCATATGGCGTGTCATCCTCAAACTTTACAACATAATCTATAAAATCAAGCTCTGCAAGCATTGCCATTCTTACATCCTCATGGTTAATCGGTCTGTCCTCGCCCTTAAGTCTCTTAACCGAAGCATCGGAATTAACCCCGACAATAAGCATATCTCCAAGCTTTCTTGCTTCCTTGAGATACCTTGCATGTCCAAGATGAAGAATATCAAAGCATCCGTTTGTAAATACAATCTTAGCCCCCGGCTTTCTTTCACGGAATCTGGCAAGCTGCTCAAGCAGTCCGTCAAGTGTCTGGATCTTAGCCGGCCTGCTGCCAAACATATCCTCAAGTTCATCAAGCGTAACCACCGATGTACCGAATTTAGTAACCTTGATCGATGATGCTGCATTAGCAAGTGTGATTACTGTCTGCGGTCTTAAGTTCTCGGCAATTCCAAGTCCTATATATGAAAATGCAGTGTCTCCGGCACCTACAACATCACGAACCTGCCTTGCCTCAACATTAGACTCGTATACACTGCCATCCCTGTCAAGATACATCATTCCGTCACCGCTTAAGGTTGCTATAACAGCTTCGCATCCCGCAAGTTCGCGAAGCTTTTTCATAGCAGCTACTACCTCATCATGCGTCCCGACCGGCATATCTGTCATATATGCAAGCTCTCTGCGGTTAGGCTTAAGAAGATATGCACCTGCATACTTGGCAGGATTCCTGGACTTGACATCAACTATGACCTTACGCCCATGCTTACGCGCAATATCTATAACCCTTGCCGCAAATGAGTCTGACAGCAAGCCTTTCTGGTAATCTGACATAAGCACGATATCATAACTGTCGATTGCTGCCTCAAGCATGTCTGCAAGCTTATTCTCACATGTGTCATCTATATCAGAGGTATCCTCGTTATCAATTCTTGTTATCTGCTGGCCTGATGATACAAGTCTTGCTTTCATAGTTGTAATTCTGTTATCACATGCAAGCACAAGATCTGTCTTCACGCCTTTGTTCCCAAGGAGTTCTATTATCTGCCGTCCGGCATCATCATTGCCCGTAACCGCAAGAAGTGCCACATCCACTTCCATTGCCGCCACATTGGCTGCCACATTGGCTGCACCACCAAGCACATTCTCCCTGCTCTCATATTTGAATACCGGGACCGGTGCCTCCGGTGATATTCTTGAGACCTGACCGTGAAGATACACATCAAGCATTGCATCTCCAACCACGAGGAATTTTTTATTGCAAAGTTTTAACTGCTTTATCAGATTCTCCATATATTCTCCGTTCCTGCACAAAGTTAATCGCACTACGCGGGCTGCACTCAGACAGATTGCCGCGTACATATTATCTTTTTATTTTACCATATAACATATAATTACACAAATAGCTTTATCAGCATACCTTAAGCATACTGATAAAGCTAACTTCTAAAAATATCCTATACTGTAAACATCATAATTATCCGTGGAACCCACAGGCCATATATGATACTGCACAGACGACCAGTTAGGGTCTAACACTCCCTTTCTGAATATAACATAATTATATCCGGCACGTTTTGCATTCTGCACTATTCCCTGAAGATATGGCTCGTCCTGATTAAGATATACATACATATCCCTGTCATCATCGACAGCATATCTGTTATCTGTGTAATAATAAAGTTTTATACCCTGGTCAGACATTCTAAGTGATGAGCACAGCTCATTGAGTGCTATAACATTCTTATCCTGACCGTCATCCCCGATTATCCTGCATATCTGTTTTGTCTCATCAGATATCTTATCAGGTTTTCTTGTCCTCTGCCATGCAAAATTATTTCCGTATACCGGCATAAACACCACTATCATCACAACCATCAGCGCACATATGCAGCATACGGTAATCCGCGGCCTGTTCCCGGAAATGCCGCATATTATATCCACAGCCGCATAAGCTACCGCTGCATTAAACGGTATGATCCAAAATGTTACGCTGCAATATTCAGGTGCAATAACTCCCAATATTAAATACGTTAACGGATTAAGCACCACTATTAAAAAAGTAATTGCAGTTATATAGACAAACAGAATTTTTCCGGAATTATTCTTCTTCATTGCAATATATACAATAGCAAGGATGGTTATCACAAGATACATATTTGTCATGAAATCATTAACAAACATTCCGCTTATGTATCCGGCATACTTATTCCAGAAACCGGCAGCTGAGCTCATATTATGCGTAGCCGCACTGTATATAACACATGCAGCAATGTATACAATACACGGAACAAATGATGCCGCATAACTTCTGATATGCATCCCATTCCTGCCGTAATTAGCAACGTAATAGCATCCGAATACTCCCGCACACATAATCGTACTTATTATGATTCCATATACAGACGTAAAACAGAGTGCGCATAATGTTGCTGTAAGATATACTCTTTTTGATCTGAAGATACTTTTGTTTCTAACAACATTCCTGTATGCGGCATCTGCTTTTTCAGAACCGGCTTCAAGCTCTGCATCATGCCACTTTATCTCTGCACGTATTGTTGTAATAGCGTAATACAATGCAAGTACCGCAAGTATGCTGCAAGCCATAACATCAGGGTTCCAGCTGTTTATAAGCATCAGGTTCCACAGAGACTCCTTCGGTCTGAGTGAATAATTACTGAATACTGACAGAAGTGACAGCGCTGTCAGAAACATATACCTGTGATTTTTATTTTTAAAAAGCACAAATGACATAATATAATATGACATGTATACCACCGGAATAATAACCAGCGGAATATACAGATTAGCCACTGTCAAAGGTGTTGTGCGGAAAATATATGATATCACGGCTACAAATTCCGCTGAACATGACATAATCATTCCAAACGGCATTCCGTCCGTATTCTGTCCGGTAAATGGATTAATCCCTCCATTATATCTGCCATCCGTATATATCTGCATGGCACGCGCTGTTACATAGTCATTCTCATATACGACATTTTCATGGATTATTACCGCCACAGCTATCTGCGCCGCTATTCCGGCAATCATAACCGCCATAAGCGCATATGTACCAGCATTCTGTCGTTCAAACCGTATATTTTTTTCAAGCAGATGTCTCAGGCGCTTTTTATCCGCAAAGACACAACCGGCTGCTATTAATACAGCAAGCACAAACAGGTATGCTACAGCCATTATATTCAGTCCTGCATTAAATATCTTTAATGGTATCTGCACAATTGCAAACAGCATCCACAGTCCGACAAATCCGACCATATAAGTATGTATCAGACCAATACTTTTGTCTTTAATAAGACACTTCAGCATACAGCCGCAAAAATATGGCAATATTGCCGCAACTAATATAAATACACACACCGATATCATACTAATCTCCATTCCTGCCCGTTTTTCAGGGCATCCCAGGTTTGTGCGCAGGCACAAATCCTGCATGTAAACCAGCTAGTAAGCATTTTTGTATATATTGTAACCATCAACCGTCCCAAGTCTGACAAGCCCGTATTCCGTCTGCATAACAGACCGGCTGCCATCTTCTTTAAGTACAACGTAATTCCAGCCTGTAAGCTTCTGAAGCTGCATTATTGCCTTGTAGTTAATCTCGTCAGAGTTTATAAAATCATATACCGTCTGGTAATTTATAATTAATTCTTCATCATCTACCGAATATGTTCCGTAATCTATTGACAGTTCCTTCCACCAGTCATGGTATACAAGTTTTATATCCGCATCGTATGTTCTCATAAATCTGCATATATCCGCAGGAGCATATACAACCGGTTCACCGTCACAATCATTTGTTATCATATCTGCAATATCTACAGTGTTCTGCGGCACTCTGTAAATATTATCTCTTACATAAAACAGATTATGTTCTCTGTTAACAGAGCCTAACCCATATCCCCATAAGAGAATCATAAGCACCATTACAGCTGAAATCCCTATTCCCTTACTCTTACCGGTCTTTCTTACAAGTGCAGCCCACATACATGCAAGTATCAAAAAAAACGGTACATTCCAGTACGATCTTGCATATGTATAATCAGCTGTCAGACCTGCAAGCTTATAGTATACCGGATTCAGCAGCGTAAGCACTATAACGCATACAGGCAGTGCCACCAGTATTCTTTTCTGTACATCTGTTCCCGCATATATTATCCACATAGCACCGGCCACCAGAAGCAGTGCGAGGAATCCGTATCCAAAATAATATCCGTAAGTTATTCCCAGCTGGCTGAAAAATTCATGCATCATTTATTACCATTTAACCCCCATATACTGCATATATAACATGAACGACATAAGCGCGATTGATGGTACTGAGGAAATTACAAACCCCAATGCATACGACAGACGCCTGTTCTTTATCATATAATAAACTGTTATACAAAGAGTTACCGTTGCTGAAGCTATACTGCCATACGTGCTTATGAGTGCTGCTGCAGTGTGCACAACCGCAACAAGCCCCCACATTCTCTTAGTTGACTTTGCATTGCCATCTTCATCCATAATGCGTATAAGATAATACCACAATACCGGTATGATAACATTGCCTATAATTGACTTGCCATACCAGGGACCTGTAAAAAGCCATGCAGAGGTTGTAAGTTCAAATCTGTTGTACATAGAAAATAAATCAATTATTGTAAGAAAAATAATTGCATAGTCTGCCGATTTTTTATCTTTAAGGATCACACTGGCAAGCCCGTAACAAACTATATAATGCATAGCTATTATAATTACGGGCAGCACATTGTGCATCATAACTACAGGCTGCATCCCGAATATTGCACTTACTGACGCCATGTATGCATGGTATCCTGACAAAATATATTTGGCTACATAACTAAGCTCTATCTGTCTGCCTGTAAACGGACTGAATCTTATAAGTGTGTCTGTTGAATATGCCGTAGATGCCATTCCTACGAACAGCGAATCATCCGTATATTCCCGCTGATACACCAGCGTAAATATAATGTATGCCACACATACACATACAGCAATAACATGGTGTACTCTTATATCCGTAAAATAACCCGTAAATCCGTCATGCAGATTTTTATTCTTTTTTCCGTAAGCAATCCCTGTAACTATTCCTGCTACTATAAAAAGCAACATTACTGCTCCCCATATAAAAGTTGTCTTTGAAAGGGATTCGTATCTGAACACAAGGAATAAGTATACTACTTCATATATAGCCATGCTGGATATTATGCCCGCAACATACATTGACGCCACAGATTCATTCTTAATTCCGGCCAGTCTGAATATCATATTGCCCAAAGGCACTGCCGCAAGCACACTGCACAGCACTAATAACACCATCTTTAATATTAACATAACTTCACTACCCATCCTGCAAACATAACCACTCCGGCAAGACTGAGTAAAGCTCCGATTACATAAAGCCTGTTCTCATACTTTGCGACTACAGTATGCTGTCCTGCCTCTATATCAGTTGCTATAAATGCATAATCATATTCCCGAATCTGCTGACGGACTCCGTCAACATACACATTCCATCCTTTTCTGTATGGAATAGCCAGCATTAACGTACCATCCTCTTTTGCATCTACACTTCCTTCAACACATGCATCCGTCTTTCTGACAAAATGCGAAGTTCTGTCAGCTTCTTTCCCATCATAATACAGACTTGCAATTGAGCCTGCATGCAGATTGCGATATACATATGTCCCGTCATATTCATATATTTCTTCAAGATAATCCCAGTCAAGCTTTGTCCATGAAAGAATGTATTTTGTATTGGTGATTGCAAATGCATCATCATAAAGCGCACCGTCCAGGTCATGTTTAATATACCGGTATTCTTCTGTCGGATACATTTTTTCATAAAATGTCTTAAGGCTTCCGCTCATAGTTGAACAGTACATGCTTACCGGTGCATAATTCTGCAGAAGCGAATCTCCCGTTGCCGAAAAATCATGGTATGTCTTTTCAACACGATAAAAACTGTCATCATGTTCTTTCAGATATTCCAGAATATGTGTAGTATCCCTGCCGTGAAAATCTGTACTGTTAATACATTCCGTTGTGCGGTCGTATGTATATCTTACATTGTTGGTAACATATCCTTCAAAGCACGCCCCGGCTATAAGAAGCCCCAGCATAATCCTGACTTTTCCTGTTGTGTAATGTATTCCTATGACAGCAATATTCAGCACTATTATAGCTATGTTAATCCATTTGTACTGAAGTCTGTAATGTCTGAATGCATAGTAGTTAATCAGGATAACAAAAAGCACGCCGGCTGATGCCAGCCATCTGTTAATATCGTTACGTTCAACACATCTGTCAATAAACAATGCATATATCACAGCCATAAGCGGCATAAGCACATATGTGAATCTCATGGCGGGAATTCCTTCAACAAGTGACTCACAGCCTATATTGAATATTGCCCCAACCATCGGAACTGTTACAGCTGCCACCATAAGTATAAGCATGACAATCCTGAGTATCCATTTTCTGCGCTCCACGTTGTTCCTGTCTTTGATAATTCCATACCACACAGCCTGCGGAAGAACTATTGCTCCCAGCACAGAGAATGACAGCTGTGGAAATTCGTAATATTTCTGGTCTATCCCGAGTATTCCGAATGTATTATCGGATATTATCCTCCCGGCGAGCACCTTGTAATAATTCATTCCGTATGTCAGCGAAAGATACTGCGAAAGTCGGTGCCACAGACTTCCTTCAACTCTTGTACTTACATTAAGTACAATATCCGCATATGGCACTATCATGCATGCAGCACATAGCATTCCGAGTACTACAGTCACAATAACCGGCCAAAGCCTGTGCCACAGCGTCTTAACTCCATCAACATATATCATTCTCAGTATTGTATATACAGATGTAAATATGGCAATCATGTATCCAAAATAAACACTGTATATAAATATAAGCGCAACAGTAATACCGACTGCAAGATAATACCGCTTCATTGCACGCTGCTCCTGATACGCCGCTATCAGCTTCTCGACCAATAACAGCAGCAGAATGAGATACACGCATGCCATTCCGAAATAATAGTGCTGCCCCCACAGCATAATCCAGCCGTTGAATGCAAACAGGCATGATGCAATAAAACGTGCTCTTACCGATGCTCCATAATATTTAAGGAACTCAAAGCATATAAGAGCGCATGCCATAATCTTTACAAACTGCATCACAAGAAGCATGTTCTTTACCGTTTCAACTCCAAATACCACACCGGTACCTATGATTACCCATGCGCACGGATCCATTATCCACTCCTGGCGTGTAAGAGTGTCACATCCAAGCCCCCACTCAAAGTTCCACAGTGACAATGTTCCTTCTTTTATGGAATCTATCACATGTATATACATTGGATAAAACTGGCATATCGTATCCATTCCTGCATCTTTGAACAACAGATACCTTCCGCCGAATATATATCCCCAATACACAATGACAAACATTACCGTTACCGCAATAACAAGCATCATCCTTGTTCTGGCAATGTCGCTCATATTTTTAATTCTGTCCTTCATAACCCAAATCCTTCATAAGTCTTTTGGCAGCCGCCATGCTGTAGAAGCCGCCGCTCATATGAACCATGTATGCACCTTCGCTGATGAGTGCAGTTACAAACCTGACATGCTTTCCGGTAACAATCGCGTTCCTCTTATGAAATATCTTTGTGATAAGTTTATCCGCAATCATATACAATCTGTTGTGATGTATATTATAAATCCACGAGAATTCTTCTCTTCCCGATTCAAACGGAAGCATCTTATTATACCTGTCATCAAGTGCATAAAACATGTTGTGTGTCTGCGCATAATATGCCATAGGTGCTTCCTCATATGCCGTATGGCCACCCTGTGTATGCCCGGAATAATAATATTCCTTAAATGCATCCGCTACCAGTGATGGCCTGAACACAAGCACACCGCCATTAATATTACCGACAAGCCTGTTATCCGGTGCAAATCCTCTTGACGTAAAATAATCCTGCACTGTCTCATTAAGTATACGCTCATTACCTGCATATATCTTCCTGAACTTGTCCTCACCGCGCGGGTTAACAACCGCCGCAAGTCCGCACTCATCAGGAATATCTGCAAATATGTCCGGACAGACGGGATTTATAATTATATCCAGATCAAAGAATGCAGCAAGCTCATACTGACGCAGATAATCCGCTATAAGGAGCTTCTGTGAATATATATCCCTTTTTCTGCTTTTATCTATCCAGTCATTAATAAATACAAAATCTGCATTGCATCTCGCAGCATACTGCTGCATCTGCCTTTCGACTATCCTGTACTGCTCCAGATACTTACCGCCTCCGACGCTCATAACGCAGACTGCCCTGTCATGATGTTTTTCCATTATTCTTACCTCTTATCAGCTGCTGCCACCCCATAACTGCATATGGAATGAGCAGATAGTAGTATGGGACTGTATACCGGCCTTTTGCCATAATCATTAAGCCCCCTTGCAACCCATGTTACCTTTGGCATGCCCCTGCCCAATTCTATCCCGGTAAAATATCTGTATAAAAACATTATAGCAGTCCATACTGCCATTATTATAACTTTTAAAAAATTTTCTATATTAATTGGAAATGTGTCATTCATTTTTCTTTCTACCCGCCAATTCTGATGCCATATCAGATATCTTATTTATCATACTTTTCCATCCTATGACCGCATATGGAATAATAACAAAATAATATGGTGCCACATACTGGCTCTTTGCCTCCCAGAATGTAAAGAATACGAAGCCGCCTATCATGAGCACTGCATTAAACAATTCATACACCGTCAGGCTGTCAAATCTTTTCCAGCACCCTGCAATATATATGAGCACACCAAAGTTAATAAGAGTCTGTACTATATTCATAAGCTCTTTCCAGACTGTATTATTGCCATCCCTGACTGCTGCCTTTATCGCATAATCCGGCGTATGTGACTCGCGTTCCTGCATATCAAAACACTCCCATGTGGGATTATTCCACTGGCTTGTTATCTTTTTATAGTAAAATCTTAATGGATTAGTTGTAAGAATAGCTTTTCCACGCTGCTTTATATGGCTTATTGCCTCCGCTACCGTGGCATCCTGATCCCTGTTGTTCTTTTCATACACATATCCGTTATAATTATCAAACCATCCCGGAGTATTAACTGATTCGTTCATTCCCATTGCAACCCACGCAATCTTAGGGATTCCCTGCGCAAGCGGCGTGTCCGTCAGCTTTTCCACGGCAATATTAAAGCTCCTGCTCCCTGCTATATATATGGCAAGTACGATAACCAGGCCAATTGTACTCTT
Organism: [Bacteroides] pectinophilus; assembly: GCA_025146925.1. Classification (NCBI taxonomy): domain Bacteria; kingdom Bacillati; phylum Bacillota; class Clostridia; order Eubacteriales; species [Bacteroides] pectinophilus. Next base: position 152,355 of record CP102260.1, on the reverse strand, counting down.
AAGCTTCTTTGTCATAACCGAATCAAAAAGAAGATACAGTGCTATTCCTACAAGGACAATTGCATAGTTAGATTTCATTATAAGTGACAGCGTCATTGCAATTCCACATGGAATCATATACACAAGCTTACGCCTGTCAAAATATATAAACATAAACATTGCTGCTGTCATCGCAAGCGAAAAGCCTGTCATTGTTCCGTAACAGAATACAACATACATTGCAAACGGATAAAATGTCACTGTTACAAGCCACGTCCATATGCTTGAATTTTCTTTAAAAATATATCTGCTGATAACATACATTGAAACTACTGCATTTATAAAGAATGCGACATTGACATACTGAAAAGCTATATATGCACTGTCCCCAAACATTCCAAGAAGCATTACATCAAACATAACTATTCCATTCTGGAATGGATATACTGACATATATCCTGTACTCCAGTTACTGTAATTACCATCAATGAACTGCCTGGCCATCTCAAAGCACAGTATCTGGTCTGATACCGGTTCATAATGCGTTATCGAAATCCACCATACAAGGAATATTCCAACTGCAGCTGTTATAATAATTCCAATTATATTCCTGTTTTTTCTAATACTGTTTATCACTCTGTCAGGTATAAATCTTTTAACCATTAATGTTATCGCTGCTGCTATCAGCATAAAGACCAGTATACATAATATATTAATAACCGGAGAGTCTGAATTGAATGATACATCCATGTCACCAACAAGGTCTACCGTTTCTATTATGCATACAAAGAACAGCCCCAGCATTATCACCGACCACAGAACCATTATAAGCATCTTCACGCCATGTTCAACTTTACCAGTAAACCCGTCACCCATTAAATATTTCCTCGTAATCATAGCTTGTATAAAATTGCGATATTGCATTAATGTATTGAATATAATTATCCTTAGTAAGCCTTCCTGCATCCTGATGAATCCAGTCTATAATCTTATCATTAATCTCATCACTGAAATGTTCTTTGTCCATATAATTATCAAGATCGGTTATCATGTCAAATCTGTCTGAGAATCCGTATATCCTGACATTGGAATATGCCAGCAGTGACTCAATCATCATCCTCTCCGCTTCTATCTGAATCTTAAGTACACCCTTCTGATTCCACTCATCCCACTGACATATCGAAGATGGTGGCAGGAAATAATAAAATGCCACATCAGGGTTATCCCTTACAGTCGCCACTATATTCTGGTCTATATTCGCCTGTATACTGTCGTGAATTTCCTGTGTATAGGCAGCTTCTTCCTGTTTTTGCGGACGTTCGTACTGTGATAATGTCCTTTTCTTTGAAAATGTTGCTTTAACGGACCAGCTTGAGTAATTGTCAAAGCTTGTCGATGCATGATTTTCTCTCATGTACTGCAGATTATATCTTAATGGTATCAGCCATGTATCCTTATTAAATATGTAATTAACATCATTAAACAGATTATTATCATAAAGATATTCCGGAGGATCAGACGGCATTGCATCTTTGTCATTAAGCAGCTTATCTTCATCAATTCCCCTTATTATCATTGAGACACCGGCATTAGCGGCAAGCGAGCGCTTAACATGCTCATCAACCTCCCGCAGCGTACCGCCTGCAAAACACGTCTTGACAGTCCTGCATTGCCATAAGTTTTCAACCTGCGATGCCATAAAGTTCTCCGTCACCGAACTTCCGGTTATCATAGCGTCATACTTAAAATGCTTCCCGATTCCGTCGTTGTAATATTTTTCATATGCCCCGCTGCCATACAGCATATATGGCCTGCCTTCAACCGGTCCGTGATAATGAAAATACGGATCAATATATACCATAACCGCTGTCATTGCCACAAGTACTGCCATAGTTATTCCAAGCGTCATTAATAGCCATTTTTTCGCCTTCATTCCGGATACCTGTTACAGCCTTTCTAAAAGTCAAATTCTAAGCACCATTTAAAAATTAAAATACAAAAATGTCGCAACACCGCTCAATGAACATATACACCATACAAGTGCCACAACCGTAATAACTGCATTAAATATGCCAAGCTTATGCTCCTGCTCCTGAACATTACGGCAGTTCAGCACCGCAAAAAAAGTCACCGCAAAAAACAACAGCATATTAAAGCCCTTTATCTTATCCGTATATTGTGATATATGAAGCATATCCTCGAAGAGATTAAGCTCCTTAAGCCCGAATGCTCCTCCAATCTCTAATGATATGCTCATTCCGCCACGCAGCAGGCGGTTTATAAACAGCTTCACATCACTTATTGATGATGCCCTGAAAATAATCCATGTCACATTTATAAATCCAAATGTAAGCACCCACTGAAACGCCTTGTGAAGTCTTTCATACTGTGTCTTAAATGCACGGTTAATGCATTGCGCAGCTCCGTGCAGTGCTCCCCATATCACGAATGTCCACGCAGCCCCGTGCCACAGACCCGACACAAGGAAAACAATCATTATATTCACATATGTTCTTATATTGCCCTTACGGCTGCCACCAAGCGGGAAATATATATACTTTGTGAGGAAGCGCGTAAGCGTCATGTGCCAGCGTCTCCAGAATTCTATTATTGAATAGGATTTGTACGGGGAATTAAAATTCACCGGAAGCTCAAAGTTGAACATTCTTCCTATTCCTATAGCCATATCCGAATACGCACTGAAGTCAAAATAAATCTGCATAGTATATGAAAACATTACCAGAAACGCATCTATTGATGACATTGCCGCAATATCTTCAAAGCCCCAATCTGCAATTCCGCCGAATGTATCCGCAATTATTACTTTTTTAAACATACCTGCGGCAAATATCATAAGTCCCTTTGACAGATTCCCGTAGTCCGGTCTCTGACGATTTTCATCCTTAATCTGCGGAATGAGCTCATCATGTGTCACAATCGGTCCTGCAATAAGCTGTGGAAAGAATGTTACAAACACCGCATAGTCCAAAAAGCTCTCATCATCAGTCTCACCATGATACGCATCAACGACATATGATATCTGCTGGAACGTAAAGAAACTGATTCCAAGCGGAAGGACTATGTTACGCATGGTAAAGCTGAGATTGAATACAGCATTTACATTGGTTAAGAAAAAATCAAAATATTTGAAATAGAACAGCATCCCTATGTCGAATACAAGTCCTGCTGCAAGGCAGAGCTTTTTCCTGCCGGGATATCTGCGCATAAGATAAACCACTGCATAATTCACGGCAATGCTTGATATTATGACCGCAAGATAAGTATAGTTGAAATATCCGTAAAACCACAAAGACATTACAAGCAGAAATACTTTTGCATACATATTACGTCCGAGCCTGTTAAGCACAAAATATCCGATAAGTGCCAGCGGCAGGAACAGAAAAATAAATATATATGAATTAAACAGCATCTGTTATCTCCCCATTAGTAAAATAAACTTTTCAAAGAATGCCTGTCCAAGGTACTTTTCCATTCTGTATGACACCCACACAACAAGCCTGTATATAAACCTTCTGCACTTCGGTCTGAATAGCGTAACGCTGTGTCCGTGCAGATAATCTCCGAAGCATTCTTCCAGCGCCTGCCTGTGAAGCCTGTACTCCTTAAGCTTTGTGTCCGGCGCGTCTTTTCTGAATATTCCAAACTGAATCGAGTAGTAGTATGCAAGAGCCGTCAGGAATATAAGCTTCCTGTCTGAAGCACTGCCTGATGCATCGTAGGCATTCCTGCACTCCTCGAACACAAGTCTTCTGCTGTCCGGATATCTGTCAAACTTAGCAGACATATTATTAGATGTACTCAATTCATTAATCCTGTGGCTGTACAGACATTCATCCATGCGCTCTATTCTGTCTGTGTATCTGGCAAGCCTCAGGCTGAATATCATATCCTCATTCATTGAATCTACCGGAAATTCTATTCCGTTATCCACAATAATGCTTCTTCTTACTGCATATGTCCACACTGTACACAGATCCCATCTCAATGCACTTCCCGAAAGCTCCGGTGGAAACGCCTGTATAAGGCTTCCGTCTTCTCTGACACGGTTCATGCCAAAGCACAATACATCCGTACAATTTGCGGCACCATACACATCCTCCGCAGGATCAGCAAAATTCGTCCCACAGTCAGCTTCAGCCCCCAGTCTTGCTGCAAGCATGTCAAATGCTCCGTCCACAAAAAAATCATCCTGATCTATGAATAAAAGATATTCTCCATCCGCCTCACGTATTGCAGTATTACGGGCATTGCCTATTCCGCCGTTCTTCTCAAGAAATATTACCTTAACACGTGCATCATTTTTACTGAGCTTCTCAAGATAATCCCTTGTACCGTCTGTGGAACCATCATCCGTTATTATATATTCAAAGTCTGCATATGACTGGCTTAATACACTCGCCACCGCAGCGTCTATGTAATGCATTCCGTTGTATGCCGGCATAATCACTGAAAACTTCATCATTATCTCCAAACAATTTATTATACTTTATTTTGGCTGCATTTACAATCTTGTGTACACAATTGCAAATGGCGTAAGCAGCCTTGTTCTGTATAATATCTTAAACAGCCACACGGCAAGGCTCTGGAATCGCGGCACATTCTCTTCCCCACGCACATCAAAGTACGGATTATGCACAAAATCAGGGAAATACTCCTCAAGCAGCTTTCTTGTATATGAGCACATATGTCTGACTGTCTTTATATCCGACTTCCTGCAGAATACAAAAAGAATCGTCACAAGGATACGGACCGTGCAGTACTCAAGGATTCTGTCATCTCTCCGCCCGTTTTTACCCTTAACCAGACGCACTGCCTCACGTAATCCTCTGTACGGTATCCTGTTATCCGGTATTCCACTCTTTTTAAAACTCCCAACTATTCCCTCAGGATTAAGACGGTAACAGTACCCGCTGTAATCAAGCAGCCTCCACCTGTGTGTAAGCATATTGGCAGCAAGACAGAATACCACATCCTCCATAAGTTCTCCCTCGCTGAATCGCAATCCGTTCTCCCGTAGGAACTCCGTCCTGTATATTCTTGGAGTCACATTATATCTGATAAGCTGCTCTTTTCCGTCAAAGGTTCTCCAATATTCATCCCGCTTAAGGTCTTCGATAAATTCTCCTCTGGCAGATACATTCCTTGTAGGAGTAACAACCATGTCAAGGTTATCCTTAACTGCAGCCCCAATAGTCTTCTCAAGGAAATCCTTCTCAAGGAAATCATCACTGTCAAGAAACATCACATATTCACCTTCCGCCGCTTCAAGCCCCGCATTACGTGCCGAACTGAGCCCTCCGTTAGGCTTGTGTATAACACGAATTGCATCGTGCTGAATTGCACTGTGCTGAATTGCACTGTGCTGCTGTGCATATCTGTCCGCTATCTCTCCACATTCATCAGGCGAACCGTCATCAACAAGAATAAGCTGCCAGTGTGTATATGTCTGTGCCAGCACAGATTCTATACATTGCGGCAGATATTGCGGTGTCTTATATATCGGAACTACTATTGATACTGATCTGTCTTCGACAAGCATTGTGTTTTCCTCTTCCATTAAATCTATCAATCTATATTCAGAAGTATAACATTATGTTGGAAATGCCTCAACAACTAAAACTTCACTCTTGGTATATAACCATAATACCGGCATACAATCATCTCAAGTCCCTCAAAGCAATATTCATCAAATGACATCTTTTCTTTATCATACTGCTGAAGTATATATTGGGTTCTCTCCCTGAAAGTATCATAATTCTCCGCAAGTTGAACCTCAACTCCCTCTCCTCCGGCATTCATTGCATATCTGTCATAAAACTGCAATTCTTCATTGCTTCTCATAAACCATACACATTTGGTAACATCCTTAATGTCATTTCTCAGGAAATCAAAAAGCAGCTCATACAGCTTTCTGTCATCCATTATACATATAAGCAGCAGATAATACCCCCAGAATGCAGAAGTAACATACGGCTCCTTAGCCTGCTTCATTTCTATTGCAACAGCCTCCTCAAAGCTGTCAGATTGTGCCGGATATTTGCCCTCACGCCTGTAATATTCTGCAAGAATCCTCGCCTGCCATTGCATAATAGCACTGATATCTTTAACATTGCCGTTATGCTTAAGTAATCTGTATATCATTATAATCACTCTCACATCCGAATCGTACGGAGCATACTCATACTGCGGATACCTGTTAATTATTCCGATTATGATATTCTGCACCCACTTTGAATGTTCAGGCTTTGTATTCATCAGATAGCATGCATATGATGCAAGAAAGCCCAGATGTTCATATATCTGCACTCTGTTTTCCAGTATATTGTAAGCCGGCAGTGATGACTCTGAGTCTGCAACGCTCTTCAGTTTGCTGCAATATGACTCATTCCAGCGTTCATAGCATTTGCAGAACTTTATCAGCCAGTCAATATATCTCTCTTTCCCCAGATGCTTTGCCTCCAGCAGATATTTCCAATATCTTATTATTACGTATTCAGATACCATAATAGCAGTTTTGTCATGCCTCTCTTCGTGCGCATAGCTGCATATCATCTGGCTTGAAAGATACAACGTAGCACACGCCTTGTCAAACTTCTTTTTAGAGCTTTCTCCTGCTTTTATACCTTCAATCAGTGTATCTATAATCCGCTCATAATATTTTTGTTTATAATTGCCCTCTCCAACAAAATACATTGCCTTTCTCAAATCACTCTTAAGCTCGTCAGCAAACAGATTTTCATTGAAGAAATATGTAATGACCATATCCACGATATCATCAATTCCGATAAAATCTATATCTACAGAAATTCCGCTCCATATGGTATTACTCCGTATATATCCTTTCCAGTTCATCATTACCGCTTCTTCGATATATCCGTTGCTCGCAACACGTATCTTTATTTTCTTTTTACGCTCCGAAGCTGTAAGCTGGTTAATTGCAACATCCTTAATCTCATCGAGACTCTGACGCACAGCATTAGCGTCTGAGGACCATACCTTCCGGTCAATATTGCCCTGCTTTACGACAAAGAATACAAGTTCCTTTGAGTTATGCATCTGTATATCAACACCAAACTGACGATTTCCGGTCTTTGGCTGGCTGTCTGCAACGAATCCCTTCTGTTCATATATTCTGCTCAGAAGTATATCCAGCTCGTCCTTCTCCCTTAGCTGTGCTATATATTCCTTAACTATAAGCCTCATTATCCGTACCTCTCGCTCTTCTGTGTCTCATGTAATCCTCTCTCATATACATGTATTCAACAGGAATTTCAATATATCGCCTCGGCAGTTCAGATGAATAATTCAGTTCGGCGTAACTACTGACATGATACGTAATGTCATTGCCCATACTTTGTATATATCCTATTCTCCTGCCGTATTTCATACTGCGGCCCGGAAACATTGCAAAAGCAAATGACTGCTTCTGCGATTCCTTGTTCCATTCGCTCTGCCTTTCACGCCATGCAATCCAATAAGCCCTCTGCCTTTCGTTATCTGCGGCAAAATCTCCGTCATTGCTGCATATGTTTACCTTCTCCCTGTACTCCTTATCATAAGCAGTTATTCTGTCTGCCAGCTCTGCAATATAAACATTATCATTTACAAGCTGCTTTTGTGCCTCACCGGTAAGAGTATCGGGATAATCGCAATATATATTGTCAATGCAGAACTTAGTCCAATAATCCGTATCGGCAATATATTCTGCAAGCTTAATTGCAAGCCTTATTATGCCCTTATGAACATCGACGGCATATAACACAAGACCCTGCATCAAAGAACTTATTGTCTGTTTATCAGGTCTTACGTCACTGATATATTCCACAAGGCTGTCAATCCTGACAAGATGTGTAAATAAATCTGCCGACAGCAGGAAATCCGTATCTGTTCCGTACATAAATCTTTCATACCACACAGACACAAATTCTTTCTGTTTATCAGCAAGACCGTGTCTTGTCCGTGGAATATTTCTTATAAATTCATACGGTGCCGTATATCGACAACCCGCATACAGATCATACACACAATTACCAGCAGTAACAGCAGCTTCCTGCGCAAGCTCCGACATATAATAATCAGCACAATGTAACAGTCTTTTTTCTTCATCTTCCGCATAACCGGCATCTGTGGCAGGATCCAAGGTTCTGTCAAATATAAGGTTTCTCATGATTTCCATGCATTCTGCGCTGCTCTCCGCTCTGTAATTAAGCTGTTCAAGACATATTAATCTTTTTGCGGTTCCGGCTGCCTTAAGCGATACAATCCGGATATTTACACAGCTTCTTATCTCCGGCCGGCATTGTGCTTTATCATACAGCAGGTATTGTGTATATGCAGGAATAAGCTTTTCCCACATCTCTTCGTCTTTAACTACAATATCATCTATATATTGAAAATTATGTTCAAAATATTCCGTATTGTACATCAGACCCCTGTATATAAAATCAGCTCCCATAAGCTGCCGGCTGCGGTCATCTGAATACACATACATATCTGTCCACTTAATTGCGTCATCATGCCTGTTCTTGTATAATGCACAGCCAAGCTGCCATACAAGCTGCTGCATCTCCGTATTACTGCAGTACTCCTCCGTATAGCCTGACAGAATCACATCCTCCTGACAATGCTTCTCTATAAGCGCCGCATATTCACATACAAGCCGGCTTCTGTCACCCACATTCTTAATATCGTTCAGCAGACGTACCATAGTAATATATTCCGCAGCATGGCATTCATTTCCACTGCTGACACATGGTATTACAAAAGGCAGGACTTTCTCAGCCCTGCCTCCGGCATATGCTGTCATTAACAAATCCAGCATATCTATATCCTTCTCATTCTGCAATACATACCCTGTGAACTCACAGATAAGCGAATTGTCACTTATATCCGCCAGAAAGCTGATTATATCATCAATAGCGTATGACGTTAAGCCTCTCATCAGTGCGCGTGTCATAACAGCCCAGCGTGTTACTGTCATATTCCCTGTTCCGTCATCAAGAATATTGAATATGTCATCCGTTTTCTTCTCTAACAGCTGCGGACGCTCTGCAATTATATCGTCCGCAGCAGCAAATATATCCTTCATTCTGTCTATCGTGTATGTCATTGGCACCTCTGTTGCACTACAGAATTACTTTCTGTAATTCTCTACAACTTTCTTAACTGCATGTATTACATCCTCAACATCCGCATCACTTAACTTCGGATAAAGAGGTATACTCATAATCTCGCTATATACCTTCTCAGCATTAGGACACAGACCCTTCGTATATCCAAGATGCTGATAATACGGAAACCAGTATACAGGGACATAATGAACCTGACACTGTACGTTCTCAGCACTCATTGCATCAAAGAATTCACGTCTTGTACATGAGAGCTTTTCAAGATTAAGCCTGATTATGTATAAATGGCGGCATGTATCTGATTCTGGAATCTCCTTCTGTTCAATAATCTCCGGCATATCAGCAAATGCCTCATCATACCTTTTTACGATTTCCTTACGGCGTTCCGCGAAAGCATCCAGCTTTGACATCTGGCTTATAATAAGCGCAGCCTGAAAATCCGTAAGTCTGTAATTATATCCTAAGGATATCTGTTCATAGCACCATGGACCCTCATGCGGTGCATACTCCATAAGCTCTTCATCTCTTGTAATTCCGTGTGTATGTGCCAGAACGAGCTTCTTATAAAGCTCATCATCATTCGTAAGTATTGCTCCTCCTTCTCCGCCTGTAACCGTCTTAACGGGATGGAAACTGAAGCATGTCATGTCTGCAAGAGAGCCAACCTGCTTCCCCTTATACTTAGTTGCTATTGAATGAGCGGCATCCTCTATAAATATAAGATTGTATTCGTCACATATCTGCCTTATCTCATCAATCTGCACAGCCTGTCCGGTAAAATCCACTGCCACAATGGCCTTCGTCCTGTCAGTTATATGAGACCTTATACTATCAGGATCGATTGCATATGTCTCAGGATTGATATCCGCAAACACCGGTGTTGCGCCACAATATAACGCGCAGTTGGCACTGGCAGCAAATGTTATCGGCGTAGTTATAACCTCATCCCCCGGACCTACTCCGGCAGCTATACATGCACAATGTAATGCAGCAGTTCCGTTAGATACCGCAACTGCATGCTTAGCTCCTGTATATTTTTCAAGCGTTCTCTCCATCTCCTCTACTTTAGGTCCACACGTAATCAGGTCACCTGTCAGCACCTTTGAGACCGCTTCTACATCCTTTTCATCTACCCACTGTCTGCCATAAAATATCTTTTGAGTCCTTACAGGACTTCCACCATTAATCGCTAACTTTTCCATGCGCATTTGCCTCCTTGTAAATGTACACATATCACTATATTATAATTATCGGCAATATCAGACATATGATTAACTCTAAAATCTCTACATTTCAGATCTGCAATACTTTTTTCTGAATATACCTTCCAGCTTATCCAGCAGGTTCATAAGCTTTGGCTCTATATACCTTATCCGTAACAGATCAACAGCCGTACATGATATATACACTGCCAGCACTGTCAGGACTGCCATCACCGGGAATATAGCAGACTGATAATACATATCAGGCCTTGCAAGCAGCTTCCATATACATTGCCTTCCAACATCCGAATCATGTATGAGGTATACTCCCAATGTTGCACGCGCAATTGTGTTAATCATGTTAACCTGTCCCAGACGAAGCGATTCAAAAAATCTGAAAATTGCATATGCACATACAGGGACAACTGCAATTGTATTAATAAGTGAATATATGGAAGATAACATTGATACCTCAGGCGATACTTTTGCAATAATATTGTATTCAGCAATTTTATAAAACAAAGCTGCACTGATAACCCATGTAAATACAAACAATATCAGATACCATGCTCTTTCCCTGCCTGTCTTTTCCGCTGTACCAGATAATTTTCCTGCATTACATGTGCAATATGCGCCCAAAACGTAAAACAGCATTCCGCGGAGAAGTGGATAGTATGCCGCTCCATTGAGATATGGCGCGCAATACCATAATATCCATATAAATAAAATCGTAATTATATAGCCTTTTTTGTTCAATTTATTAAGATATCTGTTTATAAATGGCGACAGCAGCATAATTATTATATATGATGTCACGAACCACCATACATTACCTGTTATCGGCGTAAATACAGCCTTCATCGCAAATTTTCCAATATTTTTAACCACATACAACGGAGCCATCCCGCCCAACAGCTCAATGATTCCAAATGCAATTGTACAAAAAGCTCCGTAAAAGAAACTCTGCAATATAATTTTCTTAAGTGAAAATGTATTTTTCTTTATCTGAAAATACCCTGTTATCATAAAGAATATCGCAACACCTATCTCTCCGCCGGGAGCAAAAAGGCTTGTAAATGCTTTATTCAGCTGCGTTCCCATACTGTATACACTGTATGCATTCTCACCTGCCATTACATGATATATTCCATGTACTGCCATATGATGTCCCACTATCATCAGCATTGCAGCTATTCTGAGAAGTTCGATATTAGACTGTCTAATCTTAGAACTATTATTCATAAACTATTCCTCATTTTGCAACTTGATTCCGGTATAAGCCTTACGTTATGATTAAAAATATCCTATACTGTATACATCATAATTCTCTGTAGAACCTGCCGGCCATATATGATACTGAACTGATGACCAGTTCGGATCCAGAATCCCTTTCCTGAATATAATATAATTATATCCTTCACGTTTTGCATTCTGCACGATTCCCTGAAGGTATGGCTCATCCTGATTAAGATATGCATACATGTCTTTGTCGTCATTGCATGCATACTGATTGTCTGTGTAATAATAAAGCTTTATGTCCGTATCACATAACCTAATCTGTGAACACAGTTCGTTAAGTGCTATAACATTCTTATCCTGCCCGTCATTATCTATTATATCGCATATCTGTCTTGTCTCGTCCGATATCTTATCAGGTGTAGCAGCCCCTTCCCATGCAAAGTTATATCCGTATCTTGGCATAAAACTGATTATACTTATAACTGTAATCAGACATACGCCTGCAATATTAATATTCCTATTTGTATCCGTATTACAGACTGCATTAATCATATCAACCACCGTATATGCTATAATTGCATTAATAGGGAGAATCCAAAAGATAACTTTACAATATGACGGTGCAAAAAGTCTGAAAAGCATATATATAAGCGGATTAATTACCCCGATTCCAAAAACAAGCATTGGAATATACACGCATGCCGCTTTTCCTGAACTTTCTTTCTTTAGATACTGGTACATCACTGCTGATATAAAAATAAGCAGATACATATTATTTTTAAAGTCGTTACTGAATATCTCCTTATAGCATGTTGTATAATCCTGCCAGAATCCGGATATGCTCCCGGCAGTATGCGACACGGCTGATGTGATAATCAGCAGCACCAGATAAATTACAGCCGGCATGATTACTGCAGCATATCGCTTTATGTTAATATCTACCCCACCATAGTTAGAAACATAGTAATACATAAATATGCAGGCATATAATATAGTTCCCATAATAATGCCATAAGCTGTTGTAAAACATAATGCAGCTGCTGTCATCACCAGGTATGTTCTTTTACACAGAAATATTCTTCTGTTTTTTATTACCGACCTGTACAGCTTGTCTGATTTTTCATCCCTGAGCTGTACAGCTGCCCTGTCCCATCGGAATTCCGCATTTATCGCTGTCAAAGCGTAATAAGTTCCTAATGGGATTAATATATGACATGCAATGACATTGGGATTCCAACAATTAATAAAGAGCAGATTCCATATTGACTCTGCCGGATGCAGCGAATAGTTACTGTACAAAGAAAGCATAGCTATCACAATAAGAAATATACATCTGTTGTTTTTATTGCGGAACAGCACCCTTGCAGCCATATAATATGACATGTATATCATAGGAATGATAATCACCGGAATATAAAGATTGGCAGCTATAAGAGGCGGCTGCCTGAATATATAAGATATCATTGCAATAAATACAGCCTGAGATGACATTATCATATCAAACGAAATTCCTGATATATCTGCACCTGTGAACGCATTAACCCGTCTGCCAAGCGTTCCGTCAGAATATATCTGTACTGCACGTGCTATGGTGTACTCATTATTATATACGCCACTCTCCTGAATTCCTGCAGCAACATATATCTGGGCAATTATTGCAATAAATATAACCGCCGTCATTACATATACTAATATATCCTGCCTTTTAAAGCTAAGATGTCTTGTTAATTCATGCCTGAATCTCTTAATTCCTTCCTTTGCTGCAGCAACCACGATAAACAGGGCTATAAGCACAGGATACATAATTGTAATCACTGTAATTGGTGCATCTTTCAAGACCAATGGGACCTGTATTACTGAAAACGTCAGCCACATAAATACGAATCCGACTGTATATGTATGTATTACGTCTATTGCCATATCTCTTAAGAAACATTTGAAAGCACATCCGCATATATAAGGCACTGTTATTAATATAGCGATAAATAAAATTAAAGTCATTACAAGCCGCTCTCCAATATACTATTGCTCTTTACAAAAACTGTGTAGTTTCCGTTTTTATATATTATCTTCAAACCACTGTCTGTAATTTCTTCTGTCGCATACTGACTGTTCTTAAGTACAAGATAATTCCAATCAGTGTATGGCTGTGCGGCTATAAGATAATAAATATCAGCCCAATCCCGATTCATCTCTTCCGTGAGACTTTTAAATGTAATCAGTCTTGATTCTCCGTTAAGAACAAAAGATTTTTCCTCAAAGGTTATTTCTTCATTCCATGCGTGATATACCAGCCCGATTCTTGCATCATATTGCCTTATATACATGTTTATCTCATTCGGAGCAAGCATTCTGATATTTCCATCAGAATTGGCAATAACAGCATCTGCTATATCCACAACGTCCTGTGGAAGTTTATATATATTTTCAGATGTATGCGCATTTTTATTAGTACAAAGACTCCTGATGTTTCCGCCCCACACGACACATACAACCGTAAATATAACCAATAATGCAGCAACTTTCCTTATATTAAACCTACTTATATATGAAGCAAGTGCGCATGCAATTACCGGAAAAATCGGAATAAGCCAATATGACCTGCTATATGTATAATCCGCCGTCACTCCCGCAAGCTTCCAGTATACCGGATTACACAAAGTAATTGCAAAAATACAAACCGGTATATATACCAATACCCTTTTTTGCAGCCACGAACCCGTCCTTAAGGTCAGCATCATGCATACAACCGCAGTAAAAGGGTAAAAATATATGCTTGAAAAATATTGATAAAAAGCCGTTCTGAAGGCCTCAGCAAATTCTGTAATCATTATTCCTATCCCAACCACTCACTTTAAAATCATGCTTTATATCTCAGTAAGTATGTCATAAGCATAATTATCATCATAGGCATTATGGTTATTGCCCATCCACAAATATTAAACCAGCTTCTCTTCTTAACAAAGTAGAATAATGTAATAACAAATGATACAGCCAGTACTGCGATACACGCAAATGTACTTGACAGTACTGCCGCCATATCAGCTATAAATATAATAATCCAGCCTTTTGGGCCAAGATAACCTGATACTGACGAATCATTAGTCTTTATGAGATAGTACCACAATGATATTATGCATACATTTGACAGTATTGATTTGCCATACCATGCACCCACAAACATCCATGCCGATGTTGACATCTCATTTATCACATACAGTGAATTCATATTAATAATGCATAATATAATCATTGCTATCTCTGATTTGTGACGGCTTCTGAATACCATCTGTGCAAACATGTAACACAATATATAGTGAGCACCAATCATAAGCACCGGAATAACTATGTGCATAACAACAATTGGTCTGAGTAATGTAACCCTGGCAAGCGAAGCTATCATTACAGGATATCCCGAGAACACATATTTTGCATACCTGAGCACCGTAATCTCTCCACCGGTATATGGGCTGTATCTTATAATAGTGTCAGTAGTATATGATGTTGACGCAATTCCCGCAAAAAATGCATCATCCTGAAATTCCTGCTGATATAATAATGTCATAATCGTATATGCACAGATTAATATAAGCATTACAATTGTATATATATTAATATCAGACAAATACTTTTTGAACTTCTTTTTGACTGCATATGGTCTTTGGATATTTTTCTTAACGCTAATCCACAGACCTGCCGCCGCTGTAACCGCCGTTACCAGCATCCAGCAGAAAGTGAGCTTGCCAAGACTCACATACCTGAATACCATAAATATATAAAGTACTTCATATACAGCCATCTCAAACAGAAGCCCTGCTATGAACTTTTGTACAAGCGTGCTCTTTTTAACCGGCATCAGCGTATACAAAACCTGTCCGCACAATATACAGATGCCGGATATTGCTAACAGAGCAATCAATATTTTGAGTATTGTAAGCCACATATCACTATCCTTAATTTACTGTTTGCGCCATACCATCTTGTCAACAACGCCCGTATAGCTCTGTATTATCTTAACCACCTTAGTACTTACATTCTCTTCAATATAATCAGGAACAGGTATTCCATAATCACCATTCTGATTCATCTTAACCGCCGTATCAACTGCCTGCAGCAGACCTTTTTCATCAATACCGGCAAGAATAAAGCAGCCTTTGTCCAATGCTTCCGGTCTTTCTGTTGATGTTCTTATGCATATTGCAGGGAACGGATGTCCTACGCTTGTAAAGAAGCTGCTCTCCTCCGGCAATGTTCCCGAATCAGACACAACCGCAAATGCATTCATCTGAAGATTATTATAATCATGAAATCCCATCGGCTCATGCTGAATTACCCTTGAATCCAGCTTGAATCCCGAATTCTCAATTCTCTTGCGTGAACGTGGATGGCATGAGTACAGAATAGGCATATCATATTTCTCAGCCATCTTATTAACTGCATTGAATAACGACTCAAAATTCTTCTCTGTGTCTATATTCTCTTCTCTGTGAGCTGATAACAATATATACTTTCCTGTCTCAAGTCCAAGGCGCTCCAATATATCAGACTTTTTTATCTGCTCAAGATTCTCATGTAATACTTCTGCCATAGGTGAACCTGTAACATATACTCTCTCCTTTGGGAGACCACATTCATGAAGATACTTTCTTGCATGCTCAGAATATGCAAGATTGACATCTGAAATAATGTCAACAATTCTGCGGTTTGTCTCCTCCGGAAGGCACTCATCTTTACATCTGTTTCCTGCTTCCATATGGAATATAGGAATATGCAATCTCTTTGCCGCTATCGCAGACAGACATGAGTTAGTATCACCAAGGATAAGTATTGCATCCGGCTTTGTCTCATTCATAAGCTTGTATGAACAGTTGATAATATTGCCAACAGTCTCACCGAGGTCAGCTCCGACTGCATTCAGATATACATCAGGATTATCAAGCTTAAGGTCCTTAAAGAATACTCCATTGAGATTATAGTCGTAATTCTGTCCTGTATGTGCAAGCAGCACATCAAAATACTTCCTGCACTTTTTTATCACGGCGCTCAGCCTTATAACCTCAGGTCTTGTACCAACAAGAATAAGAAGCTTTATTCTTCCGTCATTTTTAAAATGCACATCGCTGTAATCAATCTTAATATCCATAATTCTGTCTCCTCACTTAATCATCAACATTCTCATAAAATGTATCGGGATGCAGTCTGTCGAATGACTCGTTAGCCCACATAACCGTAACAAGATCTTCTGTCTCTGATAAATTTATAATATTATGCGTATACCCCGGAAGCATCTGTATTGCTTCAATCTTGTCCCCGCTGACTTCATAATTTTTTACAGGGTACAGATTGCCGTCTTTATCTCGTCCAATCTTTCTCTCCTGAATAAGTCCGTGTCCTGATACGACGTAGAATATCTCCCATTTGCTGTTGTGCCAGTGCTGTCCCTTGGTAATTCCCGGTTTGCTTATGTTTACAGATATCTGTCCGCATGCCCGCGTCTTAAGAAGCTCCGTAAAGCTGCCCCTCTCATCGCTGTTCATTGTCAACGGATACATAATCCTGTCTTCAGGAAGATATGACAGATACGTTGAATACAGCTTCTTTGCAAATGAACCGTGCGGTATCTCAGGCATAACAAGCGTGCTGCTCTGCTCTGAAAAGCTATCAAGCAGATCAGCTATCTCTCCAAGTGTCACATGATGCGTGACAGGTGCGTAGCAGTATCTTCCGTTAACATCAGGTACAGCCGTTGTGTCCTCAAATTCACATCGGTGCTCTCTTCCTTCAAGAGCTGCTATCATCTCATCTATCAGATCATCAATATAAAGAAGCTCCAGTTCAGTATTGCGGTCATTAACCTGAATCGGAAGACCGTTAGCTATGTTATGACAGAATGTTGCAACAGCAGAATTATAATTAGGCCTGCACCATTTGCCGAACAGGTTAGGGAATCTGTATACAAGAACATTTACACCATTACTGCGTCCATACTTAAAGAAAAGTTCTTCTCCGGCGAGCTTGCTTTTTCCGTAATCACTTCCTGCAAATCTTCCCGTCAGGGCTGCCTGAATTGATGATGCCAGCATCACAGGACATCTGTTATTATTCTTCCTGAGTGCATCAAGCAATGTATCTGCAAATTCATAATTACCTTCCATGAATTCAGACTGCTTCTTAGGTCTGTTAACTCCTGCGAGATTAAATACGAAATCAGCATCCTTACAATAATCCATCAATTCCCCTGATGTTGACTTTCTGTCATATTGGTACACACATTCAACCTGAATATTTCTTGTTGTATCTTTTTTATCTCTGATATTTTCCAATGCTGAGACAAGATTTCTCCCTACAAATCCGGAAGCTCCCGTAACCAAAATCTTCATCTATATATCTCCTTAAATAAAATACATTCCAAAATATCTCAAAATCATAACCGACTGCCATCCGCAATATAATATCACAGATGTATATTTTATGTATTTATTGTTCCACCATGATACTGCCTTTGCACTCAGATATGCATATATTGCTATAGTCGTAATTCCCATGAATACCCACTGCAGCCTTATCACAGCTATAAAGCCCCTGAAAAATGTTCCTATAGTCAGACCGATAAAATATATAAGGACTGAACGGTTCAGAAGTTCGTCCTCAATATCACCTGACACAAGCCATATTGCAACCATATTGTAGAAAATATACTGTGTTGTCATATATCCAAACAGTGTATTCTGTGTCTGCTGATTTGCAAAATATGCAAGTATTCTGCTGGCAGGAGCATACAATGATGATATCCCCTGAACGATAACGGACATCAGGCTGGTAACAGGATCACCAACGTTAACTCTTATAACCGCAAATATAAAATCAATTACTATTAACGAAATCATCCATATAAGATAATTTTTCCGGGCAAGCTTTTTCTTACGGAATCTGATAAGTATAAGTATCGCTGCTGCAAGTAATATTGACTTATGAAACAGACATGCTATTACAAATGTTATAAGCGATGCAGCCACTTCTTCGTTAAGCATAAATGCTATTGATAATATGCATATCGTTATAGCCATTCCCTGTCTTATTCCCTCTGTTGCAAACAGAAATCCCCAATACATTGAATATGTAAACAGCACGGCACACAAAAATGCTCCTGTCTCTTTGGCATGCTTCCTTCTGTAGCGTACAAGCCTGTCATATGCAAGCCAGATACACAGGATATTAAGTGAAGCAATCACACCTATAAGGACATACTCGTTGCAATGCAGCATATATAATGCCTTGGACAGGGCTCTATACCCCAATGCGAAATATGAGCTGTTACCCTCGCTGTAGCACTTAAGATAATATGCCATATCGCTGTAAGCTCTCAGCTCATTAACACGATATACCCTCGATACTGCTGTTGCAACAAACAATATGCAGAATATGCCGGCAATGCAGTAATTAGTCTTCTTATGTCTGAATTCATAAATAGTCCCGGCTGCACCTGTAAGAAAAAGTGCCGCAAATAAGTAAATATTCATAAGTGTATATCTATTACCTGTCCCCGTTTTTTAATTTCTCAAGTTCCTGCTGAACATAATCTGTTGTAAGTATCTTATCGATGGTTCCCTGAACATCAAGTCTCTTTGTATTATGTGATGTATATGCCTCACTTGCCATTGTCTGTACTTTGCCGTCAACAAAGAACTTGTCGTAATTCAGGTCTCTTCCGTCAGCAAAAACCCTGTAATAGTTACCCATATCCTGACTTCTTACGCACTCTTCGTTAGTCATCAGCGTCTCGTATAACTTCTCGCCATGTCTTGTACCTATAATTCTTGTGCCCGTATCTCCAAACAATGCCTGCACTGCCTTTGCAAGATCTCCTATAGTACTTGCATCCGACTTCTGTACAAACAGGTCTCCCGGCTCTCCATTTGCAAATGCGAACATTACAAGATCCACAGCCTCATCGAGATTCATAAGGAATCTTGTCATATCAGGATTGGTTATTGTTATAGGATTACCGGCCTTTATCTGGTCAATAAACAGCGGAATTACCGAACCTCTGCTGCACATAACATTGCCGTATCTCGTACAGCATATTGTAGTCTTGCCTGCTGCCACTCTTGCATTGGCACCGATTACCTTTTCCATCATTGCCTTGGATATGCCCATTGCATTAATAGGGTACGCAGCCTTATCTGTAGAAAGGCATACTATCTTCTTAACTCCTGCTGCCACAGCTGCATGAAGCACATTGTCAGTACCTTCAATATTAGTTCTTACAGCCTCCATAGGGAAGAATTCACATGATGGTACCTGCTTAAGGGCTGCGGCATGGAATATATAATCAACTCCCTGCACAGCGTCTTCAACAGACCTGATATTTCTGACATCTCCAATGTAGAACTTAACCTTGCCGGCATGTTCAGGATGCTTGGCCTGCAGTTCATGTCGCATATCATCCTGCTTCTTCTCATCTCTTGAAAATATTCTGATTTCCTCCAGATCCGAATCAAGAAAATGCTTCAGCACAGTAGAACCAAACGAACCCGTTCCACCGGTAATCATCAATGTCTTTCCTTTAAACAATTCAGTTGTGTTCATGCTTTCCTCCATCATAGAAAATGTATATAATTGGTTATTGCCTTTTTATCCGTCTCCGGATAATATCAATCAACAACATTGCCTCACTATTCTTTACAGCAAGTATAGCAGCCGCATATACAGCAATTCCACCTGCTACAGCAATAATAAGTGTAATAATATTACCGCTATCGGCAAGCAGTTTTACTGCAGATAAAAATCCCAGCATAAGCATTGCCGCAAATATTACTTTCAGTATGTCTTTATTCAGAAGGTTCACATAGACTGACCTGAGACTAGAGACAACAAGTATTACCGTAACCGCGAGTTCCCCTATAAGTGATGCTATTGCCGCGCCATTCTGCGCACATACCGGAATAAGAATGTAATTCAATGTAAAGTTAATCACAGCTCCCACAATCGTTGCTATAAGAATATTTTTTTCTTTTCCATATATTATCAGTGATATATGTCCAAATACGGTTGCTATCGAAAATACTATAACAAGAACTGACAACAGCTGTGTTGTAAACGCTGCTGCCTTGAAATCACTGCCGAATATAATCGGTATGAACCAGCCCGCCGTCATTATCATTCCTACTGCTGTCGGTATTGCAAGAAGCATGGATATATTGTAGCACCTTTTGAGACAGCTGTCATATTCCTGCTTCTTACCTGTGGCATATAAGTTGCTGAGCCTTGGAAAATATATCGTCGTAGCTGCAATTATCATACCATATACAGCTCTTACAATCTTTGTTGAATTGGAATAATAGCCAAGATATTCTGATGGACACATAATCCCGAGCATTGTTGAATCAAGCAGCGTATAGACGTCTGTTGCACATGATGCCGCAAACAGGATGAATACTGCCTTAAGGTGCTGCTTTACATTCAGATTCTTAAGACTGAAGCGGACATATTTTCTTGAAGCTATTCCGTTACATATGTTACTTGCCGTCAGTGTGAATGAATATATGGCAATATATATGATTATATCATCCGTCTTTTTAACAAAAAGAATAAGAAATAATAGTGAAATCAGTTTGATGACTGTTGTCCTGACAGCTATATATCTGTAATCTTCCATAGCCTCAAACAGCCAGTCATAGTTGACCGCATTAGATATCAGTGCAAATCCCAGTATTATGTTAATAAGGATGTTGTCGCTTTTTATACTGCTTACATTAGTTACCGCCATAAAATACAGCATCGTGGCAGCAACTGAAGAAACTGATACTATACTTGCAAGTTCACTGAATACTCTGTTCCTCTTATTCATGTCATCCCTGATTCCCGCTATTGCCTTTATAGCATAATTAGGAATACCAAGAGATGCCGCAATTATAAAATAACTTACGATATTAATGGCAAAGGCAACATCACCGACACCCTTTGCCATAAGAATTCTTGATATATATGCTGATGTAATGAGTGGATACAGGATATTGACACCTTTATAAGCAACATTATACATCGACTTCTTTATTGTACTTGTTCCAGTCATTTTTCACCCTCTGTATCCACAATCGGAGCTCTAAAACCATCTACAATTCCTTTTACCGTACTCGTAAGAGTATCCCATCTTTTGCGTTCAAAAAGCAGCTTTACCAACTGTGAGTATATCAGTACGCAGCTCTCGTGTCTTACATTTATCTCTTTTTTATATTTTCTTATGTAAAATACTGAATTTCTGCATATATAGTAATTCCGAAACTTGGAGTAATATGGCAGAAGTATCTTTTTGCCGGAAAGCAGCTTTTTATACTTCATCTCTCCGGCTCTCTGGTAAAGCTTAGCTCCTCTGACACGCACTACTGAATAACCTTCCTTTATAAGGTGAGTGCATATCTCGTTATCAACGTGGTCTATGAACAGCCATTCATCAAATCCACCAATCTGCTTCCATGCCTTAAGGTTCATGAGACTTCCGCTTGTTATACACGCCCTGATATTCTGTGTTGCCGTATCAAATTTCTTTGTGGATGCTATAAGCTCTTTATCTGTCCTGAATTCAACCTCGGGTGCCAGTATTCCTATATTGTCCTGATCCGTATACGGAATCATTCCGGCAACCATCTCATAATCACATACCGAATCCTGGTCCATTGTCAGTATCCACTGATATCCGTCATTATAAGCTGCCTCACATACCTGATTAAGTGCGCGCGCTATTCCCAGATTGTCTTCATTGCATATTATATCATTGTGACAGCAGCCCGCTTCCCCGGCACACCTTATAACGTCTGATACATTGCCGGAGCCGTTGTCCGCTATGTATACTTTATCGACCTGAGCTGCAACTCTTCCCAGACACTCCTTAAAAAGTGAGATATCCGGATTATATGTAACTATTCCTGCGCAAATCATTAGATAACTCTGCCTTTCATGCTTCTGTCACTGCTTATTGCTTCTTCTCATGAGCAGCAGCTTCTTCGGTATTCCATATATAACATCACAGACCTTATTTCCAAATATAAGTAATGTTGCATAATATGTCTTTGCTGTCCCGCTTATCGGAATATCAAGCTCATTCAGCTTTTTCCAGTAATTTCTGAATTCTGCCCTTCCATACGCCCTTGCTCTGCTAAGGCCTCCGTAAGAACGCATTGAATATTCTTTTGCAAATTTTGTTATTACATCTGAATTACTGTCTTCATCAAAGAATCTTATTACCTTTATGAGACCCTTATTGAATTCAATATTGGAATAGATTGAATTCCTGTCTGCAAGGAGCTCGTTCTTCTTTGTAGACTTTACTGTTCCGTATGCATTTTCACCATCGGAGACACTGTCTATGGTCATGACATCAAGATAATATGCTCCGTACTTTTTAATTGTCATAAGGAACATATATACCTGAAAATAATTACAGTTAAGAAAACGCTCTGCATCATACTCCGCTATCTTGTCCTTCTCAAAGATAAGACCTGAAAACAGTATTGCATCATACAGATATGTTGAAGCAGCTTCCTCCCCGGCATCAATTCTGAAACTTTTGTTATATTTTCTTTTTACCGCATCAACCGGTCCGTAGTAAAACGGTTCAAACATAAGCGCCGGCTTCTGCTCCTTAAGTGCGTCAATAACCTTATCAAGAGCTCCGTCCATGATGCAGTCATCGTCGCTAAGGTAGAATATATATTTGCCTGATGCAAGGCTCTTTAATCTTCCGAGATTTCTGTCATAGCCCTGATTGACCTCATTCGTATTAAATATAACATCTATACTGCTCTCACCGGCAAACTGCTTAACCATATCAGCAATTGCATCTCTCTGCGGTGAATTATCCTCGCTTACAATAATCTCTACTTCATCACTGTATCTTGTCTTTATCGAATTAAGACATCTTCTAAGCTCATTAACACGATTGTATGACGTTATACATACAGACAGGAACTTATCTTTCATGAAATATTTCTCCTTGATTAATTATCTTTTATACATGACTTTATCTGGTCAATATACTTTCCAACTGACGATTTTCTTGATGCTTTGTCCAGCATAACCCTGTAAGCATTGGCAATGCAGGACTCTTTTACAGCCTTATCCGACTTCATCTTCAATATAGCATCTGCAAGCTCAGCCGGTCTCTCTGCATCAACTGCGATTCCGCAATTCCCGCTGCTTACCATATTATACAACTCGCTTCCGGCATCAAAGGATACAATAAGTGCTGTCTGTGCAGCAATAATGCTCCACGTCTTACTTGGCATTCCAGACGTTCCTACACCTTTACGGCACATGACAAGCGAAACATCTCCGAGGCTGTATACCTTCGATATGTCATCCTTGCCAAGAAGCGGAAGAAATCTGACGTTATCAAGTCCTTTGCCGGCAGCATATGCCTTTATATCCTCAAGACTTGCTCCTGCCCCGAATATACAGAACTCTATATCTCTGTCACTCTTTAATATATCCGCAGCCTCAATCAGCGTCTCTATTCCCTGTGCCTTTCCTACATTGCCTGCATATGTAACAATGAACCTGTCTCTGCTCAGGTCAAACCTCTCAAACAGGTCATTATCCTGCCGCTCTACATGATGAACGGTATCATCCAGCCAGTTATACACCATGCTTACTTTATCGGGATTATCTACCTTGGATATCATATTGCCGAACATTGACTCCGATATAGTTATTATCCTGTCAACATTGTTGTAAGTAAAGCGCTCCATCTTGAGTCCGACATTATATACAGCCGAGCCTTCTGATGTTATCCCCGTCGTAACCAGTGATTCAGGGAAGGCATCCTGAAGGTTATATACAACCTTCTTATGTGTAAGCTTATGTATAAGCCCTAATATCACTCCCTGCGTCGGAGGTCCGCTACCGCAGAAAACAACATCTGCATCCTTGGTGAGCCCTATCCACAGACATTCAAGGCTGAACAAAAGGAACCTGAGTGTACGCTGGATAACCTTTGTCTTCTCCTGAAAAAGCGGCATTCTGTGAATATGGACATTATCACTGAACATCGTTTCGACTCTGTGCCTGCGATAGTATCGGATTGTATCCCTGTCCACGCCTCTTGTCGGTGTAGACGTATATACATCAACCTTCCATCCCTGCTGTGCCATAGCCTCTATCAGATCTGTCACAAGGTATGGGCTGGAGCATTTTTCGGGTATAAAATACTGCACAAAATATAATACTTTCATTATGTCTGTTATAGTCCCTTCAACATTTCGATAAACTGAACCGATACAGCATCGCTTGAATACTTATTAAAACCGACTTCATACGCCGCATGTGAGAATTCATCCAGCCTGTCATCCATCCCTGAAGCCAGCCTTATCTTCTCAATAAACTGCCTGTAATTGCCATGTTCTATCAAAAATCCTGTCTTTCCATCCCGTACCTGTTCACTGATTGCTCCAACATCAAAAGCTATAACCGGGCGTGAGAACTTATATGCATCAATAATGACACCACTCTGGGTAGCCGATTCATACGGAAGTATTATCCAGTCAGAATTCTCAAAGTACCATCTCATCTCTTTTTCCGGCACTTCCGTAAGATTTGCATCGACATTATCGTATCCGGCAATCTTTTCCGCTATCTCCCTGCTCTCATCATCGGGGCTTCCGACAACATAATATGATATCTCCGGAGTTTCTCTTATAATTTTTTCAAGCGTATCCAGGCCTTTGTACTTCCTTATACGTCCAAAATACAGAAATCTTCCTGTATGAGCCGGCCTGCTCTCCGAAGGGAAATCTCTCCACAGGTCAAGGCTTGTTATCTTGTCTTTCGGGACTTTGTATTCTTCACTGAGCGTATCCATATATTTGTTATTATGTATAACAATGTGGTCTGAAAGCCTGCATAATAACTTTGTACACATTATGACAGCCTTACTCAGATCATGAGGTATTACGTCATGTACTACCTGTATCCTTGTACACTTGCGGCATAACAGCATTATTGCTATATTCCATACATGTACGCTTTCAAAATACAGATACTTAATATCCTTCTTTTTTATCAATCGGGCAATCTTAAAAAGTATATCAAGTCTGAATGTCTTTAATTCTATTCCCGGTCTTGCCGGTCCGTCAAAATAGAAATTATTCTCAGAACTGCCTGCTATAAGACTTTTGGGATTGGATCTTCCTATAGTAATAACATCCTCTTTATCTTTTATGGAGTTATACATACTATAGACAATATTCTGATGATCCACATTGTCCGAAAATGTTATTATTGCTATCTTATTATTATCCATTATGTTATCACACGCACCATTTTTCTTATATTATTTTTTTGCTGTAGTCTGACCGCTCGCAATTCCTTCAGTGCTCTCCGGCATAAACAGTACCTTTATGGTTGCAAGTATAATCTTAAAGTCAGTTGCTATTCCAAGTCTTGATATGTATAGCAAATCCATCTGAAGCTTGTCATATGGTTCTGTGTTATATTTGCCATATACCTGTGCATATCCGGTAAGTCCGGCCTTCACCTGAAGCCTTAGTGAGAACTCCGGCATCTCCTTTGCGTATTCCTCTGCAATCTCCGGTCTCTCAGGTCTTGGCCCTACAATACTGAGCGAGCCTCCGATTATATTGAAGAGCTGCGGAAGTTCATCTATTCTGCATGCCCTTATAAAACGGCCAACAGGAGTTATTCTTGAATCTCCCTGTGAGGATAATCTTGCGACACCATCCTTCTCAGCATCAACTTTCATGCTTCTGAACTTTAATATATTGAACTTCTTTCCGTTATGTGTAAGTCTGACCTGCTTGTAGAATACAGGTCCGCCATCATACAGCTTTATTGCAATTGCCGTAATAAGAAGTATCGGGCTTGTTATCACAATTCCGATAACCGATATCACTATATCCATCACTCTTTTTGTCACTGTATAGAACAGGCTTGGTGCTGATTTCTCGCAGACAAGTACCGGAAGGTTAGCCATCTGCACAATCTGTGCGTTGCTCATTATGAAATCTCCGATATTAGGTCTTACAAAAACTTTTACATCGTTCTCTATGCAATATTTAAGAATATCATTTCTCTGGCTTGATGCCAGCCCGCATAGCATCACGCAGTCAGCGCCGCTTTTTTCTAATGCTTGGGAAAATCTGTCAAGTTCTGCAGCCTGATCAGCATACCACGCTACAATATCAGGTATGTGATACTCGCCGACAGCCTCAAATCTCCACACAAGCTTTTCGATTATATATTTGCCGTTTTTGTATGCGGAATCGTTATCATAAACAACAAATATCCTGGCAGGCTTATATATTATATTGGTCAGCTTATTAGCTACAAATGACCATACAACGCATACTGTACAGCTTATTGCCGCTTCGAGCAGCAAAGGCATGATATTGACCCACTGTCTTGTAAGGAGCAGAATTACAATGTACATTATTCCTGTCGTTATAAGTACTGCTATAACCTGTGAATAAATCAGCTCCGAAATTCTGCTGATTCTCAGTGCCAATCCGTCATATATCTTTGCCATAATTGCATATATAATAAGATATAATGCGATTACAGCATAATCACCCTTATTGTAAAATGTGTTTACCCACATCTTTTCTCTGTAATACATATACCAGGCAGCTGCAAATATACATGTATTCGCTAATACTATAAGTACCTTTATCATAAACAGTGCAAAATTCTTTTTCTGATTTTTATGTATCATTAAAACTCTCCTTTGTCTGCTCCATCCTCTTACCGGCAATATTTATTATAATATCGGTATTCAATGCCGTATTTTACAATTCAGGTGTAAAAAACCTCAAATAAGTAGAATTATAAATCAGTTTTAAATACATGTCAACCTGCGGCCACAATTGCAACAGTTTAAAATAATATTACACAAGGCATTTTTCTATCGCCTTCATTCTTACTTCCAATTTTATTGCTTTTGACCTCTCACCGATAAGTGCTGCATATTCTTCATGATATTCCGGTTCATCCAGCACCTTTTTCATTGCATTGCAGATTGCGTCAGTACTGCTCTCAATTACGATTCCATACTCACTGTCTCCAAGCAGTTCCCTTACTCCGGAGCAGTCTGTTGCTATTATGGGAATTCCAAGAATTGCAGCTTCCTGTGGTGCTATTGCATACCCCTCGGCCCTTGATGATGATACAAACCAGTCTGCTTCTTTGAGAAATTTATACGGATTATCCTGCTTTCCAAGCATCCTTACATTCTTGACATTACATCTATCAAGCTGCGACTTAAGCTCCTGTTCAAGTTCTCCGCCGCCGACTATCCACAATTCGTACATATCAGCCATGTGCATTGCATTAAGACGCGCGCATGCATCTATGAGCATGTCATATCCCTTTTCCTTACATAACCGTCCGACAGTCACGAACAAAAGTCTCCCGTCAGGTCTGGCAGCAATATTCTGCTTTTCCTGTGCCTTACGCATAATATCCCTTTCATCGATAGGATTCTCCAGTACGCACATATTACCTGAATCCCCGACGTATTTCTTTACATTATTCATGACATTGTGCGAAACACACACCACTTTATCGAAACATTTCATACATTCCAGTTCATCAGCATCACATGAAAAACAGCCCGCCGACCAGTGCAGCACCGAATAATCAGTATGAACCCACGCAACCCTTCTTGCCGCCTTAAGACCCGCAACGTACTTCATTGCACCGCCTTCCTTAATCGACACCGCAATGTCAAATGATGCATTATTAATAATACGATTTATAATTCTGTCACGTTGCACTCTCTTCAGCCGGTTAATACACTTTAACGGCAGACTCTGATTTTCTTCCGGCATCATGCATTTTTCATAAAGATATATATATCTGATATTCTTCTTATAATGGCTGTAAAAATCCTCATCTTTTATAAATGTAAGCACAGTTATATCAAACTTATCCTCAGGCAGATTTGCCGTAATATCCTGAAGCACCTTCTCCGTGCCCCCGCCATATGCAATATCATTTACGAATAAAATTTTTTTCATATGCCTCAAGCACTCCTTCAAAATCCTCAGGGTATTTTTGCGACTGATAACTGAAAAGATCTTTCAGATAATCGATCTCAGCAGCATCAGCAGCGGATATTCTTCTATAGATTGTAAATACATATCCGTTGGCAAACTCAAACTCTCTGCTCTGTTCAAGCACACCTGTCATGGCAAGATGTTTTACAGCTTCATTAAGATTCTTAACTATTGTATTGTCTGCCGTATCAAGATCATCTATCGGTGAGCATGTCATAATATAATCATACGTAAGGAACTCTACAGGAAATATGTGCGTACCGGTCACACATGCGCCATAAGGTATGTAATCATCCAGCGTTGCCGGTGCCTTGTAGTTACGGAATGTATCCGGATTATATTTCCTGCCGTGAGGCACTATGTATATGTTCTCTCCACCGGATATCAGTTCCGTAAGATAATCATATACAGTTCCTATATCAGCCCAGTCATCACGCACAACCGGCTTCGTATCTATTGTTGTAAACAGCCGGATCTGACTCTTGGTAAAACCGGATGCGGCATTGGATGTATCCCGGAATTGCGTCCCGGATGCCATTCCTGATACAGAAACTACGGAATTAACCGCCATAACTGCCGCAACCGCTGCAACTGCCACCATTTCAACTGCCCCTGGCAGCATACCCGTGCGTCCTGCCGTATACATGTCTGCATTCATACACACACACAACAGAACCATAATAAGAATCATATATGACATTACATATATCAGGCTCTGATGCTCTGCCGAATTCTGCACTCTTGTTATCATCAGCATGCACATTGCCACTGACAGAACCGCACCTGCCGTTACAGCACGGAGCCTGCGCACGGCAAGACCGGTAATCACGGCGGCACCAAGCAAAAATGTCAGGGCAATGCCGAGATAACTAATCTGGTTACTTATCTCATATCTGATTCCTCCAATATTATAGAAGGAATATCTGTCTCCGTAATTGTAGGTAAGTATTCTTCTGAACATAACAAACAAGGCCGCGCCGCCTGCAACAAGACTGATTGCGGCAAATGCGGCCATATTTTTTAAAGCCTTTTTCCTGTCATCACTTACAAATGCAAGTGTTACAAACCATATTACAAAAAAGCTGACAACCCAGTACATATACCATCTTCTTGTAAGAATAAGTGCAATTGTAAATCCGAATATTACAATACACCGCATAATATCCAAGGATGTAAAGTCATAAGACAGTGCTTCATTTGTAAGAAGCATTATAAAAACAAGTCCGAATATGTCAGGCTGTCCGAGCAGTGCCGAATAATTGACAAGCGGCATGGACACAAACGCCGCCATAATTATCACATAGAATGCACGCTTTCGCACCTCCGTTTTGTTACAGAATCTGTTCATAAAGCTTCTTATCATAATCGAAAATGCAGCTATAACCGGAATTATACATGCCACAAAATATGACATTATATATCCGTTAACTGATTTTATATTAAACAGCCTGCAATACATTTCACAGAAAATGCTTATAAAGCAGTTATAATCATCCAGCAGCAACGATGCCGCTGTCGCTTTGATTCCGCTAATTACTGTTCCATCAAAATAATCTCTGTATCTTAGCTGTATCCTGTAATAGTTGGCAAAATCCCATGTATATATCATTCTTCTTACGTGTATGCTGTATACATAAAAAGCCATAAGCAGAATAACCAAAACACCCAGAACTATATTATAATAAGTGTTCTTTCCTTTTTTACATGTCTTAACGTACTCATATGCAATTGCCGCATACAATACTGCATTACATATGAAGCTCAATACTAACGGCATCTGCTGCTCCGCCTTTCATTTACAGATATTTTGTAAACCATTCATGCTTTCGCATAACATAGCATGCAATTATTCTAAGATACTTTTTGTAATCCCGGAATCTGTATTTTCTCATCTCGGAATTATTGTTTTTGTAGTACTCAAGCAGTCTGTTATAGCATTCGCGCATCACTTCGCCGTCATCCCCGTCACATCTGTCAGCTCCGGCAGCTATAAGCTCCTTGAGCATATCCTTACAGACGTTACCGGCTTCTATAACCGCATAGCCATACATGCTGTCATCATAATTTTCTTTTATGTATTTTTTGGTATCGGAAGCTATATTAAGACGGTTCATCCTTCCTGTGTGAAACCTTCTGTTGGTCACGCTTCCTTCACGTACACACTGGATATACAGCTGCTGCTTTATACACACTGCATTCTCAACATCCCCGATTATCCGGTACATTATATCGGCATCCTCATTCATTATGCCTTCCTTTTCACGTCTGTTCTCCCAGAGTGCCGCAGCATATATCTTATTCCAGATAATCGTCCCTATATAAAATTCCCTATCTGACAGGTAATTGCGCATAAGTCTGTAATTATCATATCTTACAGTCTTGTCAGCATCCGTCTGTCCGGCAATTAATGCCTGCTGTCTGCCGCCGTCATGCTCCTGCAAGGTATCCCCATCACGCACCGCATCCGGCTTAAGGCCATATGCATAATCTATTCCATACACAGCCATCTGTGCGCTGTTGGCAGTAATTGCATCATATGCTGTCTGCAATGCATCTTTAAGAATGTAATCATCGCTGTCTACAAATACTATATACTCTCCCTGCACTTTATCAAGGGCAAGATTGCGCGCCGAGCTTGCACCTCCATTCTCCTTATGAAACAGACGGATTCTTGTGTCACGGCCGGCATACTCCCTGCACACCGAATAGCTGTTATCTGTAGAACCGTCATCAACAACGATTACCTCAATATTATCAAATGTCTGGCCGATTATACTGTCAAGGCATCTTGGCAGATATTCCTCTGTATTATATACCGGAACTATGACCGATATCTTTACTTCTGACACCCCTTCTTCCTCCTCTGCCTGTCCTTCTTCCAGTCAAGATAATGGCTCACAACAAATGAATACACAAACTGAACCGGATTCTCTTTGTGATAAGCATCTACATACTGCTTGTCATACTCATAGTCAACACTGCAGCCGCTTCTTCTGGCAATCGGGAACTCAAGTTCTCCATCCGGGAATACGTATCTGCTCTTCCCCGCCGTATTAGTTGCATCCTCACGTTCAAATCCGATATTGGTAATAAGGTTATGTCCCGGCACTATCACAAGCTGGTTATTCGTTGCAATAAGATACGAAAGACTGTAACTCCATGCGCTGCATCTTTCAAGCTTTACATCAATAAGCCCCTTCATAATAGTGTCACCGTACCATCTCCCCCAGTAATTGCGAAGATACCGCGTGTCTGCAAGCTCCTTCATTTCTTCGTCAGTAATGCTTATCCTGTAATTCTTCCATACACGGCGCCAGGTAGCCCATCCCCATATCTCCGTAATTTTTGAAAAAATGTAATCCCTGCCACAGTCATAATCAGGGCACAGATTACATCCCGTTATCATCCCTATTCTCTCATCATCCTTATACCACTCAAGCATAGTCTGGCAGTATCTGAAAAATGTGTTATGCGGCTTAATGTCATCCTCAATAATAATAGCCGTGTCTTCATGTTCAAACACCTCATCAAGACCGCTCGCAATTCTTCCACGACAGCCCATATTACTGTCAGCATATATTCTGTGAACCTCGCAGTCCCAATCTATCCCTGCCTCAATATAACCTCTGACCTCTGCAACCTTCTTAGCTTCGCCCTGCCTGTTCTGCCTTGCGCCGTCTGATATGAGATAAAGCTTACGCGGCGCCGCCTTTTTTATCTGTTCAAACACTTCCTGTGCAGTATCAAGCCTGTTAAATGTAATAAATACCACAGGTGTTGTCAGCACAAAATTATCATTATCCATATCCAAGCTCCATTTCTCCCTCTCATGGTCTTACATATCCGGGCTTCTCGTATCGTTGTTCACATACGCTTTTTTATCTGTTTTCTTATCATATTACGAAGCGAAGCCCTTGCAACAAACATATCCGTTATCTCAATTCCATTCTCACAGCCATATGTATGTATGCCGACCCTGTGAGTTGTAAGCGGCAGTGTCGATACGTCAAAATCATCAAGTGACAGCTCTCTTACCTTATGCTCGGAATATCTTCCGTCAGAATCTATACTGAGTCTTCGTATCTCTATGCTCTCGCCATATATGCGTTCCGTGCTTTTTTGTATTATCCGGTATAAGGAGCCGTCTTTTTCAAATACCGGTCCGCCATTACGCACTCCGTATCCATATTCACGGCATTCATCCGGAAGCTTTCTGCTGTTATCCACACACTCTCCGTCAATGCCGCCTCTTAATATGTACCACCTTAAGCCCGTCATAAGCTTATTGTCTGCGTTCTCTTTACATGTAAATATATTAATATCGCTGCTGCCTTCCCTTATATATACTACGGAATCCACACAGCCCGTTATCTCTTCTATCGCCCGTATCTGCCGCCATTCATATATGCTGCTGCCTTTCTCATATATACGCAGCGCACCCCCTCCAACTGTCTCAGGAATCATATATACACTGTTGCCATATCTGAAAGTAAGCGGAAATGACATGTGGAATGGTTCCTCAATAACCTTCTTAGGTCTTTGAAGCACGCCGTTACCGTCAAATTCGGACACGCCTATATACCCCTTATCCGCGAATCTGTCATACACCTCCATGAATACACAGCTCTTCCCGTTCTCCGTATATAACAGCGGATCAGCGTACCATTCGGAATATGTAGGGCGTAACTGCTTTACATGACTGCTTCCGTCATTCCTGTATACGATATGATATTCTCCATCCATAAATGTATCTACAGCCTTTTTAACCCATCCATGCAGTTCCATGTCAATCCTCCGATAATACTTTATGCCCTCATATATTTTCTATGCATTGTTCCGGCACAGCTCTTCATACAGGCATTTATACTTTTCAAGCATTCCATCAAGCGTATACAGCTTCTCTGCCCTGTGCCTACATGCCGGACGCATCATATCAAGCTGCTTAGTATTACTGAATGCACTGCTGATAGTCTGTGCCAGCGCGGCACTGTCCCTGCTTGGGAATATCCAGCCTACATCTTTGCTTACAATCTCAGGTATTCCTCCTGCATCTGAACCAATGACCGGTGTACCCGACGCAAGCGCCTCAAGCGCTACACACGGGAAATTCTCGGCAACACTCGGTATTATAAATACATCAGCCATTGCATATATCTCATTCATCATTGCTGTTGTACTTACATAACCGAATTCCTTTATTCCGAACTCCTGTGATATGACACTATCCCCAAGTCCCTGGCCTATCACAAGCAGATAATAATCACTCTTGTTATCAAGCTTATCCAATGCCTGCGCCAGATAAGAAAAACCTTTGTATTCATTATTAAGATTGGCTGCTGCAAACAGAATTACTTTCTTACCGGCAGGCACATTATATCTCTTCTTTAACTCCTGCCTGTCACATATGCCAAACTCTGACATATCAACACCGTTGTTTATCGTTATGATATGCTCATTCTTAAGATATGACTGCCTGCATATTCCTGCAAGCCAGTCGGACGGCGTTACAAATGTTATCCCATGTCCGGTAAAGCTGTCTTTTTTCTTCTTATGGACTGCCTTAATATTATTATAATAAAATGCCGGATATGTACGCTTATTTTCACATCTGCCACACTCCATTGTCTTCCAGCCGGTACAATCAAAAGCATGTGCGCAGTGCCCTGTTACAGCCCACATATCATGGAGTGTCCACACTACTTTAACATACTCAGACAGATATGCTATATCCTCGATTCCAATATAGTTGCCATGGGCATTGTTGATATGAAGTACATCTATATCATTCTCTTCAATCATTGCGCAGAGCTTTTTTCTTAATCTTTTGTTGACCGGGAGTGCATTGTTATGAAGGCAGCCTCTGAGTACGGCACATTCTTTAGCATATCTGCCGCTGTACAAAGCCTCTATGTTACTGTCCCCGGCTGCGGTCTCGATACCGTCATCATATCCGGTAAGAAGATATGACTCCACGCCGATATTCTTCATTCCGTAATACAACTGCCTTGTGACCTTCTCTGCACCGCCGCCCTGATATATGTTGTTCAGATACAGAACCTTCATAACTACTCTCCAATCCACAGTCACTATCTTAAGCCAAGCTCTCCTGCCTTATTCATCGCTGACTCAATAACCTTGTCCATATCATAGTATTTGTACTCTCCGAGTCTTCCGCCAAATACCACGCTGCTCTCAGCCTTTGCAAGCTCTGCATACTTTCTGTAAAGCTCCTGGTTGTCTTCATTGTTGACAGGGTAATACGGCTCCATGCCTTCTGTCCATGTCACAGGATACTCTTTTGTAATTACAGTCTTAGGCTGCGTTCCATATTCAAAATGCTTATGCTCGATAATTCTTGTATACGGAGTCTCTCTGTCCGTGTAATTGACAACTGCAACGCCCTGATGATTCTCCTCGTCAAGTACCTCTGTTTCAAACTTAAGGCTTCTGTACTCAAGCTTGCCAAATTTATATCCGTAGTACTCATCAATAGTACCCGTATACACTACCAGGTCTGCAAGTCCGTCATAATATTCCTTATCTGCAAGATAATCTCTGCCAAGCTCCACGTCACAATCGGCATACAGCCTGTCCGTAAGCTCATTGTAACCGCCTATCGGAATACCCTGGTATCTGTCATTAAAGTAGTTGTTATCATATGTGTATCTTACCGGAAGCCTCTTAATGATAAATGCAGGAAGCTCCTTACAGTCTCTTCCCCACTGCTTCTCTGTATAACCCTTTACAAGCTTCTCGTAGATATCTTTTCCCACAAGGCTTATTGCCTGCTCCTCGAGATTCTGCGGCTCGCCTATTATGGCGCTCTTCTGCTCATCTATCTTAGCCTTAGCCTCTGCCGGAGTTCTTACTCCCCACATCTTATTGAATGTGTTCATATTGAACGGCATGTTATACATCTCGCCTTTATAATTGGCAACCGGGCTGTTCGTATATCTGTTAAATTCAACGAGCGCATTTACAAAATCCCATACTTCCTTATTGCTTGTATGGAAAATGTGTGCGCCGTACTTATGTACATGTATGCCCTCCATATCCTCACAGTAGATATTGCCGCCAAGGTGCTCCCTCTTCTCAACTACAAGGCACTTTTTTCCTGCCTTAGCCGCATAATACGCAATAACCCCGTTGTAAAGTCCGCCTCCCACAAGTAAAATGTCATACTTTTTCATACATAATCTCCTTTTCTTTATATCTTTTATTATTATGATTTTCTTCTTAGCATCATATTTATAAGCCTTACCCGTTCTGTCTTTTCGAGCAGGATATATATATTTATTATAAAGTCAATAACTGCGCATACCCCGCCGGTCAATATAAGCTTCAGCCATGTATCGCACAGAATCATATGGCTTACAATTGCGTTAACAGCTACAAGTATTACAGTCAGCAGAATACTTTTGAATACATCTTTAAAAAATATATTCCACCTCAGATCAAGATACCTTGCTGAGAACGGAATCGTAAATATAAAATTAACAAGCAGCGAACATATCGTACTTACCCCCACAATCGCATATATTCCGAGATCCGTCACTTCGAGGACGGCAAGTGTAAGCAGGAATGATATAATTCCGTATATTATCATTGCCACCGCATTCTGCCTTACCTTATTGGTTATTGTAAATACCTGATATAGCGGCTGTATAGGTCCTGACACAACCGTATTAATCACACACATAACCGCAAGCACGCATAACTGCTGTGCATTCTGTCCCGGCATCCACAGCCTGAAGAACTGCGTTCCAAATGCTATAAGCAGCGCATCGGGTATAATGGTAAACACCGTCATCATCCTCATTCCGCGGCTGATAGACTTTACAAGCATTTCCTTATCTTTCTGTGCATAATATATCGTCATCTCCGGCGAGAATACATTAGCTATGCTCCCTATAAGATTAGACATGACATTCGGGACTGTCTGCGCTATGGCAAGAATACCCATTGCGCTGCTGCTTATGAACAGATTGCTTATAAGCAGATCCAGACCATTGGTAAGAATCTGGCTTAATTTGATAACAACATTCCATATTCCGGCTTCGATAAGTTCGATAACTTTGCGTATCTCAAATATATGAAAGTTAATCTTTATCTCAGGCAGCAGCTTTCTGCTGTAATGTATATCTGCCACAAGTATAAATATGCTTGCAGTTATGGAAGCTATTGCAACATAAATTATTCTCGGTGAAAAGAATACATATCCGCCGAGCACTATTCCGGCCCTTATCAGATTGGCCTCTATAGACCTTCTTGAACTTATATCAAGTCTGTTTGTCGAGAAAAATGCTATCGAGAATACGGATGTCATTATTCCGACCATGAAATTAAGGAACACGATAAGGAATGTCAGTTTGACATCTGTAACAAGCCCATCAGGTATATTAATCCATTTCTCAAGATTGATAACGCATACTACCGACAATATTCCTGCAATTATTGTAAGTATCGTATTGCCGATAAGTACTGAATTAAAATACACATTGGCCTCATCCATCTTATTCTCGTATATCTTAATCGTAATAAAACGGCTTGCCATTGAGTTAAGCGCTATCGTAATAAGCGATGCATAATTTACAAAATTATCCGCCAGAGTTATGAACCCATACGCATCACTTCCAAGCTTATTGGTCACATACGGAGTTACAAAGAAGCTTATCCCGAATGATACAAGAAATGATGCTATCTGCGCTATTAAGTTAACCGCAAGCTGTCTGTTTGCCTTATTACTCACTGTCCTTCACCTTATAATCTTTTAAATACTGCCATATTAATGGCAGGAAATATCTCAAACACCGCCACATCTATAATCCACTGCCTTAGCGTAAAAAGCTTCTTAATCTGCCTGCACTGCTTTATATATGTCTTTTTAAGCTCTTTATATCTCTGCCTGCATCCGGCATTATGCATATCAAGCTTAATGCCCGCCTCAACAAGCATTGAGTATATTCTCTGTGACAGCCTTAATATATAATCACTCATCTCCGGCAGATTCACGCAGAATTCAAATCTCTGCTCAAGTGCTTCCACTGCATCAAGATTGCGTATTCCGTACCCGGTCTGCATTATACTTCCACCACGCTGCACATACATATAGCAGGCGTCCGCGACACATGCAACCTTATCTGCCTTTGAATATATTCTGTGCACTGTGAATTCGTCCTCATGGAGCTTTCCGTCAGGAAAATATATACTCTGCAGCAGCTTTCTGCTATATAACCTGTTCCACGCCGTGACATAGTACCAGCCCTTATCATCAAGAGTCCGTGTAAGTGCCGTTATTCCATCAATCACTTCATCCTTAACAGGCAGTGCATTGTTACGTTCTTCTATGTTATTGCCATTCTCATCAACATATCTGAAATTGCAGACCGACATATCAGCATTACATGCCACAATTGCCTTATACAGCTTTTCATACATATCCACCGCTATATAGTCATCACTGTCCACAAAACCTATGTAGCTGCCGCATGCAGCCACAAGTCCTGCATTACGTGCGTCTGAGAGGCCTCCGTTCTTCTTATGTATTACTGTTATTCTTGAATCTTTGGCAGCATAATCATCACATATTGCACCGCTTCCGTCCGGCGAACCATCATCCACAAGTATTATCTGAAGATTGGTATATGTCTGCGCAATAATGGAATCCACGCAGCGGCAAAGATATCTTTCAACCTTATATACAGGAACTATTACTGAAATAAGATCTTTGTATGGCGTATTCATTCCCTGCTCCTTACCCATTAATCCTCTTCTCCATAATCCAGTATACAAGTCTCTGTGGCATTACATTGGCTGCATTTATCTTGAAAAGCCCCCATGCATGTGCAAGTGCGCCCTTAATGCCTGTCGCAGCAAGACCATATTGCTTGTGAATCTTCTCATACTCAAGAAAAAGCTTCTTCCTGTTGCGGTTTGATGCCCCGTCAAGCATAAATGATGCAATAACTAACGGAACATGTACAAATGCGGCCCCGTCAAGATATGCATGCAGAAACAGCTCATAATCTGCTGCAAGCCGGTACTCTGTAGAATACATATACCTGTCGTGAAGCCCGCGCCTTGTGAATACCGCCTGATGGCAGAACGGAAGGTTCGTTCTTATCACATTGATATCATCGCCTGACTTCATGATGTGCTTCACACCTGCATTCTCGACACTGCACACATCACCATATACAACATCGCTCTTTTCTTTGTTAAGAATATCATTTACTTTGGCAAGCACATTTTCATCATAAAAGACATCTCCGGCATTAAGGAAATACACCCATCCGCCTGATGCCCTTCCGATACCTTTGTTCATGCCGTCATATATTCCGCCGTCCTTCTCACTTCCCGCATCAAGCCTGATTCCGGCTTCTTCAAACTTAGCCCTGTATTCCTCAAGTACCTTATCAGTTCCGTCTGTTGAACCGCCGTCGACAACGATACTCTCATATTCCGTCTGAGATATGTTCTTTTGGGAAAGCACCGAATTGAGTGTTCTCGCAAGTCCATCCGCATCATTATACGCAACTGTGATTATTGAAATCATTCCTGCTCCCCATCACTATAATTATCATTATTTCTGTTTTTATCACTGTCTATATCATTAAGACGTGCAAGCAGGGCAAATATTTTCTTATCAAGTCCAAGCTTTCTGAGGCTCATAAATGCACTTACACCAAGTCTTATCTTTGCTGTCTGTCCCTTAGGTCCCGCCACGCCGAGATATGGATTGCGTCTGTAATCCGGAAATCTCTTTTCAAAATCATCCATTGCTGCATCCAGCCTTGACTTCATCTCTGCCTCACTTATTCCTTTGGAATATACCGCAAGCGCATTAACCATATTAGCCACATATGCATACTGAAGCATCCAGCGCATATTCTGGCTTAATTTTCTGAAATCCTTGACCTGGCCAAGCTTATCGAATACGTCAATCACATATCCGGTTGCATCTTCCGTCTTATCATCACGGCTTCTTGCCGTAACTGACTGATCATTCACAGAATGGATATAGCCTGCATAGTCAGATATAACAACATATTTTATCTTATTTACATATCCCATGAGATTAAAATACATATCCTCAAGGCATGTAAATCTCTCAAATCTCATATGGTTATTAACTACAAATTCTTTTCTGTAAAGCCTTGCCCATGCAGTAACATATGTCACGCACGCCCATTCGTTATCCTTTACGAGGTGTGTTATAAGCTCTGATCCGGCATTGCCGCTATCCTGACGATAACCTCCGATAACAACATCCGCAGCTGTCTCTTCAATCTTTTTTACATACTGTGCAAGGAAATCCGGCAGGATATAGTCATCCGCATCCACATAACAGATGTACGTTCCCTTTGCATTAGCAAGCGCCTTATCACGGCTTCTGCCCGGACCGATATTCTCCTCATTACATATAACATGCATTCTGTCCGGATACTTATCAGCGAATTCTTCCAGTATGTCAAGCGAACTGTCAACTCCCGCATCCTCGACACATATTACTTCAAAATCCTGATATGTCTGTGCAAATACACTGCGAAGACATCTTCTTAAGTATTTTTCAACATTGTAAACCGGAATAATAATTGATACAGCTGCCATTACAGTCTCCTCTCTGCATCTTCTGAAGATGCTTCATCTTTTAAAGATACTTTTACAGATTCATCCCTTACCTGCTTCTCAAGCAGCGCTACCTGCTGTGTAAGCGCTTTAATCCTGTTTGAATTGCGCGACAGCGCCGCCGTAAGAAAAAATGTTACTACTATAAGGAACACAAATCCCATGAAGAAAACCATGTTCATTGCGTCATATATACCAAGAAAATGTGTTATAACTCCCAAAAGTCCCGGCACAATAACAATAACCAGAATCATTGCTATAAGCGCAAGCCATATAAGGGCGTATCTCAGGTCCAGGCTTTTCTTGCGGACCATATTTATTATTATAACAAATCCTATCAGAAGGATGGCTGCCATTATCAGGCGGAACTTTAAGGTCATCATACATTTGATCTCCCATTTTATATTATTATCACCATTGACGCAGCTTTAACCGGCAAATCAACGCAGGCTCGCTTGCGCTTGATTAGAGCTGGCAGCGGTACATAAGGCGGCACAAGACACCGCCTAAGTACCGGCCGCTCTAAAATGCCTGCTTATGCTTTTGCCGGTTGAAGCTGCTGTGTGTCGGATTATATACATTTATTATTTATTCATCAATACAATGACGTCGGGGTCAAAAGCCCCGACTTTGATGCCTACGGACTGCTCCGTGCTTTGCACTCCCACAATCCTACCCAATATTCGCATATCGTGGGATTATCATCCCACTTTTATGCTCATATCGGGGCGGATCCCAAGGTCTTTCACCCACCTATGAGCGAGCTCATGTGGGTTTGACCTTGTGACCCTGGCATCATACAATAAAAATATATTATCGCAGGCGCTCTATCAGTATTGCGAGGGTTACTTTTATCATATAATAGATGGATTTTGTCATTGATATTGAGGATACGCCGCCCTGTCGCTCTCTCATCACTACCGGAATTTCTTCAACATTCATGCCGCGCCGGAGAATCTTCACGGCCGTCTCAGGCTCCGGATAATCCTTTGGATAGTCCTGTGCAAACAGCTCTATAACTCTTCTCCCAGCCATTCTGTAGCCCGATGTCGGGTCTGTTATCGTCTTGCCGGTGCACAGCTTTATCAGCCATGTAAAATACGATATTCCTACACGCCTGAGCCTGGATGACTGAAACCCCTCATGTGTAATAAATCTTGAGCCTATCACCATATCAAGCTTATTCTTTTCAAGATGCTCTGCCATGCGCTGCACAAATTCAACATCATGCTGGCCGTCACCATCCATCTGGACTGCAATCTCATATCCGTTATCGCGTGCATATATATATCCGGTCTGTACCGCACCGCCTATTCCGAGATTAACCGGCAGACTTACCATATTAAAATTATTCTTCCTGCATATGTCCGGCGTCTCATCCGTTGAACAGTCATTAATCACAACATAGTCAAATCCATGCATCTTAGACTGTATTCCGCGGACAGTAGCTTCAATGCTCTCCGCCTCATTATATGCCGGTATGATAATCAGCTTCTTCATGGGATTGCTCCTTTTGCTCCTTTACCTAAAGTAATTGTACAGTGTTTGGGGACAGGGCACCTGCATGGATGATACAGGGCAACACAGGCGCGCTTGCGCTTGTTAGAGCTGGCAGCGGTGCGTAAGGCGGCACAAGACGCCGCCAAAGCACCGGCCGCTCTAAAACGCCTGCTTATTCCCTGCACCATCCATGCAGGCTGACTCTCCCACCTCCACACACTTATACCACTTACATCTGCCAAACATTGCTAACATAAACTCACAAACTCGCAATAAAATCATTCGTATGAGCCATCCGCAAAAGCACAGCTCGTGGGGGAACCCCACGGCGTCCCCCGCGCATCCCTCCGCGCGGTGATGTATGCTTTTTCGGAGGCTTATGCAGCCGCCGGTGCTTAGCGGCTGTCCTTTAGC
The DNA here is from genome assembly GCA_025146925.1 of [Bacteroides] pectinophilus. NCBI lineage: Bacteria > Bacillati > Bacillota > Clostridia > Eubacteriales > [Bacteroides] pectinophilus. Next base: position 110,178 of record CP102260.1, on the reverse strand, counting down.
CGCTTACGCACCGCTGCGAGGTGCATGCAGCGCAAGCGGCTCCGTAAAAGCATGCATCACCGCACCTCACCGCACCAGCTCGGCCCACACCGCATAAAACACCTCTGCAATATGCCAGCAGACAAATGCCGCAACAACCTTTTCTTTGGTGTTCTTTGTTACTGTAACACCACAATTATACAGACACAGGACAACCAGCGGAAGTACCGGAAGGAAATATCTTCCTGTCACTCCGTCTATGTTCCACCCTACAGGTGTTGAAACCTGCATCATGAAGAACATCACAAGGCTTGACATAAAGAAAGATACAAGCATTGCAAGTCTTTCCGATGTATTTATTATAATGCGGTTATCAGAAGTTCTATCTTCAAAAGTCTCCATCGCCGCAATTATTATCAATACGAAGAATGGCACAACTACTGCAATCGGAACTGTCTGTATGTTGGCACTAAGATGTGTACCGATAATGCTTCCAAAATAATAGTCGGCTTTTTCAATTATCGAACCTATGCACATAAGGATAAACTTAAACGGATGCTCTACCGCATAAGACAGCGTATAACTGCTTCCCGGCAGATAACCTCCGTCAGCTGCCATTATCCTAAGTCCAAATGCCTCAGCTGCAACAACTGCATATGAAATTATGTTAAACACAACTGCCGACGCAATCATGCTTCCACCAACAGCAGCCTTTTCCTTCCGTGTCATATGTGCACGCGTAACAGGCACAAGCAGAAGCAGGAAGAATATATATGTGCCCTTCTTGCATGCACCAAGCAGCACCGCAGCCACAATCCACATTATAAGGGTACGTCTGTCTGCCCTGTCATGCATGAATGCAAGCCAGCATGCGACGAACAGAAATGCAGCCGCAATACACATGCCGTCGTATGAGAATGCCGAATACTCCTGAAGTGTCATTGGCATAAGCGCCAGAAGCATGAGCGCTTCTTTTCCAGCCGGAATAATCTTAACCGCAAGTCCTATGATCAGTGCAAATACAATAATTCCAAACAGTCTGGCAAGATATACCGTAGGCAGCGCCCCGAGGTGGAGCAGCCGTCCTATAGCAATTCCCGCTATATAAGGAATATACGGGACAAAATTCTCATTGCCCGTTTCAATAAGTGTCATTACCATTGAACTGTCTTTTACAAAAAGTGATGCCGTATCGTTGAGATCCATATATGCATCTGCAGACATAAGTCCATAGTAGCTGTCATTTATCCTGAAATTCTTTTTATAAAATTCATAATCATCCGCCCTCATTGCAAGCTTTCCTCCCGGATTGCCTTTAAAAAGGACATTATTTGCATATGAATATGCAACCTCATAATGATATGCCGAATCGCAGCCCTTACCCGGTGCAACAATAAGCATATATATAATTCCAAGTCCTATGCAGGAAAGCATGCATATTCTGTGTACAGGCATACTTTTAACAAACATCGCTATAAGTATTAACATGACAACTAATATGACAAGCATCATCATCGCATCGAATATTTTTGACGGAAGCTGCGAATGTCTGAACACCCCAAGGCATAACGCCCTGGATGTATCCTCCTGTCCGTTGACTGTAAATGTCCCCTTGTATCGCCCTGCATCCTGCAGATACAGCATCGGTGCATTGGATTCATTTTCAACATCACTTGTAAATGCTATCTCATATTCATGACCAACCGTCAGATTAGTATCATACAGCTTAAAATCGACAAGTGTATCCATCGGAAATGCATTGTTATCATATGCATCCTCATACACGACGGCTCCGCTCTTTTTGTCGGTGATTGTCATATATGTTCTACCTGAAAGCTCCGAACCCTGTCCGCGGTGGAATTCAAATGACACTCCGTCAACTTTTGTATCGGGAGTAAACGTCTGGCTCACTCTGTCACCTTTTACAAGCTTCTGATAATAAATATTGTCGGTCTCTTTATCATTGTGTGCATGGATGGAATATACCCGGTTCTCTATCTTATCAGTCTTAATACTTTTCTTCCCTAATACCACAAAAAGGGCTGAAAGAAAAACCAGCCCCAATATGTACAATATTCTTTTGTGCGTGCGTATAAAATCTGACATGCAACAACCTCTTTAATCTCTGAAGTATATATCTCTCGTATATACCTTGTCCTTAACATCCTTAAGCATATCGTCAAGTCTGTTTGCCACAATAACATCCGAAGTTTTCTTGAACTCGTCAAAGTCCTTAATTACCCTGGAGTTACAGAAACTGTCATCCTTAAGTGCCGGATCATATATTACAACCTCAACACCCTTAGCCTTTATTCTTTCCATTATTCCAAGGATTGCACTCTGTCTGAAATTATCCGAATTAGCCTTCATTGCAAGTCTGTACAGTCCGACAATCTTAGGATTAAGCTCAAGTATCTGCTCTGCAATAAAGTCTTTACGTGTTCTGTTGGATTCTACAATTGCCCCCATAAGTTCATTAGGGACATCACTGTAATTGGCTCTCAGCTGCTTGGTATCCTTTGGCAGACAGTATCCGCCATATCCGAATGACGGGTTATTGTAGTGATTGCCTATTCTTGGGTCAAGACATACACCCTCTATAATATCCTTTGTGTTAAGTCCCTTCATGTCCGCATATGTATCAAGCTCATTGAAATATGCAACACGGAGTGCAAGATATGTGTTGGCAAAAAGTTTTACGGCCTCTGCCTCAGTAAATCCCGTGTATAATACAGGAATATCTTCCTTAATCGCACCCTCTGCAAGAAGGCCTGCAAATGTATGCGCAGCCTTGTTAAGTCTCTCATCATCCTTAGGCGCTCCTACAATAATTCTTGAAGGATAAAGATTGTCGTAAAGAGCACGTCCCTCACGCAAAAACTCCGGTGAAAATATAATATTGTGACAGTTCATGCGCTCGCTTACCGACTGTGTATAGCCGACCGGAACAGTTGATTTTATTACCATTACAGCATCCGGATTATATTCCATGACAAGCTTAATGACTGCTTCTACTGATGATGTGTCAAAATAATTCTTCTTTGAATCATAATTGGTAGGTGTAGATATAATTACAAAATCAGCGTCAGCATAAGCAGATTTTGCATCTGTTGTCGCCGTAAGATTAAGAGCCTTAGTTGAAAGATATTCCTCAATCTCCTTGTCAACGATAGGAGACTTCTTCCGGTTAATAAGGTCCACTTTTTCCTGAATAATGTCTACAGCATGTACTTCGTTGTGCTGTGCAAGTAATATTGCGTTGGAAAGTCCAACATATCCTGTTCCTGCTACTGCTATCTTCATAACTGTCTATCAATCCTTTCCCTTTGAATTGGAATATTCCAGGTCTGTTCTGCCTATATATGAGGCCATATCGCTGAATGTGCTGCCGAAGCTTCCGATAATTCCGCCTGTCTTTGATAATGCAAGCAGATCTATTATTGCATTCTCCATTCCTGATTTGGACTTTCTTGAAAGCTCTGCGCCTTCATTAATTATAACTCTTCCCGGAAAATGCTTCTGCATATATTCAATTACATCAGCGCCATCAGATGCAAGGTAGAACTTAACCTCCGGATTCGCATCAATCCTCTTTTGCATCTTTCCGACAAACATATCAAGAGGATTATTGGCAATCGCATACTTATGGTCGCCCCGGCGCACATGTACACCGATTACATTACATCTGATATACGATTTGTACTCTTCCTCTGTTGCAAATGCTCCGAACTGCTTCTCATAAAGTTCTCTTACAGCATCTTCAAATCTGTCCTGAAACTGAAGTGCCGAATAATCATGTGCAAGATCCGCACATTGGTATGAGCTTATCAGACACCATCTCTTATCGGAGTTGATAAACTTTTCAATAAGATTGTGGTTAACTGCATCCGCTTCAACGCGTGAAACGCCATCTGTCTCATATGTCAGTTCTGTTTCATTACTTCGCCTGTATCTGAAATAAAGATTAAATGCACAATGTTTTATTCCTCTTGCAACAAGACTGAATATGCGTCCTGACTTAAGAAGCTCCTTTGGTGTCTCCTTATAATAATCCAGATTGACTACCTTTACATTATCATCCTCAAATGGCTTAAATATATCCTCATAATGGCATGCAGCCTCAAAATTATCCTTCCACAGGATAACGAGTCTGCAATTATATTCTTTTGCAAACAGGTATGCATAATTAAGTGCACCCATTCTGTTACACAAGCCGCCTGTAGGCTCCGAATATATTACTTTCTGTGACATATGACTAATCCTCAATTCAAAATTATGCCTTCTTACCGAATATCTCTTCCTTATCCTTGTGGATGACCTTGCCATCCTTAACCTCATAGATATTATCGCAGTGCTGTACGGTTGTAAGTCTGTGTGCGATTATAATCATGGTCTTGCTTCCCTGAAGCTTCTCTATAGATTCCATAACAGCCTTCTCTGTCTCATTATCGAGGGCTGATGTTGCCTCGTCCAATACAAGAATATCCGGATTATAGTAAAGTGCTCTCGCAATTCCAATACGCTGCTTCTGACCACCTGACAGTCTTGCTCCGCGTTCACCGATTCTTGTCTCAAGGCCTTCGGGAAGTTCCTCTACAAAGCTCTTTAACTGTGCTTCCTCAAGTGCCTTCCATACCATCCCGTCATCAATCTCATCCTCAGGAATACCAAATGCAATATTCTTTCTGATATTATCATCAAACAGGAATATACTCTGTGGAATATATCCAAGCCGCTTCTGCCAGTTATATATATTGTCGTTGATACTCTCTCCGTCAACAAGCATCTGTCCTCCCTGCGGTGCAAGCACTCCAAGGATTATATCTGCAAGAGTAGTCTTACCTGCTCCTGATGGACCGATAAATGCTATTGACTCATTCTTCTTAAGTATAAGATCAATTCCGTCTATTACATTCTTGTCCGAATCAGGATAATGGAACGACAGGTTCTTAAGTTCAAATCTGTCATTAAGCGTAACTGCCGGCTTATTCTCCGTATTCTCAATATATTCCTCATTACCTTCACGCATCTCGTCAATGCTCTCATATATAGCATTAAATGAAGCAAGGTGAAATGCTATTGAGTTGATATAGCTTGCAATCTTATTAACTGAAGGAAGCAGTCTGAATGCTGCAACGGCAAACACAGATACAATTGGAATAAATGTACTTGGGTCAGCTCCCATAAGCAGTCTTATTGTGAGACTGACCATAAGGCTTCCGATTGTCACAACCTCCATTACCTGCTTAGGAATAATTCCAAGCACGTCACACTTGCGGTGAAGCTCAGCATATCTCGTGCTCTTATAATAATAATCATCCATAAAGAACTTCTCGCTGTGCGTTATCTTTACTTCCTTAACACCGCCAAATGCCTCAAGAACACATTTGTTCATCTGTGCCTCAAAATATCTGTCCTTCTGTCCAAGCACTGATACCTTTTTCTTAACAAACTTAAGCACAAGGAACATACTTATGCACATAATCACAACAACAAGTATTGTTATGACAGGGTCAGTTATTACAAGATATACAACCAGTACACCGCTTATAAGCAGTTCTGATGTCATCTGCAGAAGATTAAGGATTACAACAAAGCACCTGTTGGAATCTGCCGTAATGTTACGGATAAGGTCTGAGCTGTTCTGCTCACGCAGCCTTATATACGGAAGTCCCATGTAGTACTGCATCATTCTGCATGCGAGGTCTCTCTGGCTTCTGTACGTGTACTTATATATCTGGTTATTCATTGCAACAAGATATATATTTTTTACAAGATATACAACAACAAGTGACATTGCCAGAAGTGATATCATGCCGTTTGTTGACATTCCCGTTGCATTCTGGAATGATGACAGCAGTGAGCTGCCGCTTATAAACTCAGGATCCATAATCGCATTGACAAACGGAAGTATCATTGATACGCCGCACAGCTCCGCACCTGCTCCAAGTATCGTTAATATCAGTATTCCCAGAAGCCCCCACGCCTTTTCTTTTCCGAGAACATGTATAGCTTTCTTATATAAATTCATCCGATAAATCCTTTTCCTTTCAAGTAAGGTCCCTGACAAAAGCCTCAAGGCTGTCATATATTCCGTCCGGTGTAACCGGCTTTTCAAGCGGCCCCGAACCATATCCCGTCCGGACAAGTATAGCCTTTGTTCCTGCCTTCTTCCCCGTAAGAAGGTCTGTTGCCCTATCGCCCACAAAATATGAATCTTCAATATCTATATCAAAATCTTTTTTAGCCTTTTCTATCATCCCCGTATTAGGCTTTCTGCAGTCACATTCAATATTATACTGCGGCAGCGTACTATTCTCATTATGCCAGTGAGGGCAGTAGTACACTGCATCCACTCCGGTCTCTCTTATGAGGCGGTCATTCATTCTTCCAAGCTCTTCTTCCGTGAACATGCCCCTGCCTACTCCGGACTGGTTGGTAATAACGATTGCCCAGTAACCGAGTTCATGTATTCTGTCCACGCATTTCTTTGCAAAGGGATATATCTCCATATCCTCTGCTGTCTTCACATAGCTTTTTTCAACTGTTACACAGCCGTCCCTGTCAAGAAATATTGCCGGTTTTTTATTTTCCATAGTAGATAATAAGGCGCATTTATCTAAATGCGCCGTCCCTTTCAAGAATTGCGTCAACTACCTGCTGTAGAATAGTGACATGAACTGACTCAACAATTCCATATTGCTCAAGAGCGACATAAACATTAATATCGCCCATGCCTTTTATCTTGTTATCCGGCTTAAAGCCTGATAATGTTATTACGTTCATCTTCTTATTACGTGCCTCAGCTATTGCATTGACAATATTCATTGAATTGCCGGATGAACTTATTGCAATCAGGAGATCTCCTTCGCTGCCTATCTGCTCAAGCTGCTTGGAATACATATATTCATATCCAAAGTCATTGCCAAAACATGTGACAACCGATGCATCAAGAAGGGCTCCCGTCTTCATATTACCGTTCTTCTTGAAATCACTTGTCATATGGCTTGCAATGGCAGCACTTCCGCCGTTGCCGACAAAATATGCCGTTCTGCCTGATTTCTTAACTTCAGTGAAGGCATCAAGCATAGCCTGAATGCCCTCGCTGTATCCGTTAAGCTGCTCACTGCCTTTATAGAATTCACAGTTCTTTAATGCGTCTATGAACTGATTAAGGTATTCGGTGTGCATCTAGTTGTTTTCCTTTCCAAGGTACTTGAACCAGTCCTTAGTTGCCTCACTAATTGTGTCAGGTCTCCATACAGGAGCTTCACGCCAGTAATCGATGTTATCAAGAATCTTCTGTACGCCTTCCTCAAGTGTAACATGTGCATGCCAGTTAAGAGCCTTCTCAATCTTAGTTGTGTCTGCAAATGTGCAGTCCGGCTCGCCCGGTCTCTTAGGTATATGGATAATCTCACCGCCAAGAAGCTCGCAGAGCCTGTTTACTGAATATGTTCCGCCGCTTCCTACGTTAAATGTATCGTTAACGATATCTGACATTGCTGCTGTATAGAATGCATCAGCTACGTCAGTTACATATGTAAAGTCTCTTGTCTGCTCGCCTGTACCTACTACCGTGAAAGGTTCACCTGCAAGCTTCTGTGCAAGGAATACTCCGAATACCGCACCATATGTTCCCGATGTTCTTGAACGTGTGCCATATACATTGAAAAGTCTGAGAGTAACTACAGGAAGACCGTAGCACTGGCCCCAATGGAGAACTGTCTCCTCGCCAAGTCTCTTAGTAAGAGCATATGGGTACTGAGGACGGATCTCTGCCGTCTCCTTGGTAGGATACTCATCAGGAATACCATAGCATGATGATGAAGCTGCATATACAAGCTTCCTGATGCCTGCTGCTCTTGCGCACTCACATACATTGTAAGTACCGAGTACGTTAGATGAAAAGTAATCCCAAGGTCTCTGGATTGATGGAACAATATCAGCAAGAGCTGCCATATGGAAAATATAGTCAACGCCTTCAAATACCGGCTCAATCTGCTCCTTATTACGAATGTCCATCTCGTAGATTGTCAGATTAGGGTTGCCCTTCTGATGATCCAGATTAGCAGGACGTCCTGTTGAAAAGTTATCAATAACACGGACTGTATGACCTTCTGCCAGCAGTCTGTCTACAATATGCGAACCGATGAAGCCGCATCCGCCTGTTACTAATGAAACCATAACATTTCTCCTTTTGAAAAATATTTTGTATTATCAGCACTCTTTTACAGAGTGTAGTTATAAAGGCTTAAATCCTGATACTTACTGTCATACTTATCACGGTTGGCAAATGTTGCAACCTTAATTACAGGAATAAGCTCCTGCATCTTAAGATCATCCTTCCAGAGCTCCTTAAGATATGCCTCCAGCTGTACCGGATTATCAAATCCGAAGTCCATGATTCTCTCAGGGAATACCTGAACCCTGGCTGAATCAGTATAGTATGAATCAGCTTCCTTAGTTCCGAATATCTTCTCGGTGTTAGCCTGTGATGCATTGGCCTTAGCAAATGCATAAATTCTTGCCGATTCTTCTGTCGTTGTACATCCGGCATCCGCAGCAGCCTGTGATGAAGCCTCAGGGACCTGCTGTGCCTGTGTACCGGCATTGTTCTCAGTATTCTTTCCCTTGAACAGTTTATTAATCAAGCTCATATTCTGACCTCCAGTCCTGCTTATCCTCGAACTTAGGCTGCTCATCCTTAAGGAGAACAAAATCATCAAGTACAAGGACATCCATCTCAGTTCTCATAAAACACTTATATGCGTCCTGAGGTGTGCACACAATAGGCTCACCACGAACATTGAATGAAGTATTAACGATAACACTGCATCCCGTAAGCTTCTTAAATTCCTTTATAAGGTCATAGTAGCCCGGATTGCGCTTCTCATTAACTGACTGGATTCTCGCACTGTAATCAATATGTGTAACCGCAGGAATGTCTGAACGCTTTGAATTAACTATCGGAAGCATATCAAAATCCGTAGCCTTAAGCATTGCATCCCTGTCAAACGGTATCTGACGCTCTTTTCTTACATTCTCAACAAGAAGCATGTAAGGACTTGGGCAGTCAATCTCAAAATAGTCTGATATATCCTCTTCAAGTACTGAAGGTGCAAATGGTCTAAATGACTCTCTGTACTTAATCTTAAGATTAAGCTTGGACTGCATCTTTTCGCTTCTCGGGTCTGCAATGATACTTCTGTTGCCGAGTGCTCTCGGTCCGAACTCCATTCTTCCTGAGCATCTTCCGATTATGTTCTCGTCTGCGAGAAGCTTTGCGACCTCCCTGTTAACATCTGCACCATAATCATGATACTTATATCCGTTGTCATCAAGGAACTTCTTGATATAATCATGTGAATATTCAGGTCCGAGGTAGCTTCCCTGCTGTGAGTCGTCAGGGTCAGCAGTTCTCTTTACTCCATACTTTTCATATGCTGCATAGAGTGCGCATCCAAGTGCTCCGCCTGCATCGCCTGCTGCCGGCTGGATCCAGATGTTATCAAACACACCTGTGTTAAGCACCTTGCCGTTAGCAACGCAGTTAAGTGCAACACCACCTGCCATACACAGATTCTTCTCTCCCGTAATCTTCTGTGCATGCTTTGCAAGTGCAATAACTATCTCCTCTGTAACCTTCTGTGCTGAGGCTGCGATATCCATCTCGCGCTTTGTTATCGTACTCTCCATCTCACGCTTAGGCCCGCCGAATAACTCAGCAAACTTATCATTAGTCATATATTCATTCTTGTAATAGTCAAAATATTCAAGATTAATTCTGAAAGAACCGTCTTCCTTAAGGTCAATCAGCTTCTCCTTGATTATGTCATAGTATACAGGCTCACCATATGGTGCAAGTCCCATAAACTTATAATCGCCTGAGTTAACCTTGAAACCGCAGAATGCTGTAAATGCACTGTATATAAGTCCAAGTGAATGAGGATATCTTAATTCCTCAAGCATCTCAATGTGTCCGCCCCTGCCATGAGCTATTGTTGTTGTAGCCCACTCACCGACACCGTCAATTGTAAGTATTGCGGCACTCTCGAATGGCGAAGGGTAGAAAGCTGACGCTGCGTGCGACATATGATGCTCACATACCTGAAGCCTGTCTTCCTTACCAAGTCTGCCAAAACGCTTACGAAGATGCTCTGCTATCCAGAGTCTCTCAGCAAACATTCCGTCATGTGTACGCTCTATAAGACCATCAGACTCACTTCCGAGTGCTTCTGCATTCTTAACAAAGCGGTCAAGAGTAAGCAGCGGATTATCGTAATATACAACCGCATCAAGCTCCTCCATCTTCTTACCTGCTGCCTTAAGGCAATATATTATAGCATTCTCAGGTACTCGGTTGTCATGCTTCTTACGGCTGAAACGCTCTTCCTGAACAGCCGCAATAATTCTGCCGTCTTCAATTATCGCCGCCGCAGAATCATGATATAAAGCGGAAATTCCTAAAATATGCATGTTCTCTTAATCCTTTCTTGATGTAAAAACCACGTTTTATTATAACATACTCATCCTACAAGTTCAATCGTCACCGGCAGAATCCTGTCTGCTATAATACGATTGCCCGGTTCAAGAAGATGGCAGTCATCCATGTACCACTTCATATTGCCATCCATGGCATCTGTGATATCAGTAATATAATCAATATCTTTTATGAGTTCTTTCATCTCTTCCGTAAGCTGTCTGTAATGCTGTGCCGCAGCATCTTCCAGAAGCTCCCTGTGAAATGATATCTGCCCGCCCTTACCTGCATACGCGTTAGGCTGCAGAAATGCATGAAACGGTATTCCGAACTCTTCACATACTGCATGCATCATTCTTATATTGTCAACCCAGTAACGGGAATATGGCTTTTTATTCTCAAGACCGGCCGTAACCGCTTTAAGTGTCAGCTTTGAGTCACTGCCGGTATTGCGGTAAGCCTTATTATTCACAACAAGCCCGGCATCAACGCTCCTGTCCGCTATCTCTTTCTGGTAGTCAAGAACAAATGGCGTGCTGCTCTCCAGCATCTTAATATCATTAATCCCGCTGTATGATATAACTGCATCCGGATTCATCGGAATAACATCCCTTATGCACTTTATAAGCTCCTGCGTTGAATTAGCCGCAGCAATTCCTCCACAATACACAACAGCATTAATTCCGCGGTCCGTAAGTCTGTGCTGCATAATCTCCGACCAGCTCATAACATTGGCAAATGTTGCATCCGTCGTACTTCCACCAAGTGTAACAATAATCTTCTTCGGTCTGGAATCATCCGTATTACTGTCAAATATTGTGAATCCCGGTATGTCATCTATTCTTGTAAATCCAAGATTAACATCATACACGTCGAGCAGCCTGCTGCCGCCCGGGATATTGGCATTGCAGAACACATGAAGCTGTTCCGGCTCAAATCCCAGTTCAAGAAGCGCACCAAGAATTCTGTGCATTCGGTTAGACGCAATAAGTGCAATGTATATATCATCAGTATTCTCATACATAACACTCTCAACAGTCCTTACATCCCTGCCGTTAACCTTAACGCCAGAATTCTCCGTATCAATATAATATGCTGCGCCGGCACATCCCATTGATACAAGCCTTTTATCAAGATTAACTGCCGTATCGTCACTTCCGCACAGTATAAGCTTTTTATTGCCAAGCTCTCTCTTAATATGCCTTGCGGTAATAAGCTGCTGTGCAGCTTCAGGATTAACCCTGCCAAGGATATCTCCCGCAATCTGATTTAACTTTCCCATTGTTCTCCATTCCACCATATATGTAATTCATATATATAATTCATCAACCTATCAGCCGGATTAATCAAGAAGCCACTGATTATTCTTAAGGAATTCTATTCCTATAGATGCACGGCACCACTTTGCTTCGTATCTGTCAGCATTATTCTGCATAATTCCAAAATATCTGTCCATAAGCTTCTGCTCTTCAGCGCTGTATGCAAATGTACCTTCAATTCTTGCAAGCATCTCTTTTACAACAGATAATATCTCGTCTTCGGTATTTTTTTCAAATACAAAACCATTATTAACATAGTATTCAACAAGATCTTTATATTCAGGATATGTCATCTCATACTCAAGCATCTGCCTGATTGTGAGATACTTTTTATTCTTAGTGTCAAATATCTTCTCGGGAAGAAGCAGGTCACGCTCAACAAATGTCGGACCATACGCATCTCCGCTCATTGTAAAGTACGGCAGATTGAGCAGAATCATCGGTCTGTCAAAAAGCTGTGCAAATGATATTATTCCCGAATGGTCACCCATGAAGAAATCTGCTTTGGAGTGGATATACAGATCCATCATTGCATCGTACTGCTTGGATGCGTCTATAATTCCGTTGCCGAGTTCATCTGCATTCTCATTGAGTCCGACATATACACATTGAATTCCGTTATTCTGAAGATAATCCACGGCCTTGTAATACGTTGAGGTATCACCGTTACGCACTCCTCCGAGACTTCCCCCCTTGGCAACACGGTTCCTGAAGCTTACATAACGCCCCGTTACACCGATTTTCTTAAGGTATTCATCACCATGACGCTTCTCTTCTTCACTGTATTCAATTGCCTTAAAACCACGGTAATCCGCATACGCGTCCTTAGAGCCGTCCGCCTCAAGGCTTCCCGGTGCAAAGCTGCTCCATGTTGTCAGATCTATCTCATCAAAATGATAATTCAGTATATACAGATAAAGTCTTATGTTGCTCTTATCCGGCACAAACAGGAAATCAAAGAACTTCGGCACCTCCGGGTTGGGAAGCTTCACATCCCCCGTCTCAGGGTCAATCTTTGCCGGCACCATAATATGCAGCTTATTGTCACAGTCTGCCTTATTATGCTTTGCAATAAGAAATGTCTGCACAAACGCCCCCAGCGCAAGATTAAAGAGAAAATGCACCTGAATGCCGTCTTTTCCCTCCATAAGCTCCTGATACTGCTGCTCAAGCGCCTGTATCTCCCTATCTGTATCAGCACAATTTACAAAAAGAGTCTCCCTGTCAAGCACTCCCGTATCGGCAATCTGTGCCTTAACACTGACGAGCAGACGCTGTGCTGCTTTTTTTTCACGTATTGCACCGGGTATCAGTGCCTTCTTTATTCTGTTTTTAATTACGGTTTTCCTTTTCTCTATCATCTGATTATAATCCTATCCGTTATTCAGCCTGCACCCTGTGCGTTCTACACATTCATAAGTGTGCTCGCATATTTGAGGACATTAACCTTCTCAACAGGCTTCTTGTTACCAACAATGTTAGCCGCAAGCGCTGCCGCAATATTACCCATGAAAGTTCCGATCTCCCATGGTGCCTCAACTCCTGTGCAGAGAGCAGCAAGTGAGAAAAATGCATCTCCCGCGCCTATTGTATCCTTTGTCTTATTAGTAAGCGCAGGACATCTCATTATGTTCTCATTCTCATCAATGACCTCTGCACCCTGACCACCCATAGTATGCCAGCCGCAGCTGTGAAGATGATTAGACAGCATTGCAAGCTTCTCCTGATGGCTTGCGCTGTTATAATCGGAGAATGCGAGCTTAAGCTCCTTGTCATCAAGTGAAAATGCATCAGCACGTGTATATTTTGTTATAAGATTAGTTCCGTAATTGGAAGAATTAGTCTGACAGTTAATTACAAGCGTCTTAGCCTGCTTTTCAATTATCTCTCTTGTCTTTCTGTCAATAAGCCCGTGTCCGAAATCACACAGAACCACAAGGTCATATTCCTTGAGATTGCGCTCAAGCTTCTCTCTGAATGCAGTCTTGGCAGGCTTATCAATCGACATATCAAGCGGAATGTTATTGATAACAAATACCTTGTCTACCTCATCCTTCTTGACATCCTCAGATACATAACGCTTCTTTACTATAGTCGGGTATTCATCTGAATATACAAAATCAACCGCTATCTCCTCAGGGAGAACTCTCTTGAAGGTCGGCTCGAACTCCGGCTCCTTGCCTACAACTGCCATAAGCTTTACATTATTGCAGAATGATGCGATATGTCTTGCGATTGCGATTGAACCTCCGAGATACTTCTCGTCTCTGTGAAGTCTTGCAGAATATGCAACATTCTTAGACATAAGGCCCTGAACCTCGCAGAATACATACTCATCAATGATTACATCACCGACAACCAGAACCTTGAGATCCTGCATCTTCTCAGTATATGCCTTAATATCATCCATTGTGTAACGCTGCTTGAAATCCTGCATATACTCCTTTACTTCCTCTGTAAGTGCCGGAAATGCAGTATTAATAAGTTTTGTTGAGCTGAATACCTGACCTGAGGTGTAACGCACATCACCGCCGTGCTTACGGACAAGTGCGACTTCCTCTCCAATCTTGCCTGTTATATCATCCTCAGCCTTGGCATATTCCTGACCCTTTACATACAAGTCAGGCTCCACAGTCTCTATCATATCATCAGCCGTATATCCGTCTGACATCATAACATAATCTATGCATCCGATTGCCGAAAGCATTGTCTTACGCATCTCATCATCAAAATACGGACGTCCCGGGCCTTTTCTTACATACCTGGCTGCCGTATACGAAACAACAAGGACATCTCCCATAGCCTTGGCCTGCTGGAAATATATGATATGTCCCGGATGAACAAGGTCAAATACGCCATGACACAGAACAACCGTCTTTCCCTCTCTTTTAAACTTTGCACGGAGTTCCTTCATCTCCTCTTTAGATACAAACGTTCCCATATTGCCTCCTTTTAAGTGCGCTTCTTCAATCTATATAATATCTGCCACGGTTTTACCTTAAGCGTATTAAGTATCTTCCACCTCATGTACCCATCAGCCTGTCCGCACAGTTTTGCATAATGCCACCATATATCCCCCGGTATTGCAGAAGAATAATGTTTCTGATAATCAGTCTGCCATGGCCTGTATCCCGGAAAATGCAGTATTGCCGATTCTGATAATATCATGTCTGCAAGCTTATATGAATATCCGGACACCTGACAGTTGTACCTGAATGCATCAGCGAACTTTATCTTATCGTGAAACATTGCATTGAGCATATACTGGTCGGGATAATGCAGCTTATCCATATTCTCAAGCGCATATTCCACAGCCGCATCTCTTGTAATGCCATTATTGCGCAATGCTTTAAGATTAATCAGAAGCACTCCTGAATTAACATATATCTCTTCGCTGCTCCATCCAAGATTATCGTATTCTTCCTTTATCTTGCCGTGGCTTATTGCAATATCTTCACATGCTGCATAATACATGCTGTCAAAATCCGTATTATAAAAATCCTTTATACTGCCGTTAACAATTATATCGCCATCAAGCCACAGTATTCTGTCCTCACTCTCAGGTATGAATTCCTGTGCAAATATCCGGAAAAACATCTCAACCGACCACATACCGAGAGGCAGCTTATCCAGACTGCCAAGTCTGTCTTTTCCAAAATAATATTCTCTTACCGATGCACTGCCATGGCTCTGGTTCCTGACCAATTCCTTAATTGAATCAAGTCCTTTGCGGCTTAGTCCGTCAGTGTATGGTACATGCACTGTTATATTCTCATCCGGATTATTCTTAATCAGTGATGTCAGCATAACCTGATAACATTTGACAAATGCATCATTCATTGCCACAAGAATATTCATCAGCGTCTTCCTTTCTCCTTGATGAATGCCTGCTCCCACAAAAACAGCTGCAGCTTATTCCATACATGGTAACATGCAAAGCTGAAAGATACACTGTCATCATTAAGCACCTTTTCAAAGTCAGCCTTAACCTGTGCCGGATTATCTATAAGGTCACAGTTCATAAAATCTGCCGAGTTCATGATATCAGCAAACATCTCTCTGTAGCAGGTCTTCATCCAGTTATTGATAGGTGCGTTGAATCCTACTTTTGTTCTTCTGTAAGCTATATCTTTTGGCATAAACGGTGCCATTGCATCACGGATTATCGACTTGGTGTATCCGTCATGAAGCTTTGACTTCCATCCGATAGAGAATGCATACTGTACAAGTCTGTAATCCATAAATGGCATTCTTATCTCAACACTCGCTGCCATGCTGTCCCTGTCATAATTACGGAGCAGTGTCGGAAGTACTGTCTCATGCGTAGACACAAACAGTGCCTTATTAAGATTATCAAGCTCCTTCCATGCCGGATGTCCGGTATATGAGCTGTCCACTGCAGGCTTTCCTAGAATCCTGCGTCCATAGTAGTGTATAAGATTATCCACATATATTCTGTTACGCTTTTTCTTAAACTCAGATGAATTAACATCCGCTTCCTTATCGCTTAACTGATCAACATAGGCCCTTATGATATTATCAACATCGTGCATCTTAAAATGTGCATCCGGAAGCGCTCTTAAGGCGTCAAAATTATAACCGCAGTAAAGCTCATCAGCACCATGTCCGTCAAGAGAAACCAGTGTGCCGTGCTTCCTCTCCTGCTCATATATCTTCATCATCGGAATCTGTGTATTCACCCACAGGTCTTCAAACAGATAAGTCTTATTGAGCAGCTCGTCATATGACACGCTCTCATCTATATTGAGAAATGTACTGTTTATTCCAAGATGGTCTGTTACCTGCCTGGCATATCTTGTCTCGTCAAACGGCGTTCCTGCAAATGTTGCAACAAATGCATGCTGCCAGTCATTGTTAACCCTGTCATTATCCGCACCGTTCATAATGTGCGCCATTGCGCATATGGTTGCACTTGAATCAAGCCCTCCTGAAAGTGCTGTTCCCAATGTAACATCACTTCTCATTCTTATTCTGCATGAATCAAGGAACAGTTCACGGAACTTTTCAACCTGCTCCTCATAAGCTGCAGGGACATCAACTATATGATCAAGAGTATTCCACCAGCGCTTCATCTCAATATTACCGGACGCATCAATCCATGCGCAGAAGCCTGCAGGAAATCTCTTAATCTCCTCAACGAGACATTCATCCTGCATCTCATAATGTGGGTTCTTAAGATATCTTTCAATAAGAGAACGATTAATATCGGTCTTATCAAGCAGTGGCATTATTGCCTTCATCTCTGATGCAAATGCTATTCTTCCACCCTGATTGGCAATATACAAAGGCTTAATTCCAAACCGGTCACGGCTTATGAACATCTTCTTCTCAAGCCTGTCCCATATTGCAAATGTCCACATTCCGTTAAACATATCGAGGCACTTCTCACCCCACTCGATAAACGCAGCAATAATGACCTCTGTGTCCGTGTCACTCTTAAATGTATAACCCTTTGACATGAGTTCCCTGCGGATTTCTATAAAATTATATACTTCTCCGTTGAATGTTATCTCATATCTCCCATCAGCATATGACATCGGCTGCCTGCCATTCTCTGACAGATCAAGAATCGAAAGTCTTCTGTGCCCAAGTGTAACACCATCTTCCTGCCATATCCCATATCCGTCAGGTCCGCGGTGTATCATCCTGTTAAGGCAGTCCAGTGCTTTTTCTTCACTTATTCTGTAATTAATCGTTCCAAATATTCCACACATTTATATGCAAGCCCTCACAAATCCTTAATCTTCAAAGTAACCTGCCTCCATAAGGCGTTCCTCAATTATGCCACAGATTATATGAATCAGCATGATATGCGCTTCCTGTATATGCGGCGTCATTGTGCATGGCACGTTAAAAGTATAATCACATACTTTTCTGAGCTTCCCTCCGGACTCTCCCGTAAGCGCTACAGTAGTTATCCCCATATTCTTCGCTCTCTCGCAGGCTTTTACACAATTAGCCGAATTGCCGCTTGTTGATATTGCAAAAATTACATCCCCTTCTCTTCCAAGCGCTGTCACCTGCTTCTCATATACAGAATCATAATCGTAATCATTACCAAGTGCCGTAAGTATCGTAGTGTTGGCATTGAGCGCAACTGCCGGAATTCCTTTACGCTCCATCATATACCTGCCGACAAGCTCACCTGCCATGTGCTGCGCATCGGATGCACTTCCTCCGTTGCCGCACATAAGAAGCTTATTGCCCGAAAGATATGCGTCAACACACACATCCGCCACCTTTTCGATTTTCTCTATAAACTCCTCATCCTGAAGAATCTTTTTCTTTGTATCAATGCTGTCACTGATATTCTGAATAATCATCTCTTTCTTGTTCATATTTATCTCCATTTCTGCCTGTTATTTTACCTCGTAAAGATGCAGGCAATACAGCACTTCCTTGATAAATGCCTTAAGTGCATTCTCCGAATACCTGTCACGGAACTGCTTTGCAATCTTCCTGTCCACAAAGGGTTCCGTAAATGTATAATTCTTCTTTCCCTGTATTGTAGTGTTGTAGTTAGTGCTTACGCTTCCAAAATGGGTTCCTGATCCGTCAAACCCTTCATTATCGACATAAGAAGCCGATGGATATATCGTAACCATATCATGAATGCTCTCATTATATCCCCAGCGTATCGCCCACGAATCTATGAGGTCCAGCATCTGTCTGTCAAGCTGGAATGACAGGTCACGACCTCCCCGGTTGAAGCGTCTTCTCTTAAAATAATTCCTGTCAAATGACTTAAAGCTTCTTACATTCCAGTCATTCATAACCCATCTGTCTTTCCACGTTGCCCAGCCCCAGCTGCAGCATCTGTAGAAAGCGTACACATCTTTATCATAGCCTTTAAGCGCCGGAAGCGGAAGTGTATATCCGCTTATTGACCATACTTTATCATTATCTTTGTAGTATTCGAGCGCATCATTCATATAATTAAGGAAATACGGTGATGTAACAATATCATCCTCAACAACTATAGCCGTTCCATGTCTGTCTATAACGTCCGACACGCCACCTATAACAGCATCAGCGAGACCTTTGTGGATCTGTGCAGCTTCAGTTGTGATGTCTGCAAATACTTTTCCGCAGCCGGATGCAGTGAACTCCTCAACGTACTTCTTCACTGCCTCATTAGCCTTAACCTGCTCACTATCCTTTGGCAGGCCCTCCTTTGGTGCATCAATATATATATACAGGGAAGTCTCATCTGCTCCCTCATTAGCTGCAAGTGCTTCAAGCGTTCTCTTAAGATGCTCTTTTCTGTTATATGCAAATACTACTACCGGTGCTCTCATATGCTCCTCCGTATATAAGTTACATTACAAGTTACATTACGTCAGCTGCTGCATTATTGTCCTTGCAGTGACATTCCACAAAAAGTTATTCTCAACGCGCTCATGCGCCGCCTCACTGTCAAATTCTTTTCCCGGCTTATAAACAGCCTGCGCAACATCCTCTTCGCTCTCGCATAATGTTCCCTGTGCTTTGTTCTGGATTATATAGTCAGGTCCCGGTGCGCTGACCGCAACAACATGTTTGCCATAATACATTGCTTCAAGTATAGACATTCCAAATATCTCATGGTCATTAAGATTAACAACCACATCCGCAATGCTGTAATATTTCCACATCTGGCTGTTCTCTACCCTCTCAACAAGTGTAACACTGTCAAACAGCCCCTTACGTCCAATCTCAGCCTTGACACTTCCCTCAAGATGTCCCTTGCCTATCATTATCATCTGGCTTGAGTGAATCATCTTCTTAATGTCAGCAAATACATCAACCATCTCTACCGGGTGTTTCTCTTCCTGAAGCCTGCCCACAAAGAGTACAACATGCCCCGACAGGTCTCTTCCGTGAAGCCTGCCAAGTGTTGTCTTAAGTTCCTGCACATCTGACGACTTATAATCTTTGTTAAGGAGTGTCTCATCAAGACATACCGGTGCAAGGATTACAGAATTAACTCCCTGTTCCTTCATCTCTTTCATTACCTCCGGCGTCTTGGCAAGCACCGTCATCATCTTATAGTGCTTCATATTGTCTGAAAGCATGTTCATTAACATGCCTTTGAGCTTATTATCATTATTACTTCCAAGCACTCCTACATATGGAATGCACTTGATTCCATTTTTCTTACAGTAATTAAGGATTCTCTCAAAATTCATCTGGTTATCCGAAAAGCATACTACCCCTTCCGTACCCTGCGGTATAAAATCCTTCTTATACATAGAATGTATTCCTGTTGCCTTAGTCGGTATCTGATGAAATCTCAGATTATCTCCAAGGTCTTCTGTATCTTCCCCAGAACCGAGCGGAACAAAGTTAAACACATCGACATCGTTGCCAATCGCTGCAAGTGCTCTCCCCAGGCCGATATCCTGTGCATTGTAGAATTGCCCCTGATGCGGCTGCATCATTCCCAATGTTATTACCGAAATCTTCATTGCCTATGCTTACCTCTCTCCACAATCTGCGCAAGCTGTGCATCGTTATCAAATGCGAATACACAATATTCGTTGTTAGATGCTACCATATACCTGCGGTCAAGATATGATAATGTATCTCTGTTCTCCCATGAAAATGCATTATCAACCACTATAAATACCTTACTGTCCCCATTCCATTCAGTATAACTCTTATCCATCAGCCATTCAAGTGCCGCAAATGACTCATCAAATGTCCTGATATTGCACATTTTGAGCTGTCCCTGTGAGTACTCCGTGAATACGTTGGCATCCCAGAAGTCAGCATACCCTCTTTCGTAACCATTATTTACAAGGAATTTTACAATTCCTTCTTTCCCCGGATTAATATCTGTGTTCTTCCATTCATAATACTCCATACCGGAATTAATGACAACCATTGCGGCAAGAAGTCCTGCAACAACCCGTCCGCATGCCGTCATGATTCCCTTATAATTTATATATATGACAAACACGGGAATCAGCCACATCATAAAAGGAATAAGATAGTTACCGTTTGCCTCCCACATATCGGCAAAATAGAATGTAAACATATTCACACAAAAGTCTGCCGCAAAGAAAAGCACTATAAATCTGTCATATACAGATGTAAGTTCCGCCTTTTTTATGAGCGTCCACATAACATATACAGCAATGACAATTCCTGCAACCGCGAGCATATTTGCAACAAGTCCCGGTCCCATGACACGGCGTCCTGCCTTATAACCAAAGAACTGCATCAGTCCATTCAGTATTGCATCACTTCTGCCAAAGATATCTGCATCCGAGAACTCTGTTCCATTGAAGCTCTTGAATGTAAATATATCCGAAAGCACTGCCGTATTAATAATAAAACCTATTCCCGATGCTGCTGCAAGTATAAAGGAATACACAAACGCCCTTGTCTTAACCGCTGCCGGGATGTTCCTCCATATATCCTGTATACACGCCGGCATCCTGTAATTCAGAAGAAATGCAGCAATAACAAGCGGACAGTACAGAACCACAAGCATCCTTATGCCGCCAAGTCCTGCCGCAGCTGCAAGAGCCACAGCGAGAACTGCCTTTATCTGCCAGCCCTTGTGCCGCTTTATTATTCCGGCAAAAAGCCCTGCCGTAACAAAGGAAATTGTCACATGCGGAATATAGTAAAGCCCGAATAACGCAAACTGCTGATAACACTGGCAGAACGGAAGCACAAGCACACAGGCCGCCGCTTTGCCGCACCTTCCAAGCCCTGTCTCACGAATCATATACAGGTACGCACAGACCATTATTGCCATGAGTATTCCGCTGCCAAGCGTTCTCACCAGAAGCCAGTTATCCGTAAGTCTGAACAGCAGTGATAATACAATCTGTGTATTCAGCACTCTCAGTTCTGTAGAATAGAACCAGTTTCTGCTGAAGAAAGTTCCTTCGTCAGCCAGAAGCCTTGACAGAACCATCTCAGAAGAATTGTCCGCATCAACATTATTCATGCCATACTTATATGTAAAGTACATGGACAGCGCAATCTCAGCTGCCAGTATCAGCATCAGTATTAAGTTAAAACGGAGTTCTTTTTTCTTCATATTGCCTCATTTCCTGTATCGGTCAGTTCAGTCTGTATATACAGCAGACTTCATGTCCATATGATTTTAATTCCACTTCTTTTACATAACCGCTTCCATCAAAACGCTCATCCGGCTCCAGCACAAAACCGTAACTGTTGACAAACAGATAATCCGCCTCAGCCTGTCCGCATATTTCAAATCTGCCCGCAACATCCTCAGGCAGTACACGCATTGCTTTGTTAACTGCATTGGCACTCATCCGCCCTCTGGATGCCAGTTTTATCTTTCCCGCATCACTGCCGTCATTGCCATGAAGCCTGTACAGATCAAGTAATGCCTGCTTAGTAGAAACCATCCAGTAATCCATCTCATAACGGTTCTGTGCATCTTTTCCTGCAAGTACATTAAAATAAGCATACTGATATGGATTATTAATCAAAATACCTGCCTGGCTTATTAACGTAATTGCACATCCGGTAACAACCAGAAGCTTCTTAAGCTGTGGTGCCGTATTTTTACAAAGGCAGTTACAGCCATATGCTGCGGTAATCACCATAGGACCATATATAAAATAAAAATGTCTCCAGCCGTTATATACCCTCGTTCTGCATACCACCGCAAATACCAGAGGGAACATCCACAATAAAATATTAACTGCGGATAAGATTGTATTCCGTGTCATTTTATGATTCTGTACGCCATCTGACCTGCAATCTTTTAATGCATTGGCGGCAGTCATTACAACGCCATATATTATGAGTACAAGTATGTATAATGGTGTCGTTATAAGAATCATCTTAGGAAGATAATATGCCGGCGGCGGATTGACTGAATATCTGTATAATACGCCTTCAAATAAAAGATTATTGTCCCATCTGTCAAAATCATTGGCATACTTAACCAGATACATGATAAATCCAAATGGGTCCCGCCACATCGCCGGTGTAACCAGTACATAGGATATCACATACACAACTATTGCCACAAGTCCTATACTGACATTCCTTTTTGTAAGTTCTTTTTTCCTGATAAGTGTAATAAGATAGCCAATTCCTATAATTCCGTAAAACCACGCTCCGGCTATCTTGGTATTGGTTGCAACCGCTGCTGCCATCGCAAACAGAATCGCATATCTGTATCTGCGTTCCAGAGCCATCTTAAGTCCGAAATATATCGTTATCAGCACAAACGCCATGACAACGATATCCTTGTTATTATAATGACCTTCCCCAAACATCCTCGGCGACAGATAGAGCATTAATGATGCAAACAGCGACTGCCACACAGAATTGGTAAGCAGCTTAACTATTCCATATAAAGCCAGTACTCCGAGCATGAATATACAGAATGTGTACATATGGAATGCCAATGTCTGATACGGCTCTCTTTGAGCTAATTTTCTTACGAAAACATATCCATAATACGCAGCTATACCGTGATCCTTCTCATCACTCTCCGAGATCCGCTCAACTCCTCTGGCTGCATTGGCTATCTTATCTCCAAGCTTACCGGGAATGTAGCACGAATACTCTTTGATATTGGAGTTAAGGATACTCAGCTCTATAGCCTCGTCAAGATGTACCCCATATCCATCCGTCACCGCAAGCCCGGCAGCTGCCATAACAACAAGCACAATTACTGCTATGAGTTTTTCTTTTTTAATTATTGCATTTATCACATTACTGATGGTATTTTTCATGGCAGACCTCATTATTGTGCGAACTTAATTGTCACCAGTCCGTTTATTGTCTTAATCGAACCTCCGTCAGGATAACAAGGCATATTTTTAAATTCTTCCGTTGCCTTAACCGCATCCTCTTTTGACTTGTTGTTGCTTGCAATCAGCCTTATATGATGATTGAAATCCATGTATCTTATCAGATGGTTGCTTGAATACCAGTCAAGATACACATCGGTTCCCATCCATACATATGGATTAAGATCCTGTGTAAATGTTGCCGTTGTCACATAATTCTCATCAAAAAATGTAGAAAAATTAGCAAAATATACCGGCTTGCTTACGGCAAAATCCTCATTTACATTGAGGTCTGCAAGTATCTGTGTACAAAGGGAATCTATCGCCTGCGTATTGTAATACATCCTCTGATATAACTGATTGGAGGTAAGCACGCCGTAATATATAACTCCCACGCATCCAAGTGCCGCAGCCCATGAGAGGATGTAGCCTATATCCAGCTTCTTAAGCTTTATCCGTATATCCGTCGCACACACAAGTCCAATTACAAGAAAATACGGAACGATAAGCGCATACTTCATAAGCATGTGGACGGATGACTTACCATTCATCATAATATAGATAAAGTTAAGGAAAAACGGTGATGCCGTAAGCATAACCGCAAGTGCCGCCGTCTGGGCATATCTGCGCTTTTTAATAAGCTTTATAAGCTGTACGGCTGTCATAATCACAATGACCGCAAGCACAACTCTGTTAATCCATATAAAGCCTCTTGAAGATATTGCCTGTGTTGAAAAATAAAAATCCTTCTGGTTATTCCACGTTGTCTTAAGGCTTCTGAGAATCTCCCCCAGCTCAAGGCTGAACATCTTATCCGTCCCTGCGTACTGCCTGAGCTCCTCACCCGTAATTGCAAGTGATATCTTTGTACATATAAAGTACAGAACAAATCCAAGTCCTGCTGCAAAGACATATTTTATATATCTGCGGAACCATTTCTTAATATCATAATCATTGCGGAACAGGTCGAGAAATGCCATCGTAAATGCCAGTCCTATGGTAAGTGCAAGAAATGACTGGTATGTGCCGAGTGACATCATAATGCACACACCCGCAGGTATTATTCCTGCCCATCTGCCGAACCGTTCAACAAAAAATACACCAAGCACCGCCGTAAGTATAGCAAAATAGTATACCGGCGAGATGCTGAGGTATGAATAGTAACATGCATTTATCGGAAATGAAGCCATAATCGCACTGAGAAGAATTACGAAGAATCTGTCCTTAATCTTAAGCATGTATACTATGATTCCTGCCGAGACTGCAAGTCCCGCCATTCCGATAATTCCGAACAGCATCGGCATGTCATAATAAGATGTAATCCTTCTTATAAGCAGCCACATGTAACGTCCCGACACAATATCGAGCTGCTTGTTATATATGAACTCTGCCATTATGTCGTCATGATTGACAGCTTTGTTGGTAAATATAAACAGGTTAAAAAGTATACCCATTATAAATGTTGCAGCAATCGCAAGCTTCACATAAGCCGGTATCTTTTTATATACTTTATCAACTGATGCCTGTACGCTTTTTTCTTCCATCACTGCCTCTTTTCCGCACCATATCCGGCGCATATATCATCATAAATCTCTTTTAATCTGCCATAATTACTCTGTGGAGTAAGATTATCCTCATAATAACGACGTGCATTGGCTGCAAGCCCGTCACGGTTCATTGTCTCAAAGCGCTTAACCGCCCCGATTAATGCATCCGGGGAATCATATTGGAAATGTATTCCTGTAACTCCCTCTTTTACAATGTCTCCAATATTGCCTATATCCCCCGCAATCGCAGGAACCGAAAGAGAATAACTCTCCGCTATGCTCATTCCAAATGTCTCATAGCACTGTGATGACGAGATAACCGCCTGCGCACCGCCAAGGAACTTAACGTAATCCTCACCCGTTACTCTGCCCGCCATGACTATATTTTTATAGCCGTTGTCTGCAATGCGCTTTTTCAGTATCTCCTCAAGCGGGCCGTTTCCCATGATGACAAGCTTTCTGTCCGGAAGCTTTGCAAATGCATCAACAAGCAGCTCTGTACCCTTAAGCTTCTCAAGTCTTCCGACATATACGTAATACCGGCCTGATATGCTGCCATGCGTATCAGACAATTTCCCCATCGTCTCAGCCAGATCATATGTAAAGTTAGGCTTCACATATACCCTGGCAGGATTTATTATCTTCTTCCTTCCGTTGTTAAGCATCAGAAGCTTATATCTGTTGAACTCAGTCAGGCAGATAAAATTGATTTTCTTATATGTTCCCAGCATTCTGTGAATCTTAAGAACAGCCGCACTGACTATTGTCTGTGCTTTGCTGTGCCTGTAGCACGAATTGCGCACAGCGCAGGAAAGTCCTTTGCTCACACACTGTTCGCATATATGTCCGTTACCCTCATCCTCCATGAAGAATGAGCCTCCGGGACAAAGCAGCCGAAAATTATGCATAGTCTGGACAACCGGAACATTGCATCTGAACGCCGCATAATATACTGAAGGGCTTACAAGCGTCAGCGTGTTATGCACATGCACAACGTCAACATAATTATCCTCTATAAGTTTCTTAACTTCACGGTATGAGCGCAGTGAAAATACACTTGTAAACGGAAGCAGAAGCTTTTTAATACCTGTATAATTATCAAGCTCCTTATTGCTTCTCTTATATACAATTACCCTGTGGCCATGTTCCGCAAGAAGCTTCTCTTCATTGGCAGCTACCGTGTCTTCCCCACCGGCAATCCTGTATTCATTATGGATGATAAGCACTGTCTGCGGAACCTTTGTCTGTGGAACCTTTGTCTGTGGAACCTTTGTCTTTTCTGTACCGTTTCCCGGCCTCTCTATGCTGAATGAAGCTTTGTATATAACAACGGCAGTCAGCATGATAAACGGATTGACTACCGGATTAAGCGGGAATTCTTCCATCATCGCATACACTGAAAATGACGCTATAAACACAAGCTCCTTATAACAGTGCTTTTTAAACAGACTGTAATTGGATATGCATATAAGCACCAGCACTATAAGCGCAACTATAAGTCCATCGTGAAAATACACACTCATATATGAATTATCAATAAAGCCGAAGCCCCTGTGTGCATCCATTACGGCACTTGTCCTAGGAATCAGTGACACAGACAGCGCTTCATGATATTTGTGTGTAATGTTAAGTCTTCCGCTGAATATCCTGTTAATATATTCCGACCAGTAACCGCCGTCTGGATTAAACATTGAAGTCGCAGCATAACTGAATACGGCACATATCAATGTGGATGCCGCCATCAGCCAAAAGAACACATATCTTCCCTTTCGTGCGAGAAGAAACTTCTCGCAGAATATGAAGAACCAGACTGCAAAGAACAGAAGTGTTCCTGTCCTGCTGTTTGTAAATGTATACATCAGCATTGCAATAACTGATGTACCGATAAAATATTTCCAATTAATCCTGTCATATCTGATATAGAGGAAAAGTGCCATAAGTACAAATATATTTATATATGCATTATTGGCAGTTGAGTAACCGAAGTTATATACGGTTATATCCTGAAAGCTTGTTGTAGTCTGCGCTGTCTCACCCTGATCAAATATTCCCAGGAATGACGCAACTACCATGAACGAAGTTATTGCAAGCCTCACATAGAACGCCGTGCATGCAAGCTCCCTGAAATCACAGTCTTTAAGCCCCGCAACTGTCATTGCGAGCAGAAGCAGTGTCATGTCATGCGATATTACAAAGCAGACAATGCCAATGCATCCCAGCAGTACATCCAGCGCAATCTGGCGCACTGTATACTGAGTTACGCAGTATTTGAATAAAAGCATTATGCAGGCAATCCCAAACATCACGTAATACAGCGAATTGGAGCTGTCCATTCCAAGTGCCTTGGATGCCGTCATAACTCCATAATACATAGTCATGCTTATAACTCCGTACTGACCTGCCGTTATTCTGTTTTTACCGTCATGCAATATATTCTCTGTCACTGTCTGCTGTTCTCTTTCTTAACAAGTCTGATAAATCTGTAATTCGTATCCATATATCTTCTGGCAAGCCTCTTAGGATCCTGCATAAGTCTGTACAGCCACTCAAGCGAACATTTCTGCATCCACTTCGGTGCTCTCTTTATATTATCCGCATAGTAGTCAAAGCCTGCCCCTACGCCTATCATAACCGCATTTACCCTGTCTCTGTGATAGTACATCCAGCGTTCCTGCTTAGGAGCGCCAAGACCCACCCATACCACATCCGGGCCGGCATCATTAATCATCTTAACAAATTCTGCATCATCTTCGTCACTTACCGCACCAAACGGAGGTGAGAACATGCCTGCAATAATAATGTCCGGATACTTTTCTTTCAGCTTTTTCTCAAGCGTATCAAGAGTCTCCTGTGTACTTCCGTAAAAGTAATGTCTGAGCTTATTCTTACCCGCATCTGCAAAAAGCTCTCCCATAAGGTCCGGACCGGTAACCCTTACCGCATCCTCAAAGCCTCTATGTTTTGCAACTATTGACAACGGCTTGCCGTCAGGCAGTCTCAACGCCGCCGAGTTCTGAACATTGCAGTAGCTTTCATCATCATGTGACATCACTGTTGTGTGCACATTGGACACACATATATATCTGCCCCTCAGCGCATCTATGTTATTGCATATATAATCTTTAACCTGCTGCATGCTCATAATATTTATATTAACACCAAGGATGTTACATACTCTGTTATTTTTCACACTAGTCCTCCATTCCTGCGCTGCCTTTTGCGCATATCAAGTTTGTGCGAAAGCACAAATCTTGCGTGTGAAAAATCTTATTTTTCACACTAGTCCTCCTGCCTCATGTATATATCATATCCGTCAACATTTTTAACGAATTCATATCCATGCATATTTATATCCTGATACCCCTTATGATTCACACTTGAGAAAACGATATAGTCAACATTCTTTGCCTTGGCATATACCGCCAGCTTCCCGATATCCGGTGTCTGCCGTATCATCTCATTATGCACCACAGCCTTCATTTCTTCAAGTTCATTAAAAATATATGCATATGCATCACGTCCGTACAGAAGCCGTATCTTAGTTGTATACTGTCTCATTGAACACAGCATCTCATCAGGAACAACAACCGTCGGATATGCGCCGGTGTCTGCCGCAAGACTGTCAGATATTATTGCGTCAGCAATATCTATTGTTACCTGTGGAAGCTGATATTCATTCTGTGCCGGCACATAGTTATCTTTTGAAAACATCGGTCTGCCTGACATTGCAATTACGCAGACTGTCAGAGCAAGCGTAACGGCCTTCAGAATATAATTATTAAATCTCATTACAAGCCATGTACCGCCAATGGCAATTATAACAGAAACGGGAACCAGCCAGAGTATCCTCCAGTACATTCCGTTAAGGAACCGTATGCCTATCGTTCCATAGACCAAAGGGCAGAAAAATACTATAAGTATCATGGCGGCAGGATACAGGAACTTATGACGGAAATGAGTGTTTTTAACACTTCCTGCCACAAGTATTATTGCTGCAATAAGCCAGTGAAACCATCCCGTACCGACAAATTTTATAAACATATCACAGATATCAGTAAACCATCCAACCATAAAATCCGTACTCCTATGATAATATATCCTAAGATAATCTGAACACCTGATACCAGAATACATTGCATAATGCGTATACAACACATGGCGAGCATGTCAGCCATATATACAGCGTATTCTTAATATTCCTGTATTTTGCCAGCACAACAAGTCCATAGAACCCAACAGCAAGTGCGGCTATAACAATTCCGCCGCCTGACATAAGTGATGACGCCATACATGAGACAAACAGCAGTACCTTTTCAGGAACCAGTGTGCAATCCTCATAAAGCCTGTAGAGCAGGTCGAGGATTACAGGCACCATCAGGCCTGCAAACACAGCCTTTCCCTGCCATATCCTTAACAGCAGCAATGACGGCACCGTATGCGTTGAAGTGTACCCAAATATATTAACAGCCGATACTATAATTGCAAATATCAGTGTCTTCTCCCAGTCATCCCTGAACAGGTTAAGTCCAAGAAGCAGGTATGCAAGACAGCACAATGTTACAAGGTACATCGGCATCAGCCTGTGTGAAAGTATTGCAGGATGGACACCGCTTATTCTGCTGCATGCTGCAACATACATTGTCCATGGAGACGTGTAATCTTTCTTAACCTCTCCGGTATTCCAGTACATCGGGTATCCGTCAATCGGATTATGCGTAAGCATTCTGTCCTCATCAACTGCCAGAAGTTCAAGCGCAACAAACCGCGCATCGTCATCATCCGTATGCTGGTACTTTGATGCAATTCTTGCCTGATAGCCTGTAAGTATGACAAATACCGCCGCCAGCAGCGCAATCCAGCATACACAGCTTCTGCGTCCCGGCACCGTCTCCGGCTTATTAAGCTCCCGCATCCTGTCATTGTCCGTACCGGCATTATCCACTGCGGGGCCTCCATGCTTCTTTATACGCAAAACAGCTGCGATATATCCCACAATTCCGGCAGCTGCAAGAACAGCCAGCAGTGCGCACCATACATTTACAAGCATCGTAAATGTAGTCCTTACGGCAATCATAGGAACGGCAATAAGCTGCATAACAGCAAACATGGTTATAATACCGTATATCCATGTCTGTATTAGCAGCTTACATATATCCGCAAAATGCAGTTTTATTCTTTTTACAAGGAACGGGCTGTATATGCCTCCCGCAATTACGGGAAGCACTACAAATAAAATCCCGGTTAATATCTTACCTGTGAGGCTCATATACAATCACTCCGCTGCCTTCAATATCATAAAGTGCCATTGTTCTGACTACATTTTCTATATCCTGCTCACGCAGTCTGCCTGCGCCTGCAACAAGTATGCTGGCATCAGCCTTCATTGCTGCTCTGTACGCACCTGCATTAACGTCTGCAGCATTGGTATCCGTCAGCGTTACGTCTGCCTTGTATCCGGCATTCTTAAAGCTTTCCTTCAGCTTATCCGATATATATTCCCCACCATCACCTATGTGTATGAGATTGATATTTATTCCGTTCAATCCGTATCTGTGCTCCAGATACAGTTCCGCCTGCTCAAGCTGTGAACAGTCATCCTCCTTAACATCCGCAAGAAGCTTAAGCCCTGCACAGAATGCTATCTCCGCCGCAGTCCTTAACTTACCGCCAAGAAGATATATAAGCGTTATGATTACAACAGGTATGATAAGTCCTATTACTCCACCGATAAACGCATTCTTAATTACCGCCTTATTGGCTGCCTGCTTCTGCTCGTCGCTTGCAGTATATGTCACTGATG
Organism: [Bacteroides] pectinophilus; assembly: GCA_025146925.1. NCBI lineage: Bacteria > Bacillati > Bacillota > Clostridia > Eubacteriales > [Bacteroides] pectinophilus. The sequence goes on along the minus strand of CP102260.1, from coordinate 79,255 downwards.
AACGGTCGCTTCTTCCAAGTTCATACACAACATTCTCTCCGAGTATTCTGTCACATGTATTCTTAACCGCCTGTACATAATACCCCATAAAACTCTCAGCATCGGAATCTTCAACTATTGAATATTCGTCGCTGCCAAACGGATACTGCATTCTTGCCGTAACACTGTCCTTAGTTCCGTCATTATCACATATGACAAGCTCTACAAATGTATCATATGTCAGAGGATATCCTGACAGCTTAACAAGTTCCGAATATGTCTCGCGGCTTGTCATAACGGCAATAAGCGTCTGTGTACGCATAAGAAGTGACTCGCCCTTAACATTGCCCGAATAGTAATCCACCGAGTACTGCTTTACAGTGCCCTTCAACTCTATCTTGGCAAATCTCTTCTGATACTCATTGTATTTTTTATAACCAAGACCGCCTGCAAATACTGCAACGCATATAACTATCAGCCACCAGAATCTCATATTGCGCTTAAATATATCTTTAAGCATATATTTTCTAACATATTCCTGCTCTGACATAAAGCTCCTTTCACAATTACTCGCCCTTAAATACTACGGCGACTGTTTTAAATAAAATCTTGATATCCAGAGCTATGCTCCAGTTGTCTATATATTTGAGATCAAGTTTTACTACGTCTTCAAAGTTGGTTATGCGGTTTCTTCCGCTGACCTGCCATAATCCGGTGATTCCTGGCTTAACGCTTAATCTTCTCTTATGATAAGTCTCATACTGCTTGAACTCGTCCACTGTAGGCGGTCTTGTTCCGACGAGGCTCATATCACCCTTAAGTACATTAAAAAACTGTGGAAGTTCGTCTATGCTTGTCTTACGGATGAACCGGCCAACCTTTGTTATTCTCGGATCATTGTCCATCTTGAACATAAGCCCGTCCATCTTATTTTTATCCATGAGCTCTTTCTTGCGCTCTTCTGCATCAACATACATCGAACGGAACTTATATATATAAAAATATCTTCCGTTCTTGCCGACTCTCTTCTGCTTGAAAAACAGAGGCCCCGGAGATTCAAGCTTAAGTATTGGTGCGAGGAATATCATGATAACTCCTGTTATTGCAAGTCCTACTATCGAACCCACAATGTCCATCAGGCGCTTTATAAAAAGCTGTCTGTAATCATACACATTATTGGCAAATGTTATGACAGGAATACTTCCAAGCTGGTTAACTGACTTAGAGAAGTTCGAGAACTGCTCAAGCACCTCTATATTAAGATGCACTGTCGCGCCCATGCCCTCGAACTTGGTTACTATATCCGTAAGTGACTTGCCTGAATCATACGGAACATCTATAAAAACCTCATCTACAATCTGCTCCTTGGCATATGTTACCATGCTGTCAAATGTAGCTGTGACTTCAACTCCGTCTATCTTCTGTCCAACCATGTCCCGGTCTATTATGGCAATGCTGCATATCCTGTTGCCCCACACTGAATTGCTGTCCATCTCTTTGATGACCTTTGAGGCCCTGTCCAATGTCGTGACAACAAAAAGCTGTGTATTGGCACGGCTGTTCTTATAATACTTAAGAAGATATGTCTTAAACAGTCTGTGCACGCCATATGTAACTACTACATTAAGACATATCATCACCATATACACGCCACGTGACAGGTCTGAATTCTCATGCTTCAGGAATATTACAACTGCCATAACTGCCGCAATGATAATATTGGACTTAATCACCTGGATAATCTCAATCAGCTTTCCCCTTTTGATGAATTCCTGATTAAAATTAAACAGGAGTACCGTGACGGCATATGCAATTATCATGGCACTTATATCCCCATAAAGGTCCCTTCTGAGTGCCTCATACGCCGCGCCTTTGATAATCCCGAGCCACAGATATCCCGCCATCACATAACTGAGAAGCAGGCATATAAGATCTATTGCCATTATACAAATATTCTGTATCTTTTCTCTGGACTGATTCATTGTTCCCTTCCACTCTTATATCTTAATTGTCTTAACAGATTACTTCTCATTAAGGAACTGCTCTATTATATAACGCGGACGTTCCTTTGTCTCCATGTATATCTTACCTATATATTCACCGATAACTCCGAGTGACAGCAGGATAAGTCCGCCTATCGCCCAGATTGACGCAATAATTGTTGTCCATCCCGTTATCGTTGCTCCCATAAAATGTCTTACAAGGCTGTAGATAAGAATCACAAAGCTCATAAGAAATACAAATATGCCGAGGTTAGTTATCATCTTAATCGGTTTGTTGCTTAATGATGTAATTCCCTCCATTGCAAATGCGAGCATCTTCTTGAGAGGATACTTACTCTCCCCCGCGAATCTTTCGCTTCTCTCATAGTAAACAACATCTGTAGGATAGCCTATCATTGGGACAATACCTCTTAAGAACAGGTTGACTTCCTTAAACTGTGCGAGCCCTTCAAGCGCCCTCTTACTCATAAGACGGTAGTCTGCATGATTATATACCGTATTGGCCCCCATCCAGTTCATAACTTTGTAGAAGCCTTCTGCAGTTATTCTCTTAAACGGTGTGTCTGTTGCACGCTTACTTCTTACACCATATACAATATCACATCCGTTGTGGAACTTCTGAAGCATCTCATCCATTGCATTAATGTCATCCTGAAGATCTGCATCCATTGATATAGCCACATCAGCACAGTCCTTTACAGTCATAAGACCTGCAAGCAGTGCATTCTGATGCCCTCTGTTACGGCTGAGATTAATTCCGCCAAAAAGCGCATTCTCCTGATGAAGCTTCTGTATGATACTCCACGTTGAATCCTTTGAACCATCATTTACAAATATAACACGGCTTCGGTCTGATATAACATTACCGGCTATAAGTGATGTCATCTTCTCTTTAAGACGTTTAGATGTCTCCGGAAGTACCTCCTCCTCGTTATAACATGGTACTACTACATAAAGTATACTGCTCATTGTCTTCTCCATTCCTGCGCTGCTGCGCATATCTATTCCACTACAAATCTTCATTTTTCAGTTCCATTGAACTGAGTATTGTGAAGTTGGTATCTCTTTTTGTAAGATTTCTGTTATAGTATCTGTCCGTCTGTCTGAGTACTGAGCTCCATTTTTTATTAAACTTCTCATCTTCTTCATCTATATGCCACTCAGGCTCTACCGAAGCATTGATTACAGCCTCTGCATATGGCACATATACAATCTTATGCATGTCACGCCACATCTGAGGTGTCTTCGCATCTTCCTCCTCATCAGCCCGGGAATCCCTGCTGCCTTCATCGTTAAGCTGCGCAACCTTAAGACACAGGTCTGCCGCTGCATATTCTGCCGGCATGCTCTCATCAAGCTGTCCTGCCGCCATATAGTCAGCTCTCCTGATAAGCGTACATGTAATATCAACACCGCTTACATCCTGAGGTGCATTAATGCGCATGAAATAACCATTGTTGCCCTTATCTAGCTGATGGAATGCATATCCGAACGACTTGTCAATTCCCATCACAAGAAATGCGTGATATATCTTATCTTCAAGATTGCTTGTACGTGCCGCTGCCATTGCAACATCTTTTCTCTGTACATATCCCATAAGCTGTTCAACAAGGTCTTCGCTCAGTGATGTAATTCTTGAATCAAGAAGCAGAACATAATCCGCTGCCGCTGATGCCACAGCCCTGTTAACTGACGCCGCATCGCCGCCACACATCATCACACTGAGATTGCTATATGTAAGTTTCTTTGTACACTGAATGCACTGTTCAGCCTTAGCCGCATCACCATGAATTATTATATCAACTGACGGCTTACGGTCAAGTACCGGAACATCCCTGTAATAACCGTATGACGTACCGAGTTCTCCTGTCATCGGGATTCCTGCTCTCTGACAATGCTCATTAATTGATTTCACGCCTGCATGATATGCATACATCTTACTCTCCGGAACGGCCGCCGTTGAATTAACATGGCATCTCCAATGATATATTACTCTTGGCACATGCGCAACATGGCGTGATTTCTCTGTGCATCTGAATATAAAGTCAAAATCCTGTGCTCCGTCAAAAGGTTTCCTGAATCCTCCGACCTCTCTGGCTATTGATGTTCTCGTCATGAACATATGACATATGTAATTACAGCTTCTGAGATAATCAATATTAAAATCCGGCTTAAAATGTGGCTCAAAGAGCTTCCGGCCATCCATATCCATCTTATCCTCATCTGAGTAGACACTGTCAGCCATTGCATCTTCATTAACCGCCTTAACAAGATGATACAGCGCATCCGGAGTTATTACGTCATCATGATCCATAAGTGCAATGAATTCACCTGTTGCCATCTCAAGTGCCCTGTTTGTATTCTCTGATATTCCGTCATTAGAATCAAGCATTTTGTATACAATTCTTGAATCCTTTGCCATGCACTGTACGGCATACTCACCAGCCTCACTTACACTGCCCGTACCGTCTGCGAGGCATAATTCCCAGTTAGAATACGTCTGTGCCTGAACGCAGTCAATAAGTTCCTTGAAGAACTGCAGCGGTGTATTGTACATTGGAATCAGAATACTTACCTTCGGTTCATGTATAAACTTTTCTTCGCGCTGCCTGTTAAGTTCCTCCGGTGTAGGATTCGTATACGCAAGAAGCTTCTCATATGATCTTTTTTCTGTAAAGAAATATATTGTACGCTTTACCGCCTTTTTGAATCCGTTTTTACGAAAATACGCCATTCCTTTACGAAAAACATGTCTGCTCATCTCAATCTCCATTCCGCAGAAGCAGGAATATGACACATAGTCCTGCATAATGCATTTATACAAATAATCTCTTCCAGGTATATGCCCTGACTGCCGCCACAAACGCCGGACTGTCACCGCTTCCCTGATTGCTTACATACATCTGTATGTCAAGCTCATCCGTCCTGTCTTTCATTGTAAATGTAATCTCAGGCTGTGTTCCTGTAAAAGCATACAGACGGTTGTTTATCTTCATTCCGTTTGTACTTATCCTGCATGGTACCGATGTACCCTTTATATATACAAAGCAGCAGCAATGCGCCGGGTGTACCGTGACAGCCTTTCTGCCTTCTGTCTTTATATTAAGTTCCTTAAGCTCGCCGGTAATTCTGATATCACACGGGTCTGCTCCCGCATCAATACTGTCCTGCTTAATCCTGTGAATCTTCTCTTCGGCAAGACCTCCCGCATTGAACACTATTCCGTGTTCTCTTGAATATATATCATTAAGTCCGATATGACCGCTCTTAACATGCTCCTGGAACTTTCTCTCAAATTCATTATCTCTTTCATAGCAGTGCGACGCAAGCTGAGGCTTTGTTACTCCTGCCGCCTCATACAGTTCATCTGTGCCGTCTTGTATTCCCTGATTATCCGCAATAAAATAATACACTGCGCGCTGTATAATATAATCAGCTATATCCCGTACATCGGCATTGTCAATCTGCCATGTCCATTCATAGTCAGTGATTATCCACTCGTCAAGATTATCATTTACAAATATATTCTTGAATATCATGTCGATATCCCATACATTGTATGATGAATTATATCTTACTATATCTGCAAATGTCCTGACAGTATCCATTGCCGCCTGAATATTACCTTTTGCCAGGAAATCAGCAAGTTTTGATTCAAGCGTGCCATATTCAAGGAATTCAATCACTGCATTGCTGCCTTCCATATGGCATGAATTGGCACTGACCTTTACACCTTTTTCAGCAAAATAATTTTTATATCTTTCATCCAGCTTACTGCCGTTTCCGGCAAGTGCTGCTATATGCTCTGCGGCCGCATCAGTCATCGGACGCTTTACAATCCTTCTGCCGTCTGCATCATCATATATCTCTGTACATATTCTGTACTGAGGTGCCCTGTCATTAGAGTATTTTATGAATACCGGAAGCTTATCGGATGTTCCGGGTGACATTACCGCAAGATACGAATTGGAATATTCCGCAAACATTCCGTCTGCAATTAATTCATCCCATGTCTGTGCTTCATCAAACATCTCAAGCCTGTCTGTGGCAAAATTCCGGTAGTTATTGGTAAGCTCACCTCTGCGGGGAAGCCACTTATCTGAATATATTGCAAGTGGCAGGTGCATATCAGGATACGGATAATACATATGTATATCACCGTCTTCAGGATTAAGACCTGATTCGTCTGCACCGCGTGCTGCTTTTTCAATAAGCTGCCTTTTTGTGCATGGTTCCTCATAAGATATGTGGATTCGTGATACCTCACCATCCTCTTCTCCCGGTGCTGCATATTCTTCCGCATATGCTCTCAGCAGCATCCCGGCAGACACCTTCCAATATGCTCCTGCCCATCTTGCAAGAGAATATCTGTTATCAGCCGCAACAGCTCTGCAGCCGTCAGGAAGCCATTCCGTAAGATTACCATGCATATATCTGAAATTGTCCCTATAATCCTCAACAGACATACCGCTACCTGCCATTTCCTCTGAATTCAAACAATTTATACGTTACCACAGATAACACCATATTATCCTAGCTTACAGTCACCTTTGAAAACATATCGTAATATCCGACTGTATTCTTATCTGAAACAACAGTAAAATTAAGCACATCATATAACCTGTGATAAACAACAAAATCTCCGCCGCTGTAGCCCGTGCAGCTTATCGACAGCAGATATTCCCCACCCTGCAGATTCATGAGCTGTGTAAATGCAACAGTGCGCTCTTCTCCCGCCATAACATTTCCAAAATTGACCTTCTCGTACATGGTGTTGCTTCCTGTTATGGAATTACCCTTGAGATCCTTAATCGTATATGTAAGTATCGGATCGGAAACATTTTCATTGAAATGTACTTTGTACTTAATTGTAAAGTTCGTTCCCTTCTCTATGTTGCCTGACCACATTCCATTCTCATCAAGTATGCCAAAATCAACTATCTCTGCCTTCTTATTGCCATATTCATTGACATCAGGGTTAAGTTCAAAATGTGAACTCCATGATGCATTGTCACCAGCTTCCGTCTGCACCTGCTCCGGGGCTGTAGCGGCATCACTGCCGCCGTCCTTAAGCTCTGACGGAAGTGCCGGTGTCTGTCCGACAAGAATCTTCTTATAGAGATTAATCATATCCCTTGGTGTACCCTCGTCAACCTTGACACCTCTGTTAAGAAGCACTACCTTATCGCAGTACTGTGCTATGCTGCTCAGGTCATGGCTTACAAACAGAATTGTCTTACCGAGCTTCTTGAACTCCTCAAACTTGTGATAACACTTGGCCTGGAAAAATACGTCGCCTACGGAAAGTGCTTCATCAACAATAAGTATCTCAGGGTCAATATTTATTGCAACCGCAAATGCAAGTCTTACAAACATACCGCTTGAATATGTCTTAACCGGCTGATTAACAAAGTCGCCGATATCTGCAAAATCAAGAATATTCCGGAGTCTCTCATCAACCTCTTCCTTAGTGAAACCCATCATTGTTCCGTTAAGGTATACATTCTCAATTCCCGTATATTCCATATTGAATCCCGCACCCAGTTCAAGCAGGGCTGAGATTCTTCCGTCAATTGCCACACTTCCTGACGTTGGATTAAGAAGCCCTGTAATTATCTTAAGAATTGTAGACTTTCCCGAGCCGTTGGTTCCTATGATGCCGAGCGTCTCGCCTTTCTTAATCTGCATCGACACATCCCGCAGCGCATAATGCTCCTTGTAAAGCTTCTTCCCACGTGACATTCCGAGCGCATCCTTCATGCGGTCCGTCTTATTGTCATATATTTTATAAATCTTGGTAACATTTTCTACATTAATTGCTATATCTGACATAGAATCTCCATTCTCCCAATGCTTTTGCGGTCCGGCTCTGCCTCACAGAATCATTATAAAACGTCTGCAAAATGTATCTTCAGGCGTCTGAACACTCCGCTTCCGAGTGCAAACATGATAATTGTAACAGCCCAGAAATACAGCGTCCACAGCCCGTTATGCCAGAAGCCTCTTCCGACAAGAATAGCTTCCCTGTAGCCGTTGACAATGTAATATATCGGATTAATCCTGAATATCCACTGAAGCCTTGCCGGTATAATCGCTATATCCCACATGATAGGCGTCATCCAGATACCGACCTGAAGTATTATGCTTATTATCTGCGTTATATCCCTGAAGAATACCGTAACCGCACTTGTAAGATATACAAGCCCCAGCACAAATGCAAATGTGCAGAATGAATAATAAATTATCTGCAGCGTATAGATAGTCGGATAATATCCGTAGCATGCCGCCAGTATAAGCGTAAATACAACGAAGAACACATGCACAAACATAGCTGACAATACTTTGATAACCGGAAGTATGTCTATGTTAAATACGATTTTCTTAACAAGATAGTTGTACTCAAGCAGTGCATTGCTTCCCCCGTTAAGGGCATCTGCGAAGAAAAACCATGGTATGATTCCGCAGACAAGCACAAGCACATACGGATACTGTGCAGGCTGTGACGAACGGAAGCCCACCTGGAATACAAACCAGTATACAAGTATTGTAATTACCGGCTGTACAAACGCCCATATAATTCCAAGATACGAGCCCGCATACTTTGTCTTAAAATCGTTCTTTGACAGGCTCCATATTAACTTTCTGCTCGATAACAGATTTTTAATCAGTTTCATTAGAATCCTCACTTTTTGCATATTGTCCGGCTATCAGACGTGCTATCGGCACCGGCCAGAATTTGCAGAACATCTCATAATCTTCCTTTGTCCTTACATGGTCATGTATTGCGGCACTTGTCTCAGATCCTTCATGAATCCTGTGCCCCATAAGTACGCGCGGACAATATACGAAGCTGCCTCTGATACGTGACAGCCTTTCCCATGTCTCCCAGTCTATCGACGCCCTGAAATGCTTATAAAACACAGGTGATGGCATGGCAGGCATACAGTAGCACACCGAGGGACAGCATATTGCACTTCCAAGTGACAGACTTCTGCGTCTTACCCATATCGACCTCTGCAGCAGCCTGCTTCTGAGCGGAAACAGCATTATCCTCTTTATCCTGAGAAGCTTCGTGTCCGTAACCTTATTAGCGCCACGTATCTCGCAGTAATCCGTAAATGCAATAACAGGCTTCTTCTGTGATTCCATTGCATGTACGACTGTCTTTGTATAATCCTTAAGATATATGTCATCCTGATGCGCAATTGTCACATACTTTGTATCCGCACAGCTCAGTGCAAAGTTCCAGTCCCCTGCAATTCCGGTCTCTCCGTAATTAACACAGACATCAAGTCCGTATCTGCCGGCAATACTGCGGATATGCTCATTAGGCGTCGATGTTGCAATTACTATCCTGCTCTTTACTGTCTGCGCAAGCAGTGATTCTATGCATTCCTTAAGATATTCACTTTCCTTGTATGCACATACAACAAAGGTGTGGTTACTCATTACTCTCCTTTGGAAGCGGCATCTTATATCCGTCCGCTATTCCCTTAAAACCGTATTTTAACTTCTGCCATTTGTTCTTCTCATACAGAAGCACAACTCCAAGCCTTCCGTAAAGCTTTATGTAATACCTTAGTGCATTCACATGCCCTCTGTGCTTTCTGATAAAATACACGAGATTGCGTGAATAATAATACCTTCTCGCCGGCGAATGATTGGTAACTATAACTTCTCTTCCTAAGAATACCTTACGCTCTGAATTGCCCAGCTCATGCAGTACTCCGCGGAAACTGCTCTGCAGTATCTTATAGCCTCTCTCCTTAAGCATGTAGCACATGTCAAAATCAACATAATCGATAAACATGTTTTCATCAAAACCGCCCGTCTCAAGGCATGCAGCAACCTTGGTAAGGCATCCCGACGTTATGCAGCGCTCCGCATATCTGTATTCTTCCGAAAACTCGTATTCCTGCTGTATTCCGTAATTACGGTCAAGAAACAGGCACGTTATCATTGCTGTTTTGTCGAAGTCCATGTATTTTCTGTAATTATCAATAAGCCCCGCCATGACAACCGAATCCTGGTCAAGCGTGAGAACCCACTGCCACTTATGGCTGTCAGCGAACTCAACTATCTGGTTGAGCGCCTTTGCAATCCCCTGATTCTCCTCATTCCAGACCATATAGATGCTGCCGTAGCTCTCTATCATATCACACACTTCATCAACATTGGCCGAGCCGTTATCAACAATAACAAGCTCCGAAACCTGTGGAAGAATCGCGTCTATATTCTCTTTCAGCCTCCCAATATCAGGGTTAAAAGTAACAATCCCTGCTCCGATGGTATCACTGTTCATATCTGCTCCAATCCTCAATTCACTAAGATGCTGACCTGATTCTTCAGGCCACTGTCTTATCATTATGTCTGCCTTCTCATACAGCCTGTTTTGCAAGCATATCTTCTATGGCAGCCTTAAGGCTCTTTGCATCAGACATCCTGCAGAAGCCTATGCCATCCATTGATTCATCGAAAAGTTCTCTGTTAGCCGGATTATCACCCAGTATCACAGGCTTATGCATGGCACGGTATATATATGCCTTGCCGGGAATTGTCCTGCAGGCCTTGCCTATCTCCCCGTTAAAATGCCCTGCAAGGCACAGATTGGCATCTGCTATTGCATCTGAAAGCCTGTCCTGCGGCAGCCAGTCAATATATCTGATATTATCCTGTATAACTTTGTTCTTAACCGGTCCGATTATCTTAAAAATTATATTCTTATCGTCTTTCATAAGCTTAGCAGCTTCAAGCACAGTCTCAACTCCCTGCAGCGGAAGCATTGATGCAAAATAAAGGATTATTCTCTTATCTGCATCTTCCTCTGCGCGCTTAACAGTGTGAGGATAATATACGGACTTGTCCGCTTCAAGATACAATACCTGCATCTTATCCCTGCTAAGTCCGAAGTTCTCTGTAAAATATTCCCCATGTGCCTTTGTATCAACTACAACATTATCTGCCAGGCTGATGGTCCTTTTATCAAGCCACGCAGCCACTGATGCCGGAACGGAACCTTTTTTTATCTTCTTACGGTCATTAACAAGAGTGTCATATACCGATATAAAGAAATCAATCGTTACCTTGCCGCCGTCATTGCGGTATCGTCTGAACTTTCCTTCAAAAAACGGGATTATAAGCTGTGGCGCAAATCCTACAAATATCTCATCATAATCACTGAACCTGCATGTTATAAGCTTCCTTATGACATGTGCCATTCTTGCAGGATACTTCCCGGCGCTGCTTGCGATAATATCAGGCCTGCACCCGCCGCATTCTTTTGTAAGAAGTTCTATCTCCTGAGTGTTACGGATATAGTCAAGATTTTTTGTTGTTATGAATAATTTCATAATCTGCCTTCTCATCTTCCTCTGTAACAGCCATCAGATCTGATGTCTCGTACACAGGCTCCTTGTTGCTGTCATGGTCATAATCCATCTTGCGCAGATGATACTGCACATCCTGAAGTATCTTACGGTTAGCTGAGATAATGTCTCCCAGCAGACCTACAACTATTGTCTGGAAACCTATAATCATCATCATACTTGCAAAGATAAGTGACTGCACATGTCCGCTGCTGTCACCCATCAGCACGAATACAAAGAATCTTATAAAAAATGCAGCTCCGACCGCTGATATAATTCCCCCAAGCAGCATAAAGAAATACAACGGTCTGTACATAAGATATGCTCTCATTATTGTAAGCACGGACTTCTTAACGTATCCCCACATGCTGTGGAAAAGCCTTGATTTACGAAGTTCAGGATTGGTTCTTATAGGAACCGACTTAATAGCCATCTTGTCACGTCCTGCCTGAACGATAGTCTCAAGAGTATATGTGTAATCATTGATAACATTAATTCTCAATGCCGCATCACGGCTGTATGCCCTGAATCCACTGGGAGCGTCAGGTATATCCGTCTTAGACGCAACTCTTACGACCCAGCTTCCAAGATGCTGCAGCTTCTTCTTAAGCGGCGAAAAATGCTCTGTCTCATCAATAGGACGCTCACCGATGACCACATGTGCTTCTCCATCCAAAATAGGGCGCACAAGACGCTCGATATCCGCTCCGCAATACTGGTTGTCCGCATCAGTGTTAACAATAATGTCTGCACCATTACGAAGACATGCATCAAGTCCTGCCATAAAGCCCTTGGCAAGTCCCTTGTTGCGGCGGAATCTTACGACATAATGCACGCCCCACTTCTTAGCTACTTCAGCTGTATTATCCGTACTTCCATCATCAATTATGAGATATTCTATCTCGTCTATGCCATCAATGTGTTTTGGCAAATCATTAAGTGTTACCTCAAGTGTCTCAGCCTCGTTGTAACATGGTATCTGTATAATAAGTTTCATTATGACCTGTATCCCCTTGTCTGCATGCGTTACATGTATGCATATGTAAGTAGATTATAGCATTCCATGCCGGATTATACAAGTGGCGCAAGTCAATCTCTGTTTACACAATCTTCGTTTACACAATTTCTATCAATTTATCATTTTTGTATATAAGCTTTAAAGTAAAAAAATCCGTTGCATTGCGCAGCCTGCAAAGGAACGCTCTGTCCCCTTCCCACAAAGGGAGCTCCAACACACGGTCAGCCTCTACCCACACCAGGTCTCCTTCATCACATATCTTCTCCTCACCCTCAAAGTCATCAGCTGTATACAGCACCGTATATTCAACAACGTCATTCATAACAAATGTAATCAGCCCACGTGCCCTGTAGTCCGTAAGCCTGTACCCGGTCTCCTCAAAAACCTCTCTTACAATACATTCATCCGGTGACTCGCCATCCTCAACATGCCCGCCAACCCCAATGTACTTGCCGGCATTAATGTCATTCTTTTTCTTATTTCTGTATAACATAAGCCATTTGCCATCTTTTTGCAGATAACACAGTGTCGTAAATTCACGTTTCATTTTTTACTCCTTTTTCCACTTCCCCGGCACGCTTCAAAGAAGCCGTGCCGTCCCTACAGTGGGGGAAGGTATAATTTTTGTACCGTATAAAAGCGCCGGCACTTAATGAGTACGCCCGGCATGTGCAGGCACATGCCGGGCGTGCGAATTTAGTACCGCTGCGCTTTTATCCGAGCGCAAGCGTGTACATAAATTATACCTTTTCCCCATCATCATAATAGTGAAGCACATTCGCTCTTTTCCATATTGCAAGAGTATCCCTGAATGCTTTCCACACGTCATCAAATTTTATTCTTCTGCAGTTACGTTCGCGCACATACACGACCTTAACCGGCATTTCTTCTATTCTTCCTCCCCGTCTGCTTACGGCAACGAGAAGCTCTATATCATATGCAAAGCCCGATGTCCTGACAAGATGTGCCACCGGTTTTACAGCCTTCGCACGAAAAAGCTTGAGTCCTGTCTGCGTGTCTCTTATCTTCAGATGAAACAAAAGCCTCAGCATCATATAATATCCAACACTCATTATCTTTCTCCTGAGCGGATATACAAGCTGCGAATCTTTATGGAGTTTGCAGCCTATGACTGCGTCGCAGCCTGTCTCTGTCATTTTATCATAATACCCCTCAAGCTGCGACGGATTGAGTTCAAGATCTGCATCAAGAAAAGCTATATACTCTCCGGCTGACTCTGCTATACCTGCGAGTATGGCACTCCCCTTACCATGATTTGTCTCAGAGGATACCATAACAATCCTGTCATCATGTGCCTTTGCACGTTCTATCTCCTGACGGGTGTTGTCACGGCTCCCGTCATTAACCACAACTATCTCATAATCAGGCGCAAATGGGGCAATAATCTTTTCTGTCGCCAATATATTGTTATATATCCGTTCGCCTTCATTGTAAGCCGGCATAACCACGGACAATTTTCCATCAAACTTCATTGCACCCTCCAAACGAGTATTTCCTGCATCACGCTATTCCAGCGTATAACTGCAGCGATATACATTAACAAGCTGCTTTTGCACGCTGAACTTAGTCGGAAACGGATTAATTCCTGACTTTTTAACTGAACTCTGAGTCTCAGACTCATCATAACATATATCATTTACATTGGAATAAATATTATCTATACCGTAATCTTTGAATAAGAACCAGTCAGTTGTTGTTATGTAGTATACCCTGTTATGGTCCTGCTCAAGTCTTCCTATCTGCTCTTTTAAGTTGTCTGTAACCGGGTACACATCCGCATGTGTCATTATTTTGACCGGAAATTTGAGCGTTGATGCAAGTGCTGAGTCTATAATCACCGCATCCCCCTCAGAGAACTTAGCTGAAAGATCCTCAACTATATCCCAGCTCATATTGGTTATGTCCTTCTGTGTTGCAAGCGCTATATTATTAGGCAGCATAAGCACTGCATATATCCCGGCAACAGCCAGAGTTATCACGAATTTTTTTGCACCGGCTTTTGCATCTATCCTGCTTATCCTTAACATCGTAAGAATTATTATAACAGGCAGATATGGAACTATATACCGTGCGTAATAGTAATAATATGCAATGCTCGGTTTAAATACGCATGAATACATAATTACCATATACACAAACATTATAGTAAGCAGCAGATGATCTTTATGTGCCGTAATGAACTGTGGTCTGTATATAAATGCCGCAAACAGAAATATCACCGGCACAATTCCCGAGCTTATCACATATGCATAGAATGTCGAATAACTGAATCTCATTTTTGTATGCATAAAGGTAAGAATAAGAACCGCAATTGATGCCACAAGCAGTATCCTAACCACAAGTCTCATATGCTTTCTTATACCGCGCGTGAAGAATTCCCTGAACTTCTCCTGCTTTTCCATAGGCACATATAAAAGTGCAAAAGCAAGCGCCATACATACAACTACTACAGCCGTTACAACTGCTGCAAGATTATCTGCATTTATTCCGAGAATAAATATTTTCTTATAGTTGCCATATGTGTATACCGATGCACATGCCCGCATCATATAAAACCCTGCAAGATATCCGGCAAGTGCGCCCACATCAGCCCACATATACTGCTTGTCCCTTGTCATATAGTAAAGTATAAAATACGCAATTACTATCATGGGCATAATCGTATATATCGTGGCATGGAAAAATGCAAATACAACAATCGGAACAAATGACATACATGCATACTGGGGATATTTCCTGTCTGCCATAAGATACAGATACAGCATTATAAGCACAAATATAAATATCTCTGTAAGTGTTGCCTTGGCTGTCCACAGGACAATCGGTGAACATCCGAATATAAGAAGTCCGGCAAGCCTCAGCTTTTTATTAACCCTCAGATTACGCATCACATAATACATAAGAAACAGCCCCATGAACATAAGAACCGTCTGAAGATCCGCCATATTGGCATACCCAAACAGGCTTCCGTAAAGCGCAAGCATCGCAGAGTATGTAGGTATGCCATGCAGCACTCCCGTCAGCTTATCAGGAAAATCAGCCTTGTCAAGCACAGGCACTTTGGAGTCATATCCGTAGAAGCCTACAAGAGAGTGAACTGCTTCATACTCATATGATTCTATATCGGTCTTTTCTTCCAGCCTGCCATACTCATCAAATGAATATATATTGCTGTTTTCATCATATATCAGGGCAAGTGCTTTTACCTGATACACGCCCTGATCCTGCCCCATTCCGAAATATCCGAACTTCGAGTGCATTACTATCAGCATAAGTACAAATACTGCCAGCGGTATCATACTCTCTTTATAGTGAAATACTGCTGTCGGCCGTCTCTTTATCACCGCAGTCACAAGTGCCATGAATACTATTCCCGCAACAAGCGTTATCTTAAGAGCCGCATGTATCCCAAACTTATCCATCCAGAATAATATTCCTGAAGCGAGAACATATGCGCAGAAAAATCCCGTAAGCCCCATAACAAAAAGCTCAACAATGTCACGCTTATAATATGCAATTGAGAAGGCTGCCATCATTACGGCTATTCCCGCAATTACAAGTACTGCTGTCATAATCTAATAATCTGCTCCATTCTGAGTATTTTCTGATTGTCCTGATTCCGAACCATCTGTGTCATCAGTGTAATCCACACCTTCATCTGTCTCATCTGAATCATCCACTGCCGCCTCATCTTCAGGACTTTCCAGTGTATCATCTTCGTTAACAAGCGGCGGTGCATCATCGCCAAGTGTCAAAAACTGTATATAATGGAACGGGAATCCCATCGTACGTGTATCCTTATCCCCGTATATAAGCGGACTCCACATGGCACCGCTATGAAAATATATTACATTATATCCGTCTATCATATATGACCAGTTAAGCCTGAAATCAATATACGCACCGTTATTATCAGCATTAATCTTCGCTTTGCCTACATAATACCAGTTCTCTCTGAACTCAAGGTCGATATATTCAAGGTTGATTTCATCCAGCTTAATCTTACTGCCAAGATACAGTCTTACAGTATCATATTTCTGATATGGTATGTCGCACTGGATAAATGCATTCTGATCCTTTGTCCATGCCATTCCAGAAAGATCCGTATCATAAAAGCCCTGTGTAACGCTGTCTGCAACACTGTATATCCCTCTGTCCGTAAGATATTCAAACGTCTCATAAAGAAACGCCGAATCTTTGTGTGCCACTATTCTCACTCTCTCAAATGAAGGATCTTTAACCTCTGTTGTCAGATAGTATGTATTCTTGCCCGTATTGCCAAGCTTAGTCATTGAATCCTCATATTCAAGACCGCTTAGGCATGTGCTTACACCGGTCATTATCTGAAGCGGATATCTGTATTTTTCATACATTGAGCGTTGGATTGCTATTGAATCATCCGGCTCTATCTGCTCTGCATAGCTGCTTATATTCTTCCATTGTGCGACACATTCTTTGGAGTCCATATTTTTAACAATGGCTGCCGTTGATACCAAAGTAACAACTGCCACTGTCAGATTAATTACGGCATATGTCAGAACATTCCTGCGTCCGGGAGTCTCACTCACGCCAAATGCGATTGCAATTCTTTCCGCAAGTACGAATATAACCGATGCCGCCCCTGCAATTCCAGCCGGAAGCACCAGCATCATACTTTGCACGCCGAACAGCCTGCCGAACAGCGCCATAAGCGCAGTCAGCCACGGAAGCTGTTTAACAGCCACAAGTGCAATATCACTCCCATATATATATTTAAGCGCCCATGTCTGGCTTCTTCCAAGCGTCCTGTAAAGAGCATAAAGATTGCAGTCTATCCTGCTTCCTGCAATCATTATAACTGCCACACAAAGAACAATCAGCACTATATTCTTACGTGCGGTAAATGTAAATTCCATTCGCGCTCCCGTATATATCATGACAGCCCACGCAATAAACGCAAACGCCATCGTCACCGCAACTGCATATTCTATCGTATATATTCCACATGCAATCATAATCCATGATACAACCGAATACATGCCAAGGAACACTGACGTTGAAAACAGCAGATTAAGCCCTGCATCAAACTTTCTGAACACGCCCGCAAAGAACATCATAAGTGCAAATATTGCCATTGCAGCCATTGCACCTGTCATAATGCGGGACTTTATCACGTTATAATCAACACTGCTGTGTGTCTTATAAAAGTTAAGATTGCGGTAAAGCACATCATTGCCGTTACGATGTACATTCTTAAGATACAGCCCCATGGAATCTATCTTATCCGATGACATCACACCGCTGCTCATATAGTAAAGTCTCTCGCCCTTATCAGACACGGCGGGTATTACCTCATCAATCTGGGCATATTCCGGATATACCTTTGCACCGGTAACACTTGCAACCGGAACATAGTACTTATCCATAATGTCTTCATCAAGTACAACTATGTCATAATCTGACACAATATTGCTGATTTCCTTAAGTTCATTCCATTCAAGCTTTACCCTGTCATTTCCACGTCCAAACATTGCCATTGATATGAATATCATCACAAGCGCGGCAGCGGATTCAGCCCCCAGCTTAATTATACGTCTGCGCCTTACCGTAGAGAATGGAACATTGCCAAGAAACGCCCAGAATACATACAGAATAATCATTCCGATTACTATAAATATAAATGACATATTGCTATATCCAAGGAAATATACCCCCAGCGCCAGAAGCGCCGTAAGCGGTACATTGTAATGCTCATACTTTTCCTGAAGAGGCGTATTGACAGCCGCTATCCTGTCGCTTCCATCTTCCACCTGCGCAAGATAATCCGCTTCAAACGGACTTGTCTCATTCTTTGAAGCAAGGTTCATTGCCTTTGCCTGGCTGACGCCTATTGTTGTATCCATGCCAAAAAAGCCATCATTGGTCACTCCTGCCCCTGCTACGGCAAATACCGCACAAATAATAAACGGTATCATATGCCTCTTAAGACGGAATATCCATGACGGCTTTGATTTTCTGTTTTTAAATACGATTACTGCCGCACCTATAGCTGTAATTCCCACTATCAGCATAAGGCTGCGGTTTACCGAGAACATATTCAGCATTATAAGCCCTGATGCCACAATAGTATACATGACTAAAAAGACAGATGCCGCTATTGCAAAACAGCGTACGGCATCTACCTTTTTACCCATAAAGGCCACTGCAATCATTATAAATACTATTCCGGTGCTAAGGAATAACACTGACTCAAGCATTGCTGTTACATCTCCAATAATCAAGTGTTTCTTTTAAAGTCTGTTTAAGACTTATCTGAGGCTCCCAACCGGTACAGTTATATATCTTCTGTATATCTGCTTCAATTATCGGGACATCAACAGGACGAATCTTATCCTGGTCAATAGCTACCTCTATATCAACATCCGACAGTTCGAGTATCTCTTCAAGAATCTCCTGAATCGATACTGCCCTGCCGCTGCCGACATTATATGTCTCGCCTCTCTTGCCAAGTCTGACAAGGAGCGCATATGCCTTTACAACATCTCTTACATCCGTGAAATCACGGCGTGCGCTTAAGTTACCAACATATATGACCGGTTTTTGGAGTCCGGCTTCTATCTGTGCAACCTGTCTGCAAAAATCCGCAACGACAAACATAGGTGCCTGATTAGGTCCGATGTGATTGAATGCCCTTACCATCATTACATCCATCTCATAAGCATCAGCATATATCTTACCTATCATATTCTGACATGCTTTTGTCGCCGCATATATATTGCCGGGTCTTGTATTATTATCCTCTACAATAGGTGTCTCACCTTCTCTTATATGTCCGTACTCTTCTCCGGACCCTATAAGAAGGACTCTCGGCTTATAGTCAAGCTCTCTTACCACATCAAGTACATTTACACTTCCCTTAATGTTAACATCAATTGTCAGCGTAGGATTCTTCCACGCAAATGCAACAGAACTTTGTGCAGCAAGATGAATTATATAATCAGGATGCACCTCAGTGAGAACTTCTCTTATCTGATCCTTATTAAGGACATCGAGATTATATGTCTGCGCATCAGCCATTTTAAGATTTTCTTTGGACGTCTTAGTTACTGCAACCTCATATCCCAGATCATCATGGAGATGATTAACAAGATATGTGCCTACGAAGCCGCCTCCACCTATTACAAGTGCCTTCATGTCAATCCCCGTTTCACAATCACTATTAGATATTAGCCGCCTTAATCTCTTTTTCTACAAGAGCAAGGTCATTCTTAACCATTCTCTCTACGAGTTCCGGGAACTTAATCTGTCTCTCCCATCCAAGCTTTGAATCAGCCTTTGCAGGATTACCGATAAGAAGCTCAACCTCTGCAGGACGGAAGAACTTAGGATTAACCTTAACGATAACCTTACCTGTAGCCTTATCCTTACCTACTTCGTCAACTCCTGTGCCTTCCCATACAACATCAATTCCCGCTACCCTGAAAGCAGTCTCAACGAACTCTCTTACTGTTCTTGTCTCATTAGTAGCAATTACATAATCATCAGGAGCATCCTGCTGAAGCATAAGCCACATAGCCTTAACATAATCCTTTGAGTGACCCCAGTCACGCTTTGCATCCATGTTGCCAAGTTCAACATGATCCTGAACGCCAAGCTTGATTCTTGCTACTGCATCTGTAATCTTACGTGTAACGAACTCCTTACCACGTCTCTCACTCTCATGATTGAAAAGGATACCGCTGCAGGCAAACATATTGTAGCTCTCACGATAGTTCTTTGTAATCCAGTGTCCGTAGAGCTTTGCAACACCATATGGGCTTCTTGGGTAGAATGGAGTTGTCTCATCCTGTGGAATTGCCTGAACCTTACCGAACATCTCTGATGTTGATGCCTGATAGAAATGTGCCTCAGGCTTAACTGTGCGGATTGCTTCAAGCATGTTAGTAACACCAAGGGCATCGATATCTGCTGTTCCGAGCGGTGTATCCCATGAAGTAGCAACAAATGACTGCGCTGCAAGGTTGTAAACTTCATCAGCCTGTGATATCTTCATAGCCTGGATAAGTGATACTACGTCTGTCATATCTGCGTAGATAAAGTTAATCTTATCCTTAATATGATCCACGTTGCCGTAATCTACAACGCTCTTTCTTCTCATAATTCCGTATACATTATATCCCTTCTCAAGCAGAAGCTCTGCAAGGTATGATCCATCCTGTCCTGTAATACCTGTAATTAACGCGTTCTTCATAGTTATTCTCCTTTATAAATCTTTATAAATATTCATTCTTATTCTGCTCACGCAGCTTCGCAAGTACCTGCTTAATCTCGCCGGCATTCTCCTTGGTGCTTATAAGTATGGCATCCTCTGTATCAACTACAACCATATCTCTTAAGCCAACTGTTGCAATAAGCTTGTCACGGCCTTCAAGTACACAGTTCTGTGTATTGACTGTCACAACATTGCCATTGACAACATTACCGTTCTCATCGTTCTTCTTAATTCTTCCGACTGCAAGCCATGAACCTACATCATCCCATCCGAATGTGCCCGGAAGTATATATATATCAGATGCTTTCTCCATAATTCCGTAATCAACTGACTGTGATTCAAGATTAGGAAATTCATCTGCAAGAACCTTGTCCTCTTCAGCCGTTCCGACTGATGCCTTAATCTTCATAAGACCATCATATGTTGATGGCATAAACTTCTTAAAATTATCAAGAATTGTTGACACCTTCCATATGAACATGCCGCTATTCCACAGATAATCGCCTGATGCAAGGTACTTCCTTGCTGTATCAAGGTCAGGTTTCTCAACGAACGCGTCTACGGCATAACTCTCACCGTTCTTTGCATCCCTGTTATACTTAATGTAACCATATCCTGTCTCAGGATAATTAGGTGTTATACCTATCGTTACAAGGTTCTCCTGCTTGGCAGCAACATCGCATCCTGCTTTCAGAGTATCTATAAAAATGTCATTATGCTTAATCAGATGATCTGAAGCGAGTACTATCATGAGTGCATCCTGCTCTCCATCTGCTTCGCACTGCTTCATGACATGCACGGCGCCAAGTCCTATACATGGAGCTGTGTTACGTCCTACAGGCTCACACAGAATATTCTTCTCAGGTATTCCCGGAAGCTGCTGCATAACGAGTTCCTTATAATTCCTGTTAGTTGCGATATAGACGTCCTTAATATCAACAAGCGGGCTGATTCTCTCAACCGTAAGCTGAATCATTGTTCTGCCGTCATCTGTAAATGATAAAAACTGCTTTGGAAGTGTGACTCTGCTCTTCGGCCAGAATCTCTCTCCTTTGCCACCTGCCATGATAAGCGCTGTTCTTTTCATTATTCTACCTCATTTCTATTCTCGTGCGTCTGCTCGCACAAATTGAATTATACAAGCTACATCTGATAATGTCAAATCAGCAATTTAGCTCCTGCGCATAGCACAATCCTAGAATTGTGCATAGATAAATCCCTGTGTCTGTCCTATGTATCCGAATATTATTATTGAGAATACGAGTGCAAGATACAGTGCCCATCTTACCGGAAGTATCTGCTTTGATACGGCATCCCTTATCCTGATGCCCTTCTCCTGCATATAGCTTACAACAAACCATATAACACAGCCAATGGCAACAATCAGGAAATCGCTCCTTGCCATTCCGAGTGTGAATATTGATCCGTCCGTAAATGGTTTGAAACTTATCTGATATACAGTATTAATCATCATCTCGATTGCCGCCCTGAACGAAAGCGCCATATCAAAATACCAGCCTATATTAACAAGTATAAATGTCCTGAGTATCTGTACAACTGTCCAAACCCTGCCATCCGCATTGATATGGCATTTCTCCAGTCCCTTCTTGTAAAGCGGCTTGCACAGATTACTGAATGCAATGATAACACCATTATACATACCGTACATGATATATTTCCATGCAGCTCCATGCCATACACCAACAATAAAGAATATCAGAAGGTTTGATATACATATAGGTATTGTCTGCGCAACATGCT
The DNA here is from genome assembly GCA_025146925.1 of [Bacteroides] pectinophilus. NCBI lineage: Bacteria > Bacillati > Bacillota > Clostridia > Eubacteriales > [Bacteroides] pectinophilus. Next base: position 56,857 of record CP102260.1, on the reverse strand, counting down.
TATTCTTAAAGTGTTTTTTTGTAAATTTGCCAATCTTATTGAATGCCTTGGACAGTGAGAATGGGTAGAATATATAATCCTTCATCCACTCTCCGAGCGTAACATGCCATCTGCGCCAGAACTCACCAATCGACTTGGAGAAGAATGGACGTTTGAAGTTCTCATCCATCGTAATTCCGAACATCTCAGCAGTACCGATTACGATATCCATTCCACCTGAGAAATCCGCATAAAGCTCAACGCAATACATAAGCACTGCAACTATTACATAGAATCCGTTGAATGCCTGGTAGTTATTAACAAATACATTATTAACATATCCCGCTGTCCTGTCTGCAAGAATCAGCTTCTTGAAAAATCCCCAGAATATACGCTGAAGTCCGTACTCAATTCTTGTAAGGTCAAACTTATGCGGTGCAAAGAACTGTGGTGCAAGCTTATCAAATCGTCCGATAGGTCCCTGCATTATCTGTGGGAAGAACGATACAAACAGTGCAAACTTAAACGGATTGCGCTCAGCCTTTACTTTGCCCCAGTACACGTCTATAACATAGCTTACTGACTGGAATGTGTAGAATGATATTCCCAGCGGAACAAGTATGTCAATTGCATTAATTCTGTTACCGATTATACCATTGATATTCTCGATAAAGAAATTCGTATACTTTACAAATGCAAGCAGTCCAAAATCAAGAACAACTGCTGCAAGCATAAGTGCCTTCTTCTTTTTCTTAAGCTTTGCCTTAAAAGCTTTCTTCTGGTCGCGGTCAATTGTCTCCTTGTTAGCCGCAAGCCATTCCTTGCCCTTTGTCTCTGCCTTCTCGATAAGCAGTCCTGCCGCAAATGTAACAAGTGTTGTAAATATAATGTACACAACTGCCTCTACCTTGAATGACAGATAGTATACATAACTCATAAGCAGAAGAACAACCCACTGAATCTTCTTAGGCATTATGTAATACACCACAAGTCCCACAGCCACAAACAGGAAATACTCCAGATTAATAAATGACATTTCAGGTACCCTCCAACATATTTTTAAAATGACGCCAGTGTCTGCATAACTGTCTGCGCAGTTCTGACCCAGCTGTATTTCTTCAAAATCTCATCTGAACTCTGTACCGGTTCATTGAGAAGACTTTCAAAATGCACCACCGGATTATCCGGCTGTATATAATGTGCCGATCTGCCAAACACCTCCGGAAGACTTGCCCTGTCTGACACAATCACTCTCGCTCCGGCACTCATGGCCTCAAGAGGTGGTATTCCGAATCCCTCATACCATGATGGAAATACAAATGCCCTGCAATGCATCATCAGTGCTTTGGCCTCCTCATCAGTTACCGCCCCCGCATAATGCACGTTCGGATACTTGCTGAACTCAATTACCCGGTCAAGCTTTCTGCCCGCCATAACGAACTCCGCATCCGGGTTACACTGTGACGCCGATATAATCCATTCGGCATTTTTATTTTTATTGGCCGATGACAGGGTAAAATAATAATTCCCCTTCTCAACACCTTTTAACCTGTCAAATATATATTCATTAGGCTGAATCTTTTCAAAATGCTGCCAGCCGTTACCGGCTACCACAATACGGTCTGCGGATACTCCAAGCACCTCCTCTATTCTCTTTTTTGAGAACTCAGATACCGTCAGAATAACCGCCGCTTTTTTGGCAATTCTCCTGTATATACCAAGGAACCACTTAACTTCGTCTTCAGGGAAGAATTCAGGGCAATCAGCATAACATGTATCGTGCAGGCACACAATTCCCTTTGGTGCCATAACTGATACTTCATTGCACAGATTAACCGGAACAGCTCCCATCTTCCATGCATGCAGTGCAAATGTAACCTGCGTCCATCTGCTGCCACGCTTTACGTAGTACACTCTGATATTGCTGAATGCATCAACAACTGCTGCCGTATCGGCATGTTCAGACTTAACCGTATCCGGAACAAGAAGCCGCACCTCAAATCCGGCATCACCACATATCCTGTCGAGTTCTTTAATTGTCTCAAACGCATATCTGTCAACGCCGGTTGCCATTGATTCAAGGAACCGTCCGTCTATCAGAAATATTTTGTTCCCCTTCAATTGTTTCTCCTTATAATCAGTCAAACATTTTGAAAAATTCCGTATACTTCTTAACAATAACATCCCAGGCAAAATGCTCCATGACATATCTGTTGCCATTCTCAGCCATTGCTTCTGCTGCATCTTCATTATGGAGTATGAAATTTATGGTCTCCTGGAATTCATAATAATTATCAAAGTAAAGACCGCCATTGGACTCCTGTACAAAGTGTCTGGTTACCTCGCAGCCGTTATGCACAAGCACCGGTCTGCGGCAGAGCCAGCTCTCCATAATAACAAATGAAAAACTCTCATTCTTCGACGGCTGGCACAGAAGCTGTGCTGCCGCATAGGCATTGTACTTGTCCTGTATGTCGACAAATCCGAGGTCATATACATCGTCCTTAACCGATTCCGGTATATCTATGCTGCCGCCACCGATAAGCACAAGCTTAAGATTATCTTCATTGCGATATTTAGGGAAGAATACATAATAGTTAGCATCCGCTTTTGCTGTTTCTACCGGTATTCCCAGTATATTGTCGATATCATAGCGTCCGCCTTCATTGTTGTGTTCTTTGTAATCAACATCGTCAACGTAACGTACTTCCGGTTCAGATTCCTGTCTTTCTTTGAGGTAATCCTCAACATGCACGCCATACACATTAACATATTCTTTGGCGTTAGCTTTATATCTTGCAAAATAATCAAGCAGTGTGTCCACATTCTTGCCTGCATCCTTGCGTCCGGCATACAGGATAAATGGTTCACTAATACCAAACTTCTTATGAAAATCTTCCGCACTGCCCCTAATTGCAGTGTCCACGCCAAGTCCCATGACTTCCGTTCTCACATTGCTGAGATCCATAAGTGACTTGGTAAGTATAAGCTCCGGCTGTGCGTTGAACAGCATTCCGGCTGCCCTGGAATACATCCTGGCAAAGCTGTGCATATGTGCATACCCCTCATCATGGAAGCATGGTATAAGTACCGACTTCTCAGGACATGCTGCAACTCCGTTATATGTTGTTCCGAAAAGATACGGAATATATACAAAGCACTGGTAGTTATCCTTATTATCACGGATATAATCATACATAGCCGGGCTGTTTATCATCTCACGGTTAAATACTTCTTCATCCTTATCCGTAAGGCGTATGCCATTCATAAGCTTGTAATTAACTGAGTCAAATGCCTTAACGTCACGCTTACGGATCTTAAAACGTCTTACGTCAACGCCAAAAGCATTCTTCGTAACACCCTCCGGATAAAAATCTTTGTTCCAGTCTGCCGTAAACTGCTCAACTGTCGTTGTAAGAATCTCAACCGGAAGCCCCGCATCATGCAGATGGCTTGTAATTCCTCTCAGTGCAGCCTCAGCTCCACCCGGAATATTATCCCCATACCATGGGCAAACAAATGCTATCGTCTTCATATCCTACCTCTGTTCACCTGAACCGGAAGCGCACACGCGCTCAACAACATCCTCAAATCGGTCACAAATCTTATCCCACCTGAAGTTCTGCTCAACATATTCATGTCCGTTACGTCCCATGCCATCTGCAATATCGGGATGACTGAGAAGATAGTTGACACAGCCTTCAAATTCATAATAATCCTTGTAATACAGACCACCATTGCTTCTAACACAATGTCCCTTAAGGACATCGCATCTTCCGTTGCAGAGGACCGGTCTGTTAAGTGTCATTGACTCAAGTACAACAATCGAAAGGCTCTCAAATGGTGACGACATTATAAGGAAATCTGCTCCTGCCATGTAATCATACTTTTCCTGCTCGCTTACAAATCCGAGTGCCATTATGTCATCATCTTTCGGAATAGGCATAGCCGGCTTACCAATCATAACAAGCTTAAGGTCTGACGGATTGTTCTTCTTATACCTTCTGAAGAATTCAAATAACTCCTTACATCCCTTGGCTTCATCTATTCTTCCGGCATAAAGCATATAGTGTTCAACGCCTTTTTCCCTCTTAAGCCTTGTCTTATCCACCTCGCCCGGAATCTCGACTCCTGAGCCGCCGTAGCCGTCATTATTAATTATATGTCCGTTGCCGAACTTTCTTTCAACAAACTTTTTTTCTTCAAATGTAAGATAGAACATCCCCTTCGGCATAAGGAACAGCTTTTCAAATGTCTGAAGATATATAGGAGGCTCATCATGCGCTGTCGATATAAGAACCGCCTTATCCTTAACAAGCGGAAGTCCCTTAACCGTCGTATAATAAAGATATGTCATAAACACAAATGCATCATAGTCATCTGCGTGGTCTCTTATATAATCTATCAGTCCCGAAACAAGCGGTCCCTGCAGGTCGAACCACTGCTCCTCATCCTCCATTGAATGCGGTCTTCCGATTACCTTACCGGAAAATGCATCAAACTTTTTAGGATTACGCGGCTGAGTTACACCAAATCTGCGAACCTTTATTCCATTGATTACTTCTTCATCTGCCGTGTACTCATCTTTCCACGTTACATAATCAACAGCCTTACTTGTAAGGACCTCGATATCATATCTGTCTTTCAGATGCTCTGCCATAGTTCTTGCAAGCATCTCTGCACCACCATTGACTTCAAGCCCGTATCTTTGCACCACAAGCGCAATTTTACGTTTTTGTGACACTGTCTCCATTGTTCTACCTCTTAGCAATAAAATCAGCAAGCAGTTTCTCGAATCTGCCGGCTATTTTTTCATTATCAAAATCTTCAAGTCTCTTCTTCTCGCCCGCAATTATGCTGTTACGAAGTTCTTCATCCTTAACAACTCTGTCTATAACTCCTGCCGTAAGTACAGGATTCTTCTCTTTCATAAGTATTCCGCTGCCGCCAAGTGTGCCTGCTATTGCAGAGCTGTCATAAGCAACTATCGGAACTGCGAACTTCATGGCCTCCACAAGCGGTACACAGAATCCCTCATGCTCGCTCTGGCAGAGGAATACGTCCGCTACTCTGTAGTAGGCAAGTATCTCATCAAACTTTATATGTCCGGGGAATATTACATCTCTTACGCCAAGTGCATTAATATAACTTATCAGCCTTCTGTGATAACGTTCCATTCCTCCTGACGAACCCACAAGAAACAGTCTTGACTTTGGATTGTAATATTTTTTGTAGTAAGCAAACGCCCTTATTACATCCTCCTGCTTCTTATTAGGTGCAATTCTTCCCGTAAAAAGCACATTAACCCAGCCATCGTCCGAATACTTTCTGATGACCTCTTCATTAGGTTTCTTATCGTAATCTTCAAAAGGTATGAGAATCGGAAGCACATCTATCGGACATGTAAATCCCATCTCACGAAGATTCTGCTTGTTATATTCAGAAACTGCAATGCAGTAATCTGTCTTATCCGCAAGCGACTTCACCTCTTCATACCCTTTCTTGCAGATACGGTATGAGCCGTCATTGTAATCCTTAAAATAATCCGGAGGTGTTATATTGTGATATATTATTATCTTGCGGCATTTGAACTTATCAAAATCACGGCTTATCTTACTTCCGGTCGAAAGATGATATATTATTATATCATTCTTATCGACTCTTCCAAGCTTGGAGTAATTCTTCGCTGTACCTTTCGGTATTCTCGAATCGATATTCTCAGCGAAAATTGCAGTTTTATACCCCATCTTTTTAATGATTTCCTGCAATGCAAGCGTATCATTACTTACCGCATCACCGAATGAAATTGTTGCCAAAAGCTGATATACGACCACTGACTATTTTTTCTCCTTTAACATTTCTTCCAATGCCATACAGCGCTTCTTACAATCATAAAGCTCTCTCTCAAGTTCAGATATTCTCTCATCGTCTTCTGCGAATTTGTTAAGTGCCTGAGCAAAGAGATTGGTTGCTTCTTCATTGAACTTATTCTGGTCATCAACGATAGGCTCAACATAAAATGCAGTCATTCTTCTAAAGATTTTCTTAAAGAATGTGACTACAGGTCCGATTCCCGGACGGTCTGATGCAATATCCCTATATGAAAGCACCATTCTGTCGCCTGCCATCTTCTCAAGCTCTTCCTTGTATGCCTGCATATTATAAGGTGTTGCTACAGATGAAAGTATTATGTCACTGAACTGGATCTCATCGTCCTTATAGCCTTTATTACGTATATCCTCACGGATTTCAGCCATGATATCCTCGATATTAATGTTCTCCATTACCTGCATCCTCCTATATATTCAGCGTCCATTCATGCGGTATTCTGAGAACACCTACGTCAGACACCTTGGAAACTACTTCAAATCTCAGGGCCTCTTTATAATAATCAACCGGATTACCCTCGCCGTATTCTATCGTTACATCAACCCAGTACTCGGCAGGAATAAGCATGAGCTCCTTAAGGTCAACTCTGTAACTTCCATCACGCTCTATATCAAAATTATCCTTGTGGTCTATCCTTGTATTAGTGCCGTAGCACCACAGTCCGTCACTTCTGAATATACCAAAGCCGAATACGGCATCCGTAACCTTCTTCTTGCATTCATAATGAAGGTCAAGAACCATCTCCTCACCTGTCCTGAAAGTCTTCTGAGGATTACCGTCAGCATCAAGAATATTAATCTTTGTGAACATACAGTCCATTGAACCGTAACGTTTCTTCTTTTTGGCTGCTTCCTTCCCGTCTGCCTTCTCCGGATTAGCCTGTTCCTCGGCCTCCTGACGGGCGCGTTCCTTCTCGGCCATCTCCATACGTTCTGTATTCATGTAATCGAGATACTCAAGATGCACATCCTTAGGTGAACCTTCCATCTGAATCTTTCCATTCTTAATCCAGATTGAACGGTCACATATCTGTTCTATCTGTCCGAGAGAATGCGACACAATAACAATCGTTGTTCCTTCAGCTTTAATCTCTCTTAACTTATTAAAACATTTGGCCTGAAAATTCGCATCGCCGACTGCAAGAATCTCATCAATAAGCAGAATATCAGCATTAACATTAATTGCTACCGAAAATGCAAGTCTCATATACATACCCGATGAATATGTACGCACCGGATTATCTATAAACTGTTCCAGCTCTGAAAATGCAATAATATCATTAAGTCTTTCATCTATCTCTTTCTTGGTAAGTCCAAATATCGCAGCATTAGTATAGATATTCTCCCTGCCGCTCATATCAGGGTGGAAGCCTGCCCCAAGCTCGATAAGGCTTGATACTCTTCCGCACATCTCTATTGTTCCCGAATTAGGATAAATTATCTTCGTAAGAAGCTTAAGCGTTGTACTCTTACCACAGCCATTCTTACCAACAAGACCGACTGCCTCACCTTTTTTAATTGAAAATGAAATATTATCAAGAACAACCCTGTTCTCATAGGCATTACGTTTGCGGAAAAGCACACGCTCCTTGAGCTGGCTTCCCTTGTCATAATAGACCTTAAAATGCTTTGACACATTCCTTACTTCAATTGCATTATTACTATCCATCATTGCTTAAAATTCCTCCGCAAAGCCCTTCTCGAGCCTGTTAAATACAAAGATACCAAGAACCAGTACTATAACTCCCAGAACAAATGCTGAGAGAAGAGTGTCAAGTTCAGGAAATGTCTTATAATAAAGCACCGAACGGTATGCTTCAATTACAGGTGTCATAGGGTTAAGATTCCAAAGGGGAAGAAGCTCTTCCGGCACACGTTCTGATGAGTACATTACCGGAGTAATATACTGCCATGCCATTGCAATAATCCCGAGTATGTACTGCAGATCCCTGAAATAGACTGTAAGCGCTGACGTAAGCAGTGCTATTCCAAGACATATTATATATTCAACTACCATTATCACAGGCAGTGCAAGACACGCATAGAGGCTTATTCCCCATCCTGATACAAGAAGCACTGCAAATATAACTATAAAACAGAACAGCATATTCACGAAGTTACTTGTCGTATCTGCTATCGGCATTACCTCTCTTGGGAAGTATATCTTTTTAACCATATCCTTCTGATTCAGAATACTTATTGAACCACTTGTAAGTGCCGCAGAGAAAAACATCCACGGTATAAGCGCAACAAACAGGAAAAGATAATATTTCTCTATATCCTGTCTCATGATTATCGAGAATACAAGCGTGTATACACACAGCTGGAGCAGCGGATTGACAAATGTCCACATGAATCCAAGCACAGAACCTTTATAACGTCCTCTCAAATCCTTTTTTACCAGGCTGAATATCATCTGCCTGTAAGCATAGATTTCTTTAAATTCTTTTAACATAACTTCCTGCGGATGTTTTCCACCCTCTCCTTCACTATCTTTGTAGAACGCTCCATATTCAGCGATTCTCTGACATAACGGGCACCATTCTCTGCTATGCTGTCATAAAAATCCCTGTCGCTATATAGACGTTCCATGAAGCCTGCCGCCTCATCAACATCAGCGTCAGCCCAGTGGTATCCCTTCTTGTACGGAGGAATGTCTTTTTCTATCTCAATCATCTTATAGCCTACCATGCAAGCTGCTTCGGAACATGCGAATTCTGTGTTGGCAGACCAGTTGGTTGCAATTGTAGGCGTGCCGTTGAGCATCGCCTCTGCAAGTACAAGTCCGAAGCCTTCTGCCCTGTGAAGCGACACAAACACATCGACCGCTTTGATAAGACTGTTAACCTGTACTTTTGTAAGTGTATCTGAAAGGATATACACATTCCTGTATCCCGAAAGAGCCTTTCTTACATAAGTTATATCCTCATCTGAATATTCGTTAATCTTGACAACGATTCCAACATTGTCATTATCGGTTCCGAACGCCCTCTTATACGCTTCAAATACACTGTCAGGATTCTTGCGCTCCATTATGCTTCCGCTTGCGAACATCATAAGGAACAGAAACTTATCATCCGGCAGGCCGAAGTATGCCCTGTCAAATTCTTCTGACACTGGTGCTTCAACGCAGTACGGAAGAGTCATTACCGGCTTATCCGTATACTTTTTGAGTGTATTGGTAATAAAATCGGCCGGTGTCCATATCTCGTCAACAAGATCTATGCATCCAAGCCATTCTTCCGGAAATTCTTCAAGTTCCCACAGCCAGTAAGCTATATTATACCTGTGATCCCACACATTCTGTCCCATATTCATGAATGCAAGAGTGAATTCACTTGCATTAATATGAAAAATGTTGATATCATACGGTAATTCATCCGTTATCTTATCATCATGCGTATGGTCATTCATGCTTGGTCCCGGCGGCACGAAGAAATCATGCAGTACATATTCCTCTCCGCTTGCCTCAAGTATATCGGCAATCAGTCTTGTACTCTGTCCCAGCCCGGTCTCTGCGCGGATATTACCGATAAGATTAATCCCTTCCCGGTATGTTCTGTCATACGGTATTATATTGGCATTCTTTAACCTGTCCGTATTACGTCTTACTATTGATTCTTTGACAGAGCTCAGCACACTCTGCGGAACAATTTTCAGAAGAACCGGCCTTAACTTTTCTGCTGTGTCCAGCGCTAATTTGGATAGTCCCATTAGTTGTCCTCAATAAACTTTCTTACAATGCCTCCAAGATGTTCCGGAGAATATTTGTTAATAGCATCCCGATATGCCTTTTCATCTATCTGTGTATTATAATCAAACATTTTCTTAACGAAACTGTCAATCTGGAAATTAACCTTGTTGAATCCCTGCATCTCAAATGTATTGAGACAGTCGCCGGCAATCTCCTTATAAATATCGAGGTCACCGGTAATAACAGGCTTACCATGCTTCATAGCCTCAAGTATAGGCATTCCAAAGCCCTCAGCCCTTGATGGGAATAAAAAGCATGAACAGTGTGCATATAATTCGTGCTTCTTATCATCCGTGACATAATCAAGATATTCGACACCGCCACATTCAGCCTGAACCTCATGCAGAAGCTGCTCAATATCATCTTCAAGCATCTTGCCTGCCACAACAAGCTTCTTTGTTCCTTTGCGGTAACGGTATTCCCTGTATCCGTTAAGGAGTATGTCAACCCCCTTGCGTTTCTCCATATTGCCTATATACAGAAAATACCCGTCATCTGTGTTCTCATATTCCTTTGTGAGCGGATTCGTGATAATATACGCCGTCTCATTCTTAATATTCTTCGCTTCAGGGAATATTGCCTCTGTTGTAAGCTTCGTCTGATGCGAATTATAGAGAATCATGTCTGTATTCTTAAGGGTCTTTGAAAGGCTGTGCCTGAAGTAAATACTGTACACTCTTCCGAAATACTTTACATGTGTTATCGGGAACATGTCATGTATTGTTATCATTGTCCTGAACGAGCCTTTAAGATTCACCGGAATAAGCGAATTAACTTCCCAGAATACATCCGGCTTAATGTCTTCCAGCTGCTTCTTAATAAATGCAAAATACGCATACACCCCTGCGCTCTTGTATACGTGCCGGTCAGACGTTCTCACCTCTATTCCTTTTTCCTGAAAATACTTTATATATTCACTTGTCGCCACATCCGATAAGAGGACAAATTCCAATTCATCATACTGTATCAGTTGTTTTAAAAAATCAAAAAGATACATCCCCACGCCGCTGGGTCTGCTGCCCATCGACCTTGCATCTATTGCTATCTTCACTGCCTACTCCAATTCTTCACAATTATCTGTTAAGTGATTTGATACCCGGCCACTTAGTATCCTTCTCTGAGAATATCAGTTCCATTCCTTCAGGAACAGGCCACTCAATTCCTATATCCTTATCATCCCATATAATTCCGCCCTCATCGTTAGGATGGTAAAAATCCGTTACCTTATAACAGAATTCTGCATAATCTGATAATACAAGGAACCCATGGGCAAAATCCTTCGGAATAAAGAACTGCTTCTTATTCTCAGCTGACAGAACAACACCAAACCACTGTCCATATGTCGGAGAACCCTTTCTGATATCTACCGCTACATCAAATACCTCGCCATTTACAACTCTTACAAGCTTGTCCTGCGGATAATTAATCTGAAAATGCAGTCCGCGCAATACGCCCTTCTTAGATGCTGACTGGTTATCCTGAACGAACTTACAGTCAATTCCTGCCTCTGCAAAATCATTGTAATTATATGTCTCCATAAAATATCCGCGGTTATCACCGAACACTGCCGGCTCAATAACCTTAAGACCTTCTATTCCGCATGTTGTAACTTTAATTTTACCCATTATATCTCCTTTTATGAATCAATATGCTAATTATATATATTGTTCTATTCCTGTGACTCAAGAATCTTTACATATCTTGCAACCGCATCCTGCCATGCAGGCAATCTGTTGAATCCGTTAGCTGTAAGCTTATCCTTGTTCAGTCTGCTGTTATGAGGTCTCTTTGCCTTAACCGGGAATTCACCTGAACTTACAGGCGTAACCTTAACATCATTCATGCCTGCTGCCCTGAATATCTCACATGCAAATTCATACCAGCTGCAAAGCCCTTCGTTGGTTGCATGGTATGTTCCGTATCTGTCACTCTCAATCATGTCGCACAGAAGTACCGAAAGATCCGGTGTATAGGTTGGTGAACCTATCTGGTCATCAACAACCTTAACCGCCCCATTCTGCTTTCCAAGCCTTAACATTGTCTTGACAAAATTATTGCCGTTGACTCCGAATACCCATGCAATTCTTACAATAAAGAACTTTTCAACAAGCTCCCTTACAGCCTGCTCTCCTTCATACTTAGTCTCACCATATACGTTAAGCGGAGTTGTAACTTCATCGTCAGGCTCCCACGGTCTTGTACCCTCGCCGTCAAATACATAATCCGTGCTTATATACATCATCTTACAGCCAAGTCTGTCGCAGCTTGCTGCAATGTTGCGTGTTCCCTGTGCGTTAATGTTTCTGCACACTTCAACATCTTCTTCAGCCTTATCAACTGCCGTATATGCTGCGCAATGAATCACTGCATCAGGCGCAGCATCCGTGATAACACGCTCAACCACCTCTGCATCTGTAATGTCCATCTCATTCCTGTCTGTCGGAATAGCTGTATGACCTCTCTTCTCAAGCTCTATTACAAGATCATGTCCCAGCTGTCCGTCAGCACCTGTTACCAATACCTTCATAGCAGCTCCTTATCTGTTCTTATACATCTTCTCATAATACTGCTGATAATCACCGCTGATGATATGCTCCCACCACTCGCGGTTCTCAAGATACCACTTAACTGTCTTCTTGATGCCTTCATCAAACAGTGTAAGCGGCTCCCAGCCAAGTTCTGCATGAATCTTTGCAGGGTCGATTGCATAACGTCTGTCATGTCCCGGTCTGTCTGTTACATATGTTATAAGGTCTTCGCTCTTGCCAAGCTCCTTAAGTACAGTCTTAACAACCTGAAGATTAGTTCTCTCGTTATGACCGCCAATGTTGTATACTTCTCCTACGCGTCCCTTGTGAATAATCATATCTATTGCACGGCAGTGATCCTCAACATACAGCCAGTCTCTTACATTCTCACCCTTGCCATATACCGGAAGTGGCTTATCGTTAAGTGCGTTGGCAATCATAAGAGGTATAAGCTTCTCCGGAAAATGGTATGGTCCGTAATTGTTAGAGCATCTTGAAATCGTAGTAGGCAGTCCATACGTTCTGTGATATGCCATTACAAGCAGATCCGCACTTGCCTTAGATGCTGAATAAGGACTTGATGTATGAAGCGGAGTCTCTTCTGTAAAGAACAGATCCGGCCTGTCAAGAGGAAGATCTCCATATACCTCATCCGTTGATACCTGATGATATCTCTTAATTCCGTAGATACGACATGCATCAAGAAGCACGCCTGTTCCGATAATATTAGTCTGAAGGAATATTCCCGGGTCAGTGATTGAACGGTCAACATGGCTTTCTGCCGCAAAGTTAACGACTACATCCGGCTTCTCCTTCTCAAAAAGTGCATATACCGCATCTCTGTCCGCAATATCAGCCTTCACAAATGTAAAGTTAGGGTTGTCCATAACAGGCTCAAGTGTCTCCATATTACCTGCATATGTCAGCTTGTCAAGACATATAATCTGATATTCAGGATGCTCCTTTAACATATAATGAACAAAATTACCACCAATAAATCCGGCTCCACCAGTTACAATAATCTTCATAATCTATGTATCCTCTCAAAAATATATTATTCATTCATATAACATAGAACGCTTTTATCGTTATATGCTTTAGTACAGAATCCTTCCATCCGCTACCTGCTTAAGATGCGCTCCGTATGGCGACTTGCCATATCTTGCAGCATGCTCAAGAAGCTGCTCCTTTGTTATCCACTTATTACGGTATGCAATCTCTTCAATTGCCGAAATCTGGATTCCCTGGCGGTTCTCGACAACCTTAATGAATTCTGTGGCCTCTGAAAGTGCATCCATTGTTCCTGTATCAAGCCACGCATATCCGCGCCCAAGTGTTACGACATTGAGATTGCCTTTCTCAAGATAGATTCTGTTAAGGTCTGTTATCTCAAGCTCACCTCTTGCTGACGGCTTAATTGACTTGGCATATTCACATACATTCTTATCATAAAAATACAGACCGGTCACGCAATAATTAGACTTTGGATGTTCCGGTTTCTCTTCAATAGATATTGCCTTGCCATTCCCATCAAATTCTACAATTCCGAATCTCTCCGGATCATTAACATAATATCCGAATACAGTTGCCCCATCCTGTCTTGCTGCAGCTTCCTTAAGATGCTTTCCAAGTCCGTCTCCATAGAAGATGTTATCTCCGAGAACCATTGCACATGAATCCCCATCAATAAACTCCTCTCCAAGTATGAATGCCTGTGCAAGTCCGTCAGGTGACGGCTGTACCTTATAACTCAGATTAATTCCAAGACTGCTCCCATCGCCAAACAGCCTTTCAAAATTAGGCAAATCGTTAGGTGTAGATATAATAAGAATATCCCTGATTCCCGCCATCATAAGAACTGACATCGGATAATATATCATTGGTTTATCATACACCGGAAGAAGCTGCTTGCTTGTTACCATCGTAAGCGGATACAGTCTTGTACCGCTGCCTCCAGCCAATATTATTCCTTTCATTCTGAACCTCCATTATCCTGTGTACTTCTGCAAAAGGGCAGAGATACCCATATTTGTACATTATTATCTACATAATAGCAAACTGCTTCTGCTTTGTCAACGAAACAGGGCTTTTAGCGCAAAAAGTACAAAAAACTCCGGCAGTCATCTCTGACCGCCGGAGCTTTTATATTTAAGAGGTTGTTATGAACTTATAATTAAGCTCTCTTCTTCTTTGATACAACAATACCTGCACAGATAACTGCTGCACTTGCAAGAAGAATAACTACTATTGGCATGATTGGTGTGCTGTCACCTGTCTTAGCTGATTCAATTGTCTGACCAGCCTCGCCGTTAGCTGCCTTCTGCAGATATACTACTGCAAATGGGCTGAGCTCTGTTACGTTAACACTAAGTCCTGCCTGATTAACTGCCGGATCAATAACATCAAGTGTTCCGCTCTTAAGAAGATGAAGTACTGAGAATGTATATCCATCCGCATTAGTTCCGTCAGGATAAGCAAATGCTATTGTAAGAGTTCCCTCGAATGTAAGTGGGTTGCCTGCTGCATCAACAAGCTCAACTTCATAGTAAGCTACGCCTGCATTGTCAGCAATCTTAAGTCCCTGATTCTTAGCTGCCTCAAGAATTGATGCTGCTGTTGAATCATCTGCTGCCTTAGGAACTGCCTTAACATATACATCACCTGCTGTTACAGTTGCACCTGCTGCATTCTTGATAACTGTTCCTGCTGAAGCAGCAACAACTACATTCTGACCGATCACATTAACTGTGCCCTTAACATCAGGATTTGTGATAACTGTTTCCTCTGTTGTTGTATCGTCCTCAGAATCATCTGCATCAGGTTCAACTGATGGCATAGGTGTAATCACTGATGATGCTGTACCATTAAGTCTTGCACCAACACCTGCAGGTGCCTTATCAGTAAGAACAAGAAGTCCATTCATGTTGATTGTTCCGTCTGCATTTCTTGTAGGAACAATTGATGTATCTGTTGATACAAACCAGTCATCTGTTACAGTTGCACCTGACTTGTTAGATGACTTCTGAGCAGTAGTATCCCAGTAATAGTTACTGTCACCATAAATCTTGCTCTCATCCTGTGTACCCTTTGCCTTAAACTGCTCTGACACATTAGTATCCTTTCTGTATGAAAGAATTCCATTAGCGCCAAAGTCTGTGTTAGCTGCTGTATTTGTGTAGAATGCTACATTATAGCTCTCGTTGTTAAATGTTGTGCTGCTTGTTACCTGAATATCAGGGCAGCTGTTTGAATCAATACCCTTAGCCTTATTGTTGTAAGCTACTGAGTTAATAAGTCTGTGATAACCTGAGAGGCTGTCACCACCCATCTTAAATCCGTTACCGTTACCGGCATTAGTTCCATCCTCAAGGTAACCATTTCCATAGGCTACGCAATTCTGAAGCGTTACTGATCCAATTGATCCTGTCTCTACCTTAGCAAAAAGATCCCATCCATCATCGGCATTATTATATGAGATACATCCATCGAACACATTACCGTCTGCTACAGTAAGCTTAGCAGCGAATCCATCTGCATCCTCGTAACCCTTATCTGCATTGCCATATGATGTACAATTAAGAATAAGGTTATATGATGGCCAGTTATCCCATGTATCTGATGAGAGATATCTGCTTATCTGGATACCTGTGTTACCATTATGATAAGTATTAATCTGATCAAGTACGTTGTGGCTTCCTGACACCTGAACACCCTTAAGGGCATCTGCTGAATGTGTTACATCAAAGCCCTTGAAGTACCAGTAATCACCTGCAAGAACCATACCTGCACATGTCCAGTTGAAATCAAGTACCGGACGCTCTGTTGCATTAGGATCAGCCATCATTACGATATTGCTGTCTGCTGTTCCGCTATGACCTCTCTCAGTCTTGATTGTTGATGAAAGGCTGTACTTACCACCCTTAAGAATAATCTGCTGTCCAGGCTGTGCATACTTAACAGCTGTGTAGATATCTACAGGATTTGACTCATAACCGCTTCCCTGTGAAGTTCCGTCAGGAGCTACCCAGATTGCTTCTCCAGCCTCACCTATTGCCTTATATGTAACCACATGCTCAAATGTATATGGCTCATATGATGTTAACGCATCACCCTTAAGTGGCTTAAAGTTAGGATCCGGTGTAAATGTAATTACAAAGTAGTTTGCACCACCATGAAGCTTAATTGTCTTCTTGTATGTCTCGTTAGCCTTAACAGGAACATCATCAATTCCATATCCTTCGATTGAAATCTTACCGTCTGCAGTTGATACGAACTGAAGCTCGTAATCCTCAACACCGGTTGTTGTTGCTGATGTTACTGTGTAGCTTGGTGTTACAAGCTTAAGAGGCTTTGACTCTGCCGGTGCATCTGTAGCAGGATCTGTAAGCTCAAGTGAGATGTCTGAGAATGTAGCCTCAGCATTTCTTGATGCAAAGAAGCCTGCATATACATAATCTTCATCAAGCTGGCTGAGTGCATCTCTGTCATAATACTTCTGAGTCTTAATCTCCTTACCGTCTGCATCAGAATATGTTACAAAGTAACCTGTGTTATTTCTCTGAATTGTAAGATAGTAATCTGTAAGTGCTGTAAGTCCTTCAGAAACTGCTGTGTTATTACTGTTGCCGATAACATTGTATGTTCCTGCATCAAGATTCATTGCTGATGTCTCAAGAGTTACTGTCTCTGTCTTGAAATCACTGTTGATTGTAGCTGTATCACTTGCTACAAACTTATCAAGGTTACCCTTGTTAACGCCAGTCTTAGCAATAACACCAAGACCAAGCTTCATAGAAATCTTCTTGCCGGCATCACTAATCTCGCCAGTCTCTTCATCAACATAATACTCAACCTTTGATGCAATAGCCTGATACTGGTTATTCCAGAATGCAGTAGCATCTCCGTTATCACCTACACGGTCAGCTACCATTAAGCCATAACCTTCCTGACCGTTACTGAGTGTCCACTGATTAACATGAACCTTAGCTCTGAGTGTGAAGTTAGATGTTGTAGGTATCTTTGTATAATAGAATGATACACCATCTGTTGAGTTAGGAACAATCTTACCTGCATTGCCCATAGCAGATACTGTTACTGAACCATTCTTAGCATCTCCGCTGTACTTGTTCTTTGAACCTGTGCTTGAACCATAAGCTGAGAACTGCCATGCTGTCTCCGCCTTATCTGTAGCTGTTGCCTTAACTGCTGCTGATGTCTCACTCTTTGTTGCACCCTTAACAGCTACAACGGTAAATGAATACTCTGTGCCAATTGCAAGTCCTGATACTGTATACTCTACTCCGGTTGTTGTTCCTGCAAGTGCTCCATTGCAGTATACTTCATAGCTTTCAGCCTCAGGAACTGCTTTCCACTCAACCTTGATTGAACCGTTGCCTGCACTTGCTGCTGTCTCAATAACAGGCTTTGCAAGTGGAAGTGTAAAGTTAACATTAACTGAATTACTTGCCTTATCTTCCTTACCATCTCTTGATAACGTAGCTGAGAATGAGTAAGCTCCTGTAGCTGAAGGCTTGAACTCAACTGCTCCTGATGTACCCTCAACCTTTGTTACCTTTGTATCTACGACCTTGCCGCTTGCGTCCTTCATCTCGACTGTAAGCTTCTCGCCGCCGTTAGAACCGATTACTGCTGTATATGGAACCTTAACTGTATCTCCGTCTACTGTTGGAGTTGCAAGCTCAGGAGCCTTAACTGTTGACCAGTCAAGAGCAGGTGTACCCTTCTCAAGAGTAATTGCATATACATATGCCTTAGAACCGTCCAGATAGAAGTAGTATGTTCCACCCTTCTCCATCTCGAATGTCATTGTTCCTGATGGCACTGACGAATCTGTTTTAATCTCGTTAGCCGTTCCACTCTTATCCTGCACAAAATGCCATGTCTTTGCCGCTTTCTTACATACGAATGATACTCTTGAATCTTCCTTAGCTGTAAGCTTGAAGGCAGCACCTGATGTAGGAATCTGACCACCCTTAGGTGATGCGTTAGATACGCCCTGTACAGCCTTTGTATAGGTTGTTCCTTCTACTTCATCTCCTGCCGGATTCTTCTGTGGCATATCACAGAGAACTTCGAGATTAGCTACTGTATCATCGCCATATACAGTCCCTGCCTTAAGACCGTCATCGCTCTGGATTGCATCTATGGATACTTTCTTGTAGTCGCTCTCCTTCTCATATGAGTAAGCAATATCATATATGTATGCCTTAGAGCCATCAAGATAGAAATAATATGTTCCACCCTGCTCAACATCAAATGATGTTGTGCCTGTAGGCACTGATGAACCTGTTTTAATCTCGTTAGCTGTTCCGTTCTTATCCTGTACAAAATGCCATGTCTTTGCTGCTTTCTTAAGTACAAATGATACCTTGGCATTAATTGCTGCTGTAACCTTAACTGCCGCACCTGATGTAGGAATCTGACCACCCTTAGGTGATGCATTAGATCCGCCCTGTACAGCCTTTGTATAGGTTGTTCCTTCCACCTCGTCTCCTGCTGGACTCTTCTGTGGCATATCACAGAGAACCTCTATGGAAACTTCTTTCTCATCGCCGTACTTTGTTCCGGCTTTGAGTCCATCATCGCTCTGTACTGCATCAATATGCTTGGTAACCTGTACGCCGTCACCAGCCTTAGCAGCAACAAGAGTGAAGTCTGATGGGACTAATCCGATCAGCATGAGCGCTGCCATAAATACTGCGGCAATGCCCTTCTTTCTTCTTCCTTTCATAAAAACCTCCTCTAAACTTTAAAAAAGTTGTAGTCAATCGACTACTTATTCCCATAATAGCCCTAATTCACAGTATTTTCAAGCCGTTTTGTGTAATTTGCCTAAATAGACAAAATGCTCTCCGTTTTTTTGTGCAATTTTAATATATAACTGTATGATAAGATACATTTATTAAGAAAAATTCTTACAAAATCATCATATTGATAAAATTTTTAACCCGATAACAAAAAGAACAGGATAATATCTAAGATGCTCATAAGAAAGATTCTGCGTGCGGCAGCATTCTGCCTCACGTTCATTATATTAATGTACACAATCAACTTTATATTCTGGGATGATATCCACGCCCTCTCACGCCTTACGATGTCAGAGATGTATAACTATAATGGCAATATCGATACCGTTGTGCTAGGCTCCTCATATGTAGTGCATGGCTTTAATCCCAAGATTGCAGATGAAGTCTCAGGCGCACACACATACAACGCTGCAACTAAGCTTCAGGCACCTGACGGCTCTTATTATATGCTTAAGGAAATCATTAAGCACCACAAGGTCAGCACTGTATATATAGACTGTAACAATGTAATCATGTCGCAGTTCAAATCTGTCAATTACGGTGCTAATTCCATTATTTCAGTATATATGAAACCCTCCCTTGACAAATACCGCTTTGTATATGAAAGCGGCGGCGGTGAAGCACTTTTGAAGAATGCATTTCCGTTTCTTATAAGGAAAAAGCTTAATTTCATCCCAATTATCAAGGCAAAGCTGACAGACGGATATAAGCCGGGGAATTACCGCTATGTTAATCTTGATGATGAAGAGTATGCCGGTCTGGGATACGTTATTAAAGATGGTGTTATGAAAGATGATGACAATTATGAGTCAATATGGGATATAGACCCTTCCGAACCGCTGACTGAATTCTCAAGGTATAATCTTAAGCGGATTGCGGATCTTTGCCGCGAGAATAACATAAGACTTGTTCTGATGACCGTGCCTGTTGCATCTGAGATGGTACGCCGCACGGATAACGTTCAGGTCTATATAGACGCAGTTCAGGCTTTTGCTGATGAGAATAATATCGAATATCACAACTATAATCTCGCCAGAAGCCGGTACTGCCTGATGAAGATAAGCGATTATTCCGACAAGGAGCACCTTAATGATACAGGTGCCGCTAACTTTACGCGCCAGTTCATGCAGACCGAGACTGCACTTGCCAATGGTACACTGACCAAGGCTGATGTGTTCTATGACTCGATAAGTGATAAGATGGAATATGACCCCGGCGAGAGTGTGAGGTATTACAGGGATTTGAAGGATAAGCATGAATGAATCACTACAGGCAGGAATTAAAATTCCTGCCTGTAGTGATTTTTATCAGGTCAGCTGTCCACACCTGATTCCGATTCCATTTTAACTATCTTTAATCTATATTTTTCATTATAGCCTTCCAGATTAACATATTCGCCATACCCATAATAATCATAACCGCTGTTTGTATTGACGGTAAGATCATCAGACGTAAGTATGTTAAGCTCTGTCATATTGTTGCTGCTATTATGTTCCAACGGTGTTATTGCTTGTGAAAAAATCTTTATAAACAGGGTGCTGTCTGCCTTATCAAATGACAGTTTACTTGCTTCAAGCATTTCTCTATGCGTGGTACACGCCAGACTGAATTCATAACCACATTTAAGGCATACAATTCTTGCAAATTCTCTTTGCGCTCTTCCATTACCTTCTCTAAATGGATGCAATGCATTTAAATCTCCGTAATTATCAGCAAACACTTTTACAAAATCATCAAATGATTCCCGTGCTTCAAAGCATTGTGGAAAATATTTGTTAAAAACCGACTGTGCATAATCGTTAATGCATGTAGTGGTGCAGAAAAGATTTCCTTTACCTATTTCGACTGTGCGCACTTTTCCAGCCCACGAATATATATCCTGAAAGATATATTTGTGAATTGCCTTTAAATGCGCGAAATCATATTTTCCTTTAATCGGCTTTTCCTGCAATTCACGAAGCCGTATGGCCGTAAGCTCTTTTTCGGCATTAAACAAATCTTTTTCATATTTAATATTCAATTTGTTTATAAGCACTTCTGAAGCAGGATAACAATATTGGCTATCTTGCATACTTTCTGATTACCTCTTGCCGCAATTCCTCAGATGACCTCTTGCCACTTGCAACCTCTATCAGTTTTGATACAAATTCTTTGCTAAGATACATATCTTCAACAGCCATAGTGGCTATTACATTTTTTACACTTTGATTTTTTTCAGTACATTTTACTGTCATATATAAGTCACCTCGCAACAAATAACCTTTAATAAGTTCTTGATATTACGTTTATATTAATTATAACCTATGCATATTTTTGTATCAACTATTTCATCAAAATTTCCCCCACTTTCCTCTTGCCACGCCCGCATTTCCATGATATACTAACCTCTGTTTTTCATGTGAAGCCGCAAAACCAAGGTCTGATTTGGCTTCCCGCCGATTCCCGGCGTAAAATGAATCGAGTGTTCGAGACCTTCCACTCGTAAAACAAAACTAAAGGAGACAACTAAATATGAGAAACAAAAAGGTACTTTTCATCACTCAGGCAGCCGTTATAGCTGCTCTTTATGTTGTGCTGACACAGTTTGCCAACATGCTCGGACTCGCTAACGGAGCAATTCAGGTCCGTTTTTCGGAGGCACTTACAATCCTTCCGTTCTTCACACCTGCTGCCATTCCGGGTCTTGCAATCGGATGCTTCTTAAGCAATGTACTCACAGGATGTGCTCTCTACGACATCATCTTCGGTACAATCGCAACACTTATCGGTGCTGTCGGAACATACCTGCTCCGCCGTTTTAAGTGGCTCGCGCCTGTTCCTCCGATTGTTGCCAACACAATCATTGTCCCATGGGTATTAAGACTTGTTTACGAAGCTCCCGGAACCATATGGTATCTTATGATTACTGTCGGTGCAGGAGAAGTAATTTCATGCGGAATTCTCGGAATGATTCTTCTGTTTGCGCTCAGCCGCTATAGAAGTGTAATTTTCCCTGATACACAGAATGTTGCCAATTAATATAAAGCAATAACTTTAAGTACTGATAAAAAGCAGCAGAATACGATTATAAATGATTATCTATACGATAACCGCAATCGCAGCCTGCTGCTTTTTCATCTTTTTATCTCTTCAAAGAAGCCATCCAGCTTCTTAAGTGTCCTTACAAGAATCTCTGCCTCATCATCACTCAAGTCCCGCATCACCGCTTCAACCATGTTCCTGTGGAAATGCATATGGTGTGCATACGCCCTGTGCCCCTTATCAGTAAGTGTGGCATATACCACTCTCTTATCCTTCTCGCCGCGCCTGCGCTCTACATAGCCCTTTTTCACAAGACCGTTAATTCCAATCGTAAGCGTTCCCATTGTAACATCAAGGAGCTTTGATATCTGGGACATTGTCCTCGGTTCACCGATTCCGACTGCCTCTATAATATGCATATCCGTAACCGAAATATCGGAGAACTCACCAACAATAAGTGCCTTCTCCTCAATCCCCATTATATCGTTAAAGAGATTAACAAGTATTGAATTGAGTATATTATAATTATCCTGCATTCTATTCTGACACATTTTCCTCTCTTATTGCTGCCACAAGCTGGAATCTGAACGCTCCTGCTCCTGATATGTTACGGTATCTCGTATCTGCATTATCCTTAAGGCTGTGCATCTCAAATGAACAGTGTTCAATATATTCAAGCGGATATGCCTGATATCTTGAGTTCCTAATTGTATCATGAGGCCAGAATACCCTTATCGAATCCTTCATAGTCTCATAATTCTCCGAATACTGGCGTGAGACAAGCTCTGCAAGCGGTTCAT
This sequence comes from [Bacteroides] pectinophilus, assembly GCA_025146925.1. NCBI lineage: Bacteria > Bacillati > Bacillota > Clostridia > Eubacteriales > [Bacteroides] pectinophilus. The sequence goes on along the minus strand of CP102260.1, from coordinate 34,060 downwards.
CTGCCATGAATACATGCGCATAGTAACTTACCTTCTTTGAAAAAAGCTCTTCTTTGAATTCCTTGAGCCATTCCGTATTAGCCGCTGATATAAGCACAATAGGGAACCGCCTCTGATTATTATTAATGAGCTTCATAAGACTGTCAAAATGCTTTTCAGTCTTCTTAATCACCTGTCCACGAAGTTCTTCACCGTCCACGAGACCAATCTTACCGGCAATCCGGCCATAAAATGAAGGTCTTGAGAATGATGAACTGTTGATAAGCCCATGGTTGGACTTTATCTCATAAAAATCATTCTGTACCCAGAGTGCAAGCCTGTTGCCTGACGGATATATCTTCGCTTTAGTAGACCACATCTTGCAGGCTTCCTTGGAATCAGGCTGCGTAACCTCTATTGACATGAGCTGTTCATCCCAGTCAATACTTTCGCTTACCTTATATCCCACCGTATCAAGGACAAATGTATCCGGTGCCTGCGGAATACCCGGAAAAATATTCTCATACTTTTCAATAATCCACTTATGTATTATCTCACTTGCCGCCATAAATATAAGTTCTGAATCAATATCGCTTTCCTTAAGATACGTAAGAGATCTGAACACGTTGAATCTTGTAAGCGTAGGAAGTGCCTTTTCACGATTCGGCTGCTCGTAAGACTTTTCCTTGAGAAGCCCAAGCTTTGAAACTGCCTCAGATATCTCTTTATTATGGAGAAAATGTTCATTGATTATTGCTATTATGCTGTTGGAGCTAAGCTCAATATCCTTGTAGCAATCCATAAGCGTCATTATAAAATCCGCTCTCTCAAGCTTATATATAAACTTACCAATCGATATATTCCCGTCAAGAATCTCCTGAAGCTGAGGATGCAGGTCATCCGGAGTAATTCTCAGATGATAATGACACCTTATCATAGAGTTCCAGTCTTTTTCCTTGTAATAGGTATGACCCATCTCTTCAAGCATTGATATTATTGAGTCATCACAAAGCTCAAGAGTTGCAAGAACACTGTTCAGCTTACGCGCATAATGACGTGACTCGTCATGCTCCCACATCTTGGTATATTTGTAGCGCATGTCATGCTCAATCTCATGCCATCCCTCGAAAGCCATTGTTCTTATCTGCACTTCAAATGTCTTGTCAATCGGAAGTTCCCATGTCTGCGGAGATATTCTGTCAGCAATATACTTCGGCAGTGACATTACACCATTAGTCTTCATGGATTTGAATTCCGATGTTGTCTGGCTGCTTACAGCCCACTCGCACTCAGGGAACTCTCTCTCGATAAGATCCTTGCATATCTTGATATCATCCACATAATACAGTACTATTCTGAGTCCTATAAGATCCTGCATTTTATGATATGCATTGTAATTCTTACTTACATTCGTAAGCTTTGTTACTATAGAGTCTTCACTCTTGACGCGGTAAAAAATTCTGTGATAAATACCGCACCGGTTAAGCGGTCCTTCTATAATCTCCCGCATATCGTCCGCAACCGTCTCAGGCACCGTTATCTGCGATACCTTCTGTCTGAGTGTTTCGATATCGTTGTCATCCAAATCTATATGTCTGTTTATAACTTTATTATAATCCTGATTCATTCCGTTACCTGTTCCATGCCTCAATAACTAGTCTTATATGCCTGTCATAAAATACTTGTAAATGATTCCGTAATCCTGGTCATCCCATGTGCAGTCCACCTTGTACCATGCCCCATTATACCAGACTATGTTCCATGCATGATTATTGCCTGTTGCACAGTAACACGGAATTCCTAATTTATCCATAAATTTCTGAAAGAGCGTTGCGTAACCGTCGCATACCGCAAGATGCTCGAACAGTGCATTATACCCCGAATGTCTGCTCGCAAATCCATATACCGTAGCATCGTCATAATCTGTTGTAAGACATATCCAATCGTGAACATTTTTAATTGTATCGTACTCAGTCGGTCCGACAAGGTACGGTGCAAGCATACCTACAGTAGCGTCAAAAATCTGCTCCTGCTCCATTGTCAGCTTCCAGTCAAACTGTATATTAAGATAATCGTCTGAATACCAGCATCCATACCCTGCATACTGCATCTGCTGATATGTATTAATTCCTGTTATCGGATGCACCGAAAGATTCAGATAAGTAATAAGCGCATATACGTTAACTTCCTCCGGACTGAATGCTAATTCAACGTCATTATCCATGTTGGCAATGGCACTGTCAATATATGCCATACCTTCTGTGTCTGAACTTATCCCCACTTCTTCAGCCTTTGCACTTACAGGACTGATACCTATGAAAAATGCTGCTGCCAGTGTCACAAACGCCATACCTAATATTCTGTCAAATCTTCTCATAGCACGCCCTCCATTCACTTATATATACCATAAAATTACCACTAACACCACATATTGTCAAACTTCCCAGCTCTCACCATCGTTATGGATCATCACCACACGATCCCTGTATTCAGCTGATACCGGCATAGCCTTAAGCTTCTCTATCGCATCAAATCTTCCCCAGCAGTGCATAGGAAAAGCCATCTTAATATCCCAGCGTCGCATATAGTAATCAAAGCCACGGAAAAATCCCTCTTCCTTAAGCCTGATATCAAGCGGCAGGAACGCAGCATCAATATGCAGGTTTTTGTCAAATTTGTCTATCTGTGCCTTAAAATCCTTCTCCATCTGCAGCGCCTGCTGCGGTGTATACTGATCCCACCACCACCAGTTAAGATCCCCTGCGTGGTAAAGCGTCTTACCTTCCGTCCGTATAATGAATGCAACACCCGAATCGGTTGACGTAAGCGTTGTCACATGAATATCGTCAAAATCATATTCCCGGTCCTTGCCGACATAATTAATTCTGTCACGCGCCACAATGGGAATATTCCATCTGTCCATGTATTTTTCATTCATCCGTGTTTCTTTGGCAAGAATGTACGTTATATCCGGATATTCCAATGCAAAGTTGAATATTTTCTTGCTGAAATGGTCATAGTGCTTGTGACTTGCAAACACATAGATTCTGTAGTCTTTATCCCATTGCGGCAGTTCCCCGTTAAAATAATCAAACAAAAGGACCTTCTTTGATTCCGGGAATTCTATTGCAAATGAGCTGTGATGTACATATGTTATCTTCATAATTATCTGTAAAGCCCCTTAAGCAGCGCAATCTCCTTTGCATATCCTTCCGCTTCATTCGGTGTCTCAAGATAGAACGGAAGCTCCCTCAGTGAAGGATGGTTTATTATTCTTTCAAATGCCTCCGTGCCTATTGAACCCTCGCCAATCTTCTCATGTCTGTCCTTGTGGCTTGCAAACGGATTCTTATCATCATTAATGTGTACCGCCTTAAGTCTGTCAAGCCCGATTACCCTGTCAAACTCAGCAAGCACACCATCAAGGTCATTCACGATATCATATCCGGCATCATATACATGACATGTGTCAAGGCACACGCCCATATGTGATGAAAGCTTTACACCGTCAAGTATCGTCTTAAGTTCCTCAAATGTTCTTCCTATCTCACTGCCCTTGCCCGCCATAGTCTCCAGAAGTACTGTTGTTGACTGGTTCTCACTGAGCACCTCGTTAAGCATTTGTATAATATATTCCGTTCCGGCCTCTACGCCCTGTGACACATGGCTTCCCGGATGAAAATTATACAGATTGCCCGGTGTCTGCTCCATTCTTACCAGGTCATCCGCCATCGTCCTTTTGGCAAAATCTCTCGTAGACTCATCCTTGGAGCATGCGTTAAGCGTATATGGGGCATGTGCAAGTATTACATCAATCCCGTATTCGCCACACAATTCGTGAAATTCTGCTATATCTGCCGGGTCAATCGCCTTGGCACTTCCACCTCTTGGATTACGTGTAAAGAACTGAAATGTGTTGCCGCCCAGCCTGTGTATCTCCTTTGCCATATTGGCATATCCCTTAGATGTTGACAAATGACACCCAATCTTAAACATATTCTGCCTCCGTTTCATTTATGATAACAACTGCTGATATACATCCCTCTTGGATATTCCCCTGTCCTTAGCTGCCATTCTCATAGCCTCCTTGCGGTCAATACCCTGATTTTCATACATTGACACGTGCTCCTGAATGCTCATTGCATCCCATGACTTCTGCTTTTCAAGCTTAAGCTCCTGTCTGTCCCTTCCGGCTATCACAAGCACATACTCGCCTCTCGGCTGCTGGCTCTTATAGAATTGTGATGCCTCTTCAAGAGTTGTCTTCCAGACCTTCTCATAGCGTTTTGTAAGCTCCTTGCAGATACTTACACTCCTGTCACCGCCAAGCACGCCTGTAAGCTCGTCTATAAGTGCGGCAAGATGGTGCGGCGCTTCATGTATAATTATCGTTCTTGTCTCATTTTTAAGCTCTTCAAGAACATCCGCCCTCTCTTTCTTGTCGAATGGGAGAAATGCTTCAAACACGAATCTTCGTGTCGGCTGTCCCGACATGGTGAGCGCTGTGATGCAGGCTGCCGCCCCGGGAAGTGACGTAACCTGTATACCCGCTTCATGGCACTGTCTTACAAGCTCCTCGCCGGGGTCTGAGATTCCCGGAGTTCCCGCGTCAGTTATAAGTGCAATATTAGTTCCTGCACGCATTTTGTCAACAAGAACCTTTGCCTTCTCAACCTTATTATGCTCATGATAGCTCGTCATCGGTGTCTTTATCTCAAAATGATTCAGAAGCTTTATACTGTTGCGCGTATCCTCCGCAGCAATAAGATCCACTTCCTTCAATGTCCTTATAACCCTGAAAGTAATATCTTCAAGATTGCCTATCGGCGTTGCACACAGATAAAGCATTCCCTGTCCCGTAATATTATCGCTCATCTTCTCCTCCTTCCCTGTAGTATCTGAGCACATCCTCAGTATAACCGCCATCTTCATTATACACAATAAGCGGTGGTTCTGTCGTAAGCTGCGAATTGCCGCCCCTTACAGCCTCAATAAGCACCATATTGGCATTCTTCCCATATGACGGATATACCATCCGCATTCTTTTGGGTTCAAGCCTGTAGCTGTGGCACAGCTCAAATATCTGTACAAGCCTCTGCGGTCTGTGAACCATGTAGAATCTGCCCTTATCCCTTAGAAGTGCTGAAGATGTGCTGATAATATCCTCAAGCGTACAGCATATCTCATGCCTTGCGATTGCCTTAGGTGAAGACGGATTGACAATTCCGTGATTCTCATTCATATATGGCGGATTAACCGTAACAACATCAAATCTTCCGCGCTTATAGAGTGCAACCGCATTCTTAAGGTCATCATTTACAATATCGATTCTGTCAGCGGTATTATTAAGTTCAACGCTTTTCCTTGCAAGCTCTGCACTCTCCTTCTGTATCTCCAGTCCCGTATAATGCTTTCCTTTTGTCTTCGCCTCCATCAGCACCGGAATTATACCGTTACCCGTACACAGATCCATGCATACATCGCCTTCGTTCACAACCGCATAGTTGGCAAGCAGTACTGCATCTATGCCAAAACAGAACATTGATTTGTTCTGTATCAGCATTCGCCCATGGCATTGAAGGTCATCAATTCTCTCATTCTCTTTAAGTTCCATTAAACTCCATCCCATATTGTACAAAAGCCGGAGGTATCATCTCTGAACACCTTCGGCCTCATAATCCTGAATTAATTGATATGGTTTTCTCTCTTTTTTTCCATATCCTCAAGCGCCTTAAGCTCATCATCATTGATATTAAGCTTCTCATTCCTGCGCTTAGGTTTGAACTTAAGCTCTTTTACGGCATATTCCCTTACATCCTTGTCATCGCCGTCAACCGTAACGATTACCTTGACAAGCTGTCTGAGTACGTTAACGCTGTGAACCTCGCCTTTAAGTCCTTCCGGTGTTGTAACAAAATCGCCTACATTCGGCAGTCTGCTGTTAAGATACTCATATGTATCCTCCTCATACTTAAGGCAGCACATAAGTCTCCCGCATACTCCCGATATCTTGCTTGGATTAAGTGAAAGATTCTGTTCCTTTGCCATCTTAATTGAAACCGGAATAAAATCAGCCATATATGAGCTGCAGCACAGCGGACGTCCGCATACACCTATTCCTCCGAGAATCTTTGTCTCATCCCTTACACCTATCTGGCGCAGTTCAATTCTCGTCTTGAATACGGATGCAAGATCCTTTACAAGCTCCCTGAAATCAATTCTTCCGTCAGCCGTGAAGTAGAACAGAACCTTGTTATTATCAAATGTATACTCTGTTCCTATAAGCTTCATATCAAGATTATGCTTGGCAATCTTCTCAAGACATATCCTGAATGCTTCCTTCTCCTTATCGCGGTTCTTAGCTTCCGTCTCATCATCCTCAGGTGTTGCGATTCTGATTACCGTCTTAAGCGGAGCTACAACCTTATCATCCTCGACATCACGCGGTCCGAGCACTACACTTCCGTACTCAACGCCTCTTGCTGTCTCAACTATTACATGCTGTCCCGTGCTGATCTCAAGCTTTCCCGGTGAGAAAAAATATATCTTGCCGGCATTTCTGAATCTGACTCCTACTACATTTGTCATGATATATATAAACCTTTCTGTACTGCTGTTATTACTGCCATTAATTCTCCTTCATCGTAAGGAACATAAGCTCCATTGTAAGGTCAAAATTAACATTGGCACGAAGTCTTCTCTTCGCCTTATCTATCGCATTCAGTATATTCTGTAAACCTTCATAAGAAGAAACCGATGCCTGACTGCGTATCGTCTTAAGCTCCTCCTTGAATATAAGAAGGTTGGCATCATTCGTACTTTTAAACAGTAACACATCACGATACCACATTGCAAGCAAATCAAGATAATCATTGATATCATTCTTATATCCCGACACGCTCTTTGCTGCATCAATAAGCTCACTTACCGTCATATCCTGCACATACTTAAGAATATGCATTGCATTATCCTTCATCTGCACAAATGTATCTGACACGATTATCGACTCTGCGCGTCCGATGCAGCCCTGTGCAAATGCCACAGCAAATCTCGCCTCATAATCGGGTATGCTGAACTTCTCAATAAGATGCTTCTGAATAAGTGAATCTTCAACCGGTCCGAGATCAAGCTTAACGCACCTTGAAAGAATTGTCTGAAGCAGACCGTCGGCATTCTCTGTGAGCAGCATGATTATTCCGTATTCCGGCGGCTCCTCTATAGTCTTAAGTATCGCATTCTGTGCCTGAACCGTCATCTTATCCGCATCATCTATAATATAAATCTTGTATTTGCTCGAATAAGGTCTTATCTGGATATCACCTACAAGCTGCCCCCTGACATCCTCAACTCCTATGCTCGCAGGCTTTTCATGCGTAACCCTTATAATATCAGGCTGATTGCCTGAATCTGCCTGAATACAGGAATGACACTCATTACATGGACTTGTTCCATGTTTCTCACATTGCAGAGTCTTTGCAAATATACTGGCAATCATATTCTTGCCGCTGCCCTGCTCACCGTTAATGATATATGCGTGTGAGATTTTATCCAGCCTGATTGCATTCTGCAGATGTTCCTTAATCCTGTCATGTCCGATTATCTCATCAAAACTGTTCATATCAACTCCATTCTGCAGGCACAAAGTGCCTGTCACGCCTGTCCGGCTACGTTGTAACATCGAGCAGCAGACCTCTTATGTCATCTATCCTGCTCACGATTGCAATATGATCCTTTTCATCCTTAACCAGCTCACCCGCAAGGTCATCAAGATTCTTATCCACGAGCTTTACTATTCCGTACACCCTGTGCCTTCCGCGTCTGTCAAGGAAGTTCTCCCTTGAAAATTCATGTGAGCGGCTTACTACCTCATTAAGAAAGCCCTTAACCAGCTCCCTGTACCTGCGCATATCCTTAATATCCATGTGTCTGGCTATCTTCTCACCCTGCTCATTGATATCCTCCATCATGGTTCTGAGCTTCTGCTGGAGGTCCTTTTCCTCAATGTTGCTTATAAGCGTAAACTTAAATGAATCATCACCGCTGCTTACCTTAGAAGTATTATCAACACTCTGCGCCCTGGTTGTCTCATTAACTCTTATATCCACCGCATCACACCTCCCATCAGTTAATCATCATATTACCGATATCCCGTCTTATCTCAGACAGACATTGCTCTATCGCTGCATTGTTGCTATATCTCTTATTAATATTGCACTCAGCAATATTCTCTTCTGAAAAATCATGGCAGTCAGCAATAAACCTTCTGCACATCTCCTCATAATCAGGAGCCTGCTGCCGGCGCTCCCTCTCAAGCGCTCTCTCAAGCCTTATTCCGTCATCCACTTCTATATATATCGGCATAATATGCTCTTCTCCAAAGTACCTGAGAAACTTCTTATATGCCTCAAGGGTGCCTATTATAATATATCTGCTGCCATTGCCAAGCTCTATCTGTCCGTCATCAGCCGTAAAATAGCGCCATATGCCATGTACCGTATTGTAGCTTCGCAGTTCTATAATCCTGCCTTCTGCTGCCATCCTGTCTGCCTGCGCATCATCAACAAAATTATATTCAACGCCCTGCGTCTCACCGCTTCTCATCGGTCTTGTCGTATATGGTACAACCTTACACAGCCCAAGCTCCTTATCATCTGCAAGCATGCGGAAAATGCTGTCTTTGCCGGATGAACTTTTCCCCATTATAAATGCTATCTCAGGCATAATATCTTCACTATCTTCCTTTCATCCGGTGCTGCCCCGCACAGTCCTGCCTCAAGCCCCTCAAGTCCCATGACATCAAGCCCGTCCCTGAACGCATTGTCTACTGTGTCAATCATATTCCTGTTGATAACTTCTCCCGGACACACAAGCGGTATTCCCGGCGGATATATACATACAGTGGAAGCGCTTACCCTTCCACAGGCATCATGATACTCTACTGACTCTTTGTCTTCGCAGTTAACCGCATCGTACAGATTCATCTTAATTACCGGTCTTGATATATTCACAGTCTCACTGCTGCCGATATCAGAAGTACCGCTGCGCCCTGCAAGCTCATTATCAATCTCACACAGTGCATCATAGAACCTGTCATAATATTCTTTAGTGTCTCCCGGTCCCGTCATTGCGATAACATACCTAAGAGATGCCATCTCAAGCTGAATCCTGTATCTTTTTAATAATATATCATACAATTGTTTTCCCTGCAAACAGCCGTCTTCCGTATATATCACAAGCTTTGATATATCGTCTGACTTTGCAAGCTTTATCACACGCAGCTTCTCAAGCCTTCTTCTCAGCTTCTCAAGCTCCTTCGTATAATTATCCATGACAGCACGCCCACGCTCACTGTTCATCAGCCTTATACATCTGTTAATCGAGCCCATAAGTATATATGACGGACTTGTACTCTGGAACATATTAAGATATCTGTCTATATCAGCAATCAGCCTCTTTTTGTTAACTGCCTCTCTGCCTACATGAAGCAGAGCGGTCTGTGTGAGTGACGGAAGCGTCTTATGCAGACTCTGCACAACAACATCCGCTCCAAGCCCAAGTGCCGATTGCGGAAACTTTTCGGAATATTTAAAATGCGCGCCATGTGCCTCATCAACAATAAGCGGCACTCCATACTTATGCACAACATCTGCAATTGCTCTTATATCAGATACATTCCCCTCATATGTAGGAGAAGTGATTATAACTGCACCGACTTTTCCACTGCCTTTTTCATTTTTTACACAATTTTTAAGCGCTTTTTCCACATCATTTGACAGGATTCCACTACTTATCCACAAGTTATCCACAAATTTTGGATAAATGTACTGCGGATTGAGTTCATTTTCATAAATAGCATTATAAACCGAGATATGACAATTACGTGCAACTAATACCGTATCATGTCTTGATGTCACACCAAGTATTGCCGACATAAGGCCTATACTGCTGCCACTTACAAGATACCATGTCTTTGCTGCATCATAATATTGCGCAGCTCTTTCCTGCGCTTCTTTAAGAAATCCGTCCGGATGGTGCAGATTATCAAATCCGTCTATCTCTGTAATATCTATTCCATATGGATTGCCTGTATCAATAAGTTGTGTATTGCGCTTATGCCCCGGCATATGCATCGGAATATACCCTGAGCTGCAATAATTCTCTAATCTGTCAAATAAATCGTCTTCATTATCAAAAGTCTTTTCAAAAGACTTCTGCCCGCTATTAGTTGGTAACATGCAACTTCACCGAAACCTCTGCCCTGCTGTCAATCAGGTCGGTCACAACATACTTTATGTCATAATCTCCGGCCTGGTCAAACGTATATCTTCCGACAAGTGCGATATCATCTGTTATATCATTACCGCATGTATCGGCTGCCGTAACACCGCTCATAAGATCCGCCTTTTCACCAACCTTGACAGTAATATCCTTAGCTCCCTTAATCTCAGCCTTACAATTCTTCCAAGGGTTCTGAGGATTAGGATCCGTAGGGTCCCAGCCTGCATTAGGACTGTTTACCGGAATCTTAATCATCTCAGGCTTGCCGAGCGGTCCCGGTGTTGTTGTGTCATCATATATTGTTACCTGTGTTCCCTGTGGACAATTATCAAATATCCACTTAACATCTCTTACGCACATTCTTACGCATCCAAGTGATGCGGGAGAACCGAGCTTATTAAACTCTTCTGTCTCAAGAGATCCGTTGTTGGCAGTATAATAAGGTACTGAATGAAACAGATAGCCTCCGCTTATTCTGTATGCATACATACCATATGTGTAATCCACCATAAGTCTCCACTCATACTTATCGCTTGTCCTGTAACCCTCACCAACTATGGTCTCTTCGCCCTCACGGCCCACTGAGCATGTAAATGCCTTTACCGGTATCGTATACTTTCCTTCAGAATCAATTCCGTATACGGTTACACATCCCATCGCTCTGTTTACCTTTACAAAATATGGATATCTTACATCTGCCGGTGGAGTATATACCACTTCCTGAGTTTTCTGTGGCTCCGTTGCCTCAATCCATGTAACCTGTCTTGTCTGTTCCTGCGTCTGCTGCTCAGCCTGCACTTTATCCTTCTGATTATTCCCGGCTCCACCGGCATTATGGCTGCTTATGGTTGCCTTCACTCCGAATATTCCGCCTGTAACTGCTGCCGCGATTACAAGAAGTGCCACAAGATATCCCCAGTTTCTCTGAAACCAGTTCTTACGTCTTCTAAGATACTTTCTGTTTATATTGCCACGACTCATATTTATCTCCATTCCTGCGTATATCTGTCTAATACCGCATCTGTCTGCATCATATAATTAACTTTATTAAGCCTTGTCTGAATAATAATATCACGAATGCTGATACAGGTCAACGCAAGACCAACTATGAATATCTCAAATAAGTTTATCCGTAAAGAAATAAAGAGACCCCGGATTAATGATTTCTCCGGGGTCTCCCACGACTATGCCTGCCATGCGGCAACATAGCCTGAAAACTCATTTATAAGCAGATATTATCTTGCTCTCTTTTTAGTGCTGAATGCTATTGCGCATGCACATACACCTGCAATAATTGCAAGAAGTGCTATTGGAGCAGTATCTCCTGTCTTTGCAGATGTTACATTCTGGTCTGAAGCTGCCTCAGCTGATGCTTCTGTTGTCTGCTCTGTCTGTGCAGGCTGTGTAACTGTCTGAGCCGGATTAACTGCAACTATCTGAGCTGTTGTCTCCTTCTCATCATTGCCATCGTCAGAGTCATCATTATTACCACCTTCAGCACCCTTGCTTACTACGATAGCAAATGGGCTGAGTGAATTAACCTTGAAGCTGATATTTCTATCATCGCCCTTAGTAACTGCATGCTCAACAATTCCTGCATCCGTCTTATGGAATACTCTTATGATATCACTGCCTGAATTGTAATCAATGCTGTCATCAATTCTGATTGAAATTGTAAGAGTTCCGTTACTTACAGTAACCTTAACATTATTTACAAGTGCATTGATATCAACAAACTTCATTCCCTTAACATCATCTGAACTGATAAGATTGTTAATCTTATTCTGAAGCTCTGACTTGTCTGTATCTGCAATTGCACCTGCCTTAATGCTTACTGTGCCTGATGCAATCTCCTTGCCGTCCTTATCAGTAAACTTCACATCTGATGATATCTCTACACCCTTAACAGGAACCTCGCCGTTCTCATCAGGAACAACCTTTACATTATCTGATGTTGTAGGTGCCTGTGTTGATGGCTGCTGACCGCCTGTTGTTGGCTGTGTCGGATTTGTAGGTTTTTCGGTTGGCTTCTCCGTAGGCTTCTCAGGCTTTGTTGGCTTTTCAGGCTCTTCGCCACTATCATCTCCAAACGGATTCCATGAACCAAGGAATGTATCTACCGAAATTGCGCTTCCATCTGCAAGCTCAGGCTTTGTAAATACCTTAGCCCATGAAGCTCTTTTAGCTGAGTTATCAACGCCTGCTGTCTCAATTGTACCATACTCACCGCAGAGTGCTGACTCACCTCCAAGTGATGTAAGCCATCCTGCTGCTGATATCATTGATTCGCCATAGCTGTAATCTGTATTCCAATAGCTGTCTGCTGCATCAACAGTTGTCTTATAAAATACAGCTTCTCCTGTACCAGGCTGCCATGGTCTTCCTAAGTATCCCGGCTTAGATGTCTTTGTTGAGGCAGTATCTACACCAGGTGTTGTAGAAGTTACGCGGCATTCATACATAAGGTATCCTCTGCCTGACTTCTGCTGAGGTGCTGTTATATATCCGACATCATTCTTCTTACCATTATCTGTCTGGTCATTAGTATTGAATACAAGGTTGCATGACTTAAATACCGCTGTCATTCCACCGAAAATGTAATCTGTACCACCAAGTACATCACACTTATTAAATGCTGCTGTAGCTCCTGTTCCGCCATAAAGTGTATCCTGACGTCCGATGAACTTACAATTATTGAAGTACGTCTGACTTACATCATTACCGATTGCAAGAGCCGCAGCTCTCTCAACATACTCCTTCTCCTGAACCTTTGTATCACCTACAGTCTTCATTGTAGAACGTGCAGATGAACCTTCCTTGGCACCTGCCTGCTTCTCAATAACATCCTCTACAGACTTAGCTGATACATACTGGTTAAATGAATTCTCAAATATAATTCCGTCTGCAGAGAATCCGTCCGCATTAATTACAACTGTTGCATTCCAATAGCTTCCGTTAGTTGTTCCTGCGCCAGGATTTGTAAAGCTTGCGTAACCGTTGGCCTTGTTAGCTGCAAGAAGTGCTGCATCATACTTACAGTCACTTCCCATGCTGTAGTATGTATATCCGTGTCCATAATACCATGTAATACGAACTGCATTCTCATCAATTCCAACACCCTTATTATTAAGTGCTATACTTGGGTTCTTGCTTGCATTCTGCAGCTTAATATTAGGAATATCAATTACAAGCATTTCCTCATAATTGCCCGGATCAATCATAATTGTGACTTCCTGATCAGGAGTTCTTATCATCTTGCGTGCTGCATCAAGAGCATCGCCAACTGTTGCAAATTCCTTATCAGTACCTACATAGAGAACTGACTTATACTCAGCCTGCTCCTTAACTGTTATAGAGCAGAAATATGTCTGGCTTGCATTGCTTCCGGTCTTTGTTGTAATAACAAAATCACCATCTTCAGGTGCAGTAATCTTAACTGAATCAATTCTTGATGTACTTCCTGACTTCTCATCAACTGTAACATCACCTGCTGTAAATGACGCACTGTAGCAATATTGGATTGTTACCTCACTGCCCTTCTTTACATTAGGTACTGTTATAACCGCATCTGATGAAGAACCATTTGCAAGAAGATATGTCTTATTAACAACAATATTAGATGTAAGTGTAAGACCTACATAATAATTAACTCCATTAATTGCTGTTATTTCATTAGAACTGTTAAGCTTTGCAAAATCCCATGCTGATACTTCATTCATTGGAATTGTTACTTCAGCGCCCGCTCCGTTAACAACCACATCGGCTGTTGCGCCCTGAACTACAGGTACACTTGCGATTCCGCCAATCTTAACCGAATACTGTCCGTCTCTTAATTCTATTGAAGAATTAATGTCAAATGTGTATGAATAACCGTCCTCGTTAATATTTGTAAATGTTACGTTAGCGCCTGTTGTATCTGCTACACCCTGAACCTTAACAGTTACAGGATAAACCTGCTTCTTTGTAAATTCAATATTCTTTGTTGTATCTGATGTTGCTGATATTGATGTTGTATCCAGAGTGAAATCATTAACTCCTTCTGCTGAAACAGTATATGTGACTCCTCCCTCGACCTTAAGTGTATAAGCACCTGTTGAGTCAATATTTAACTCAGGAACAAATACATTGTCAGACTTGAATGTAAGCTTCATATTGCCAAGCTTATCTGCATCAATGCCTGTTACGTTACCTGATATTGTAACAAGACTTACACCTTCGATATTAATATCCTTTGCCATATCTGATGCATCAAGAGCAATATTATTGCATGACGCACTTACGACAAATCCGTTAGCATCCTTAAGTGACACATCATATGAATACTTACCCGCAAGGCTTACTGAATAACTTCCGCCATTAACATCTGCCTCAGTTACGCCTTTAGTCGTTGTATTAGTAAATACAAGCTTGTATCCTGACGGAATTGATGCCGGCGCTGTTACACTTCCACTTACAGTTACCGTAGGAACATGTTCACGTGTAAGACGTCCGCATACAAGCTTCTCATTAGTACACCATAATGTATACCAGCCCTCTTCTGCTGCGTAGAATGTAGCCTCTTCCGCCTTATTAGCTGCTGTGTACTGGAACTCTGCTGCATCACCGCTTGGAGCTAAAAGCTTATAGAGTGCTGCATTACCATTTGAGCCAAGATATGCCTTAAAGATATCTCCGGTATACAGATAAACCTGAAGGTTAACTGCATCTGTTGAACTCTTGTTAGCGTAAAGGTATCCCGTATATGTAGTGCCGTTTTTATCTGTAAGTGATTTGGCATCATATCTTGTAAGCGCTGTGTTAGTTGTTCTCCATCTGTGCGTTGTACTGAAACCGCCATCATTGAACTTAACTGCATCCTTACCTGCTGCATCCTTTGCAGTAAATGATGCTATGTTTACTTTGGCCGTACCACCAGGTACTGAATAAAAAGAATTAATTACATCTGCAGTAAAGTTATTATTATACTTAGTCGTATCAAGAGCTTCTGCACCGAAATCCCATACATCTATCTTAGATGTATCAAGACCGGTTGATGGCTCCTCCTTTGCTTCATCTACAGCTACAACTATATTACCTACATATGTATTGCCACCAAATGTAAATGTCAGTGTTGCATTATCTCTTCCTGTGTATTTGAATGTTATAGCTGTCTTGTCTGTATCTGTCTTTCCTGACACAGTGCTATTTTCAAATCTGCCTTTGCTGTCTGTCGAAACAGCTGTAATATCGGCAGCATCACTGTATACAGAACCAATCATCGTTACTGTTGCACTTCCTGCCACATTAACGTCAAGTGTTGTATTAGCAGAAACATAAATTCCATAACCGGTTCCATGATACTTTGCACCTGAAAGTACAATTGCATCATTCGCCTGCTTAAGATCTTTTGCATTCAGGTAACTTGCCTGTGGCTGATATGCTGAATCCGTAAGATCATTTAAATCATCTGAATAATCTCCAGCCTTAGAAGTATCAATACTTCCTGTAAATGTTACTTTTGTTGTAGTTCCGGCTTCAAGATATGTCGGCTCCTTAACCGGTTCAATTATAAGTGCTGATACATAAACTGTTCCACCGAAATTTAAGGTAACTGTCGCAGTTTCCTCACTTCCTGCCGTATAATTAACAGTAAGTTTATCCTTGTCTGCTGCTACCTTGCATTCATCCGGTACTTCCAATTTACCACTATTGTCAGTACTCTCAGCCGTAATCATCTTACCCGCTGTATTATACTGTGAAGTTACAATTGATATTTTTGTATTGCCTTTAACATTAATTGCTACTGATGAACCATTTTTCACAACCACACCATAATTGGTACTGTGATATTGTGCGTTTGTCCACTTTACAGCACCATCAGCCGCTGTACTGTCTTCAGCCGTCAGTGCATCACCCTGTGCAGCATATGTGCCTTTCAGTACAGTTGTGTCACCGCCATTAGTGCCATATACAATTGTTGTATCTTCACTAATGTACGATTCTGCTTTTGCCTGAATTGCAAATACGCCTCCCGGAATCGATGTCATTAATCCAACTATCATCGATAACGCAAGCATAAGTGCTCCGACTTTTCCAGCTTTCTTTTTTAAGCCGTTCTTCATCGTAAGAATCCCTCCTATTATTATAATGTGCAACCTCCCTACTGTTGTAGTTTGCAATAATTTAAGTATAGTATTAATTCTCACAAATAGCAATCATATTTTTAATATTTTTTATGCAAATTCACTACAAACTGTGTGATTTCATAATATTATATAATCTTTGGCTTTTTAATTCTGGTTATTTTGCAGTATTTATTGTGCATATTTAACAAATGTTATATACCTTTATACAACCGACTCCCGCTTTTACATATTATTCAGCTTATTATTAAACTTATTTACAAATAAAAAAGACACTACTATGTAGTGTCTGCTAATAAAAAGTGCCTGGAACAGGAATCGAACCAGTGACACGAGGATTTTCAGTCCTCTGCTCTACCATCTGAGCTATCCAGGCATAGTAGCGGGGACAGGATTTGAACCTGCGACCTTTGGGTTATGAGCCCAACGAGCTTCCGGGCTGCTCCACCCCGCGGCATTAGTATTATCTTTTATAACGCTTTATCTAAAAGCAATGGATGGAGAAGGATTCGAACCTTCGAAGACGAAGTCAACAGATTTACAGTCTGCCCCCTTTGGCCACTCGGGAATCCATCCATAGAGCCGACAATCGGACTTGAACCGATAACCTGCTGATTACAAATCAGCTGCTCTGCCAATTGAGCCATGTCGGCATACCTTTCAACCAATTAATGCAACGTAACTGCATAATCTTTAGAAAGTATAAAAGTGGGGCCTATAGGGCTCGAACCTATGACCCTCTGCTTGTAAGGCAGATGCTCTCCCAGCTGAGCTAAGACCCCATATTTATTTATCATAATGCAATTAACACATCAGTGTAGCGACCCGGATGGGGATCGAACCCACGACCTCCGCCGTGACAGGGCGGCGCTCTAACCAGCTGAGCCACCAGGCCATGCTAATCATTGTTCCTTCAAAACTGCACATTAAATTATCTCTTACATCCCTTACCTTCGGATAACTCCTCAGGCACTCTCTTTCTATCCGTTTCTTTCTTCGGTTAAGCCCTCGACCTATTAGTACTGGTCAACTGAATACATTGCTGTACTTACATCTCCAGCCTATCAACCTTGTCGTCTTCAAGGGGTCTTACCTGATTACTCAGTGGGATATCCCATCTTGAGGGGGGCTTCACGCTTAGATGCCTTCAGCGTTTATCCCTGCCCGACTTGGCTACCCGGCCGTGGCATTGGCATGCCAGCCGGTACACCAGAGGTCAGTCCGTCCCGGTCCTCTCGTACTAAGGACGGCTCCTCTCAGATATCCTGCGCCCGCGCCGGATAGGGACCGAACTGTCTCACGACGTTCTGAACCCAGCTCGCGTACCGCTTTAATGGGCGAACAGCCCAACCCTTGGGACCTACTCCAGCCCCAGGATGCGATGAGCCGACATCGAGGTGCCAAACCACTCCGTCGATGTGAACTCTTGGGAGTGATAAGCCTGTTATCCCCAGGGTAGCTTTTATCCGTTGAGCGATGGCAATCCCACTTTATGCCACCGGATCACTAAGTCCTACTTTCGTACCTGTTCCACCCGTCGGTGTCACAGTCAAGCTCACTTCTGCCTTTGCGCTCTGCGAATGGTTTCCGTCCATTCTGAGTGAACCTTTGAGCGCCTCCGATACCCTTTCGGAGGCGACCGCCCCAGTCAAACTCCCCGCCTGGCATTGTCCCACCGCCGGATCACGGCGGCTGGTTAGAAACCTAGCAATGCAGGGGTGGTATCCCAACGCCGGCTCCATGACAACTGGCGTCATCATTTCTCAGCCTCCCACCTATCCTGTACGTGCAATGCCAGATCCCAGTGCCAAACTAGAGTAAAGCTCCATGGGGTCTTTCCGTCCTGGCGCGGGTAGCCAGCATCTTCACTGGCACTTCAATTTCACCGGGTGCATTGTCGAGACAGCGCCCAAATCATTACGCCTTTCGTGCGGGTCGGAACTTACCCGACAAGGAATTTCGCTACCTTAGGACCGTTATAGTTACGGCCGCCGTTTACTGGGGCTTAAGTTCGATGCTTCGTTTCCTGACATCTCCCCTTAACCTTCCAGCACCGGGCAGGCGTCAGCCCATATACTTCACCTTTCGGTTTTGCATAGACCTGTGTTTTTGCTAAACAGTTGCTTGGGCCTATTCTCTGCGGCCACATTGCTGTGGCACCCCTTCTCCCGAAGTTACGGGGTCATTTTGCCGAGTTCCTTGACAATGCTTCTCCCGCCGGCCTTAGGATTCTCTCCTCATCTACCTGTGTCGGTTTACGGTACGGGTACAATGGACACTATAGCGGCTTTTCTTGACGGCAGGCTCCGGAACTTCGCTACTTTTGTTTCGCTCCTCTCACCGCTCTGGCTTGCATGCGGGTTTTGCCTCGCATACGCCTCCTCGGCTTTCACCGGGCTTTCCTTTCCCGGCTTTCCTTTACCTCCCGTGTCCCCACAGTTCTGATCCATTGCAGTACAGGAATCTCAACCTGTTGTCCATCGGCTACGCGTCTCCGCCTCGCCTTAGGCCCCGACTTACCCGGGGCAGATCAGCTTTACCCCGGAAACCTTGGATATTCGGCCTTAAAGATTCTCACTTTAATCTCGCTACTCATTCCGGCATTCTCTCTTCATGACACTCCACGGCTCCTTGCCGGTACCGCTTCGCCGCGTCATCAATGCTCCTCTACCAACCATACT